>JAICXK010000186.1 GCA_025980435.1 Bryobacteraceae bacterium
ACCATGTAAGCGGCATCCTGAACTAACACGCCCGTGTAGCGATGATCGGGATGATAATCGTTCGGTCGCGGCGCAAGCACGACATCTGCTTTCCATTTCCGGATCTCGCGAATGATCTCCTCGCGGACATCAAGCGTCGGAAGCAGCTTCCCATCGTGGTTGTTCAACACGTCATACTCAATCCCCAAACGCCTTCCTGACTCTTTTGCCTCGGCAAGCCTGCGTTTTGCCAGTTCCGGACCGCGCATCGTCTGGTGGCCCGCATCGCCGTTCGTCACCGATACGAACTTAACCGCATCGCCCATCTTCTCCCAAAGAGCCGCTGTACCCGCGGCGCGAAGATCGCAATCGTCCGGATGGGCGCCGAAGGCGATAATGCGAACTTTCTCACCTTGTGCCATCAGCGTAGCCGCGGTCGCGAACAGGAGCGCTAACCATTTCATTCTGTGAATCCCCTTCCCTCGATCTGAATCTCATTGTTCGATGCATCTGTTCCGATAATCATATGATGTCTGCTTTAAGGCGCTCAGCCCAGCGAACGATAGTCTAGGGAATTGGAACTTTCCACTCCGCTGCAATACGTAAAAGGCATCGGACCCGCTCGCGCCGAGATGTTGGCCGCGAAGGGATTGCAAACGGTCGCGGACCTTCTCTATTACGCTCCGTTCCGGTATGAAGATCGCACCAATCTCAAAAAGATTGCGGCGCTCGCGCCCGGCGAGAAGGCGGTTATCATTGCGCGAGTGAAGAGCGCCCGGCTGTCAGGATTCAAGCGTAGAAGCCTGGGACTCTTCGAAGTCGCATTCACCGATGAAAGTGGCGCAACTCTGGAAGCCCGCTGGTTCCATGGCGAGCGCTACGCCGAAAGCCTCATCCCCGACAGGCGCGTCTCTCTTTTTGGAAAGGTGGAATTGAATCGCTCCAGCGGGCATCGTCTGATGGTGCAGCCGGAAGTCGAGATTCTCTCCGACGAGCGGGAGGAAGACGAGATGCTCCACGCCGGGCGAATTGTTGCCGTTTACGAAGCGGCGGGAAAGATCTCTACACGTGTATTTCGTGGCCTCATCCATCGCATTTTAAAAGAAGCGCCCATGCCGGAAGATGCCCTGCCGGAAAGCGTCCGGGCGCGCATTCAGCTTCCCGATCTCGCATCCGCCATTCACAAACTGCATGCTCCGCCGGCGGGCACGGCATTACAGCTTCTCAATGCGTTCCGCACGCCCGGGCAGGTCCGGCTGATATTCGATGAATTTTTCTGGCTGGAATGTGGCCTGGCCCTGAAGAAAACGAAGGCCCGGGCCGCAACAGGCATTTCGTTCTCCGTAACCGCGCATGCACGCGAGCAGATCAAGAAGATGCTGCCCTTTAAGCCCACTGCGGCGCAGCGCCGCGTCATGCAGGAGATCGCGGACGACATGAAGCAGCCGCATCCCATGAACCGCCTTCTGCAAGGCGATGTAGGCAGCGGGAAAACCATCGTCGCCGCTCAATCGGCCGTAATCGCGATTGAGAACGGCTATCAGGTCGCAGTCCTCGCGCCAACTGAGATTCTCGCCACTCAGCATCTCTCGTATTTCAAGCGCCTGCTGGAGAAGCTTGGCTATATCGTTGCTTCGCTCACCGGCTCGGCAACGCCCCACGAAAAGCAGCAGATCAAGCGCATGCTGGCGGAAGGCATGATCCATGCCGTTGTCGGCACGCACGCGCTGATCCAGGAAGACGTGACCTTCCGCAAGCTGGGTCTTGCGATCGTCGATGAGCAGCACCGGTTCGGTGTCCGGCAGCGTCTGGAACTCTTCAAAAAGGGCGAGCAGCCCGATGTGCTCGTCATGACCGCGACCCCCATCCCGCGCACTCTCGCCCTCACGATCTATGGAGACTTGGATGTCTCAACCATCGATGAGCTTCCGCCGGGACGCAAGCCCATCATCACAAAACACGTAAAGGAGTCGGCTGTCGAGGGCGTGTATAGCTTTGTTGCGCAGCAGATCCAGGCCGGCAGACAGGCCTATGTCGTCTACCCCGTGGTCGAGGAATCGGAGACCGAAGCCGTCAAAGCCGCCGAAAAGATGTTCACTCATTTGTCAGTCACCGTTTTCCCCCATATTAAAGTCGGCCTTCTGCACGGAAAGATGAGCGCCGACGACAAAGATGTGGCCATGCGGGGCTTTCAAAACGGCCAAACGAAGATCCTCGTGGCGACCACCGTGATTGAGGTTGGCGTCGATGTGCCTAACGCGTCGGTCATCGTGATTGAACAGGCCGAACGGTTTGGTCTGGCGCAGATCCATCAATTGCGCGGCCGGGTGGGACGAGGGCCGCATCAGAGCTATTGCATTCTAGTCACAGGGAAGCTGAACGATATTGCGAGGGAAAGAATCCGCACGCTGGTCGAATCAAACGACGGATTCTACATTGCCGATATGGATATGAGGCTGCGCGGCCCAGGTGAGTTTTTCGGAACCAGGCAGTCTGGCATACCGGGATTGCGCATGGGCGATCTGGTGCGCGACACGGACGTGCTGGAGATGGCGCGCGCCGAGGCGCAAAAGGTGATCGAAAATCGCGATGGAGAAGAGTTGCGCGCTGTCGTTCATTACATCCAGGAACACTGGCAGCGCAGATACGGCTTCGTGCAGGTCGGCTGAGATGAGGGTAATCGCGGGGCGTTTTCGCAGCCGGAAGCTGAAGAGTGTTCCAGGCAAGGCTGTTCGCCCGACACCGGATCGGCTGCGCGAAACGCTCTTTAACGTGCTCGCATCGAGAATTCCCGGGAAAGTTTTCCTCGACGCCTATGCCGGAAGCGGAGCAGTCGGCATTGAAGCCTTGAGCCGGGGCGCAAAGCAAGTGATCCTGATCGAGCGCAAGCCCGCCGCAGTGGACGTTATTCGCGAGAATTTGGCCTCTCTCGCCATTACCGGCGGAGTTACGGTCGTTCGCGGCAGCGCCTCCGTTCTTCTGCCCAATTACCCGGCGGATATTGCGTTCATCGATCCGCCCTATGATCAGTTGAGCGAGTACGCCGGAGCGTTGCTCGCCTTGTCGGCTACGGAATGCAGCATCGCCATCGCGCAGCATGCCTCGCGCGTGAACCTGGAAGAACGATACGGAGCGCTGACGAAAACCCGAGTATTAAAGCAGGGCGATAATTCACTCACGTTCTACGAGCGCCTGCCAGCATCAGGTGAATGTCCATAACATTCGTACCGGTCGGCCCGGTGCGGATCAAGTCGCCAAGCGCATCGAAGAAAGGATAGGAGTCGTTCGCGCGTAAATGGGCCGCGGCCTCCAGGCCCAGCGCTGTAGCGCGGCCCACTGTTTCGCCAGTGGCAATTGCGCCGGCAGCATCGGTCGGTCCATCGGTCCCATCGGTTCCCGCGCTCAATACCAACGAGTCCTTCAGACCTGCGATTTCGCTTGCCGCGGCAAGTGCAAATTCCTGGTTGCGCCCGCCTTTTCCCTTGCCACGAACCGTGACCGTTGTCTCTCCCCCCGACAGAATGCAAGCGGGAGGCCGGGCGGGATGGCCTGATGCCTGCACCTCCCGCAGTATCTGCGCGTGGACTTGTGCCACCTCGCGCGTTTCCCCCTGCATCGTGCTTGAGAGAATCAGCGTACGATAACCGAGCGCCCTGCTCTTCTTCGTCGCTGCTTCCATCGCCAGGCGGTTGCTGCCAACGATAATGTTTTGAACGTTCTGAAACTGTGGATCGCCAGGTTTCGGCGTCTCGGCCACTGTGCCGGCTGCGCCCTGCAGCAGGCGTTCGCAAACTGCTTTCGGAATCAGCTCAATCAGTCCATACGTTTCGAGCACCGCCAGAGCGTCGCCGAACGTAGTGGGGTCCGGAGCCGTTGGACCTGAGCCGATCACGTCAATCGGGTCTCCGATTACGTCGGATAGCAAGAGGCTCACGACAGTCGCTGGATACGCCAGCGCCGCCAGGAGCCCGCCCTTTAGCGCCGAAAGGTGCTTCCGTACCGCGTTCAGCTCCGCTATATTCGCGCCGGCGCGCAAGAGAAGATCCGTCGTCTGCTGCTTCTCGGCAAGCGTCACCGGCGCGGCGGGCGCGGCGAGCAGCGCGGAAGCGCCGCCCGAGATCGTTACTATCAGCAGGTCCCGTGCATTCATCTCCATCAGCAACTCTCGCACTTGCTGAGAGGCGGCAAGGCCAGCCTCATCGGGAATCGGGTGCCCGGCCCCGATCACCGGAATACCGCGGAGCCCGCCGCCCCCGTGTCCCCGTTTGGTGACAACCAGACCTCCGGAGAGCCTGCACGGCAGCACCCGGATGACAGCGGCGGCCATCTGGACAGAAGCTTTCCCCGCCCCGATCAGGAATATGCGATCGAACTCTTTAAGAGCGATCCGCGCTGTGCCCGCCCGGAGAAAACCGCCCGAACACGAGAAGTTCCGCCGCACAGCATTACCGGCATCGGCGGCTTCGAGTCCAGCCTTTAGAATCGCCAGTGCATCGCGCCGCAATCCGCTATCAGCCGTTTTCATCCTCTTCAGAAAATCGGCAGGCGGAGAATCCTTTGCACGATCTCCGGCAGCTCAGCCGTATCGACGTCAATTCGGAAATCGGCTCGTGCGTACAAGGGACGCCTGTCCTCATACAATCGTTGGAGCCCGCTCCCTCTATCCGCGGCAAGCGGTCGCGTGCTGTCCTCTCCCAGGCGCTTACGAACGGTTTCGAGTGTGCAATCCAGCCATACCGCGATACCGTTGTTCTGAATCAGCTCCCAGTTTCGAGGTTGAACAAATGCGCCTCCGCCGAGCGCCACCACGCACGGGTTTCCGGCTTCTATCTCCTGCACCCGCGCGCGAATCATCTCGGTTTCCAGGTCGCGAAAGACCGCTTCTCCATCGCTTAGAAAGATCTCTGCGATGCTCCGCCCGTGGCGGGATTCGATCTCGCTATCGATGTCGGTAAATGGCCACCCCAATTCATCCGCGACGGCGCGTCCAATGGTTGTCTTTCCGCTCGCCATAAAGCCCACCAGATAAAGGGCCGGCGTGCGCTTCAGCTTCAGGATCACGGAGCCGATCACCAGTATATCGCCGGAGATTGGATCCTCTGGCCCCGGGAAACGGATAATGAAAGCATGAGCACGGAGCTTCTGCCGCTGTTTCCCCTCTCGCTCGTGCTGTTGCCCGCAATGCCCTTGCCGCTGCATATCTTTGAGGAGCGCTACAAGGAAATGATGGGCGATGTGGTTCCTGCCGGAGCCGAGTTTGGCGTCGTGCTCGCCAAAGGCGGAGGTATCGTCAACATCGGCTGTACGGCTCGCGTCGAGCGCGTGCTGCATCGCTACCCGGATGGCCGGCTCGATCTCGTCGCTGTCGGCCAGCGGCGTTTCCAGATCGCCTCCCTCGACGAAGAGAAGTCGTACCTGAGAGCGGAAGTGGAATTTTTCAACGATGAGGATGTGAGCGAGGTTCCTTCTGATTTGCGCGACAAGGCCATCGCGGCCTATCGGCAACTGGCGGAGATCGAAAACCCGGGCGATGCATCGGAGCCGGAATTCGATCTCGTTCGCATCAGTTTTCAGCTTGCGCAGCTTATTTCCGATTTGGATAGGCGGCAAACCGTGCTCTCGCTCCGGTCGGAAGTCGAACGGCTCGAGTACCTGGTCCGGATCGTTCCCGAATATTTGGCGCGGCAGGAGCGAATCGCCTTCGCAAAACGCGTGGCTCCCTTGAACGGGAATCCGAAGATAGCCCTATAGGAAATCAGATTGCAGTGCCAGCACCTCATATTTGATGCCGACGACACGCTCTGGGAGAACAACATCTATTTCGAGGATGCGTTCCACCAGTTTTGCGGGTATCTCGGCCATTCCTGCATGTCACCCGTCGAGATTCGCGCCGTGCTCGACGAAATCGAGATGGTGAACGCAAGGGTAAACGGCTATGGTTCCCGCAATTTCGGCTACAATCTGACCGTCTGCTTTCAACGCCTCGCTGAGCGGGATATCTCGGAGGCGGACCTCGCCGCGGTTCGCGACTTCGCCTATGCCATTCTCGATAAGCCCATCGAGCTGATCGAAGGCGTTGCCGATACACTCGCCGACCTCTCGGCAAGGCATGAGCTGACCCTGTTCACCAAAGGGGATCCGGAGGAGCAACGGCTGAAGATCGACCGCTCCGGTCTCGTCTGCCACTTCTGTCATTCGGCGATCGTTAGGGAAAAGAACCTGCCGGCTTATCGCGAGCTTGCGCGTGAACGCCGCTTTCGGCCGGAGCGCACCTGGATGATCGGAAACTCGCCGAAATCGGATATCAACCCGGCGCTCGCCGCAGGTTTAAACGCCGTGTACGTGCCCCATCCGCGCACTTGGTCTCTGGAACATGAGAGTCTTCCGAAGAGCCATCCACGGCTTTTGCAACTGAAAACGATTCGCGAGTTGAGCGAACATTTTTAGGAATCTCCGTTCACTGCTACTGGCCGGGCATGTCCGGCCTGGAGTTTCTACATTCTGTGGGTCGGCAGGTTTGTGGGGTCAGCCAATCGTGGCTGCCGTCGCCTTTCCAGGCGGCGCTTTGCCGGCTTCGGCCATCCCCGATTGCGCTTATCGTACTTGCACAGTCGCCGCGCCCCATTTAAACCAGCGATAATCAATGCATTTTCGAAAGGGAGCCGGCAGCGCAAGCGCAATTTACTTAAGCAAAAGTTGGGAATACCGCGTCATCTTCCGTTTCTGCAAAGTGTTGAATCCGAGCCCGGAGCGTAAGCGACGCATGATCAGGCGGAAGTATAGTCAAGTTCGCTAACGCTCGGTTTTAAGGCGCAAGATTGCAGCAACGCAATCCCATCATTGGTCCACCGGCTTAAGTAAACGACATTGCGCGTAAGCGCCCTAAGTCGGGCAGGAACACGCAGAAAGCCGTATCGCTCCCCCTCACCGCAGCGCCGTCGCCGAATACGACACAAACGAAAGCAGCGTTCCCGGAAAGATGCCGAGAAACAAGGTCCCCAGCGCGCTGGCCCAAATCGCCACACGGACTCCGGTCGAAGGCGGCGGAAGCTCTGTCGTTGCCGTGCCCGGCTCATGCATGTAAATGGCAACCACGATTTTGAGGTAGTAATACGCGGCAATCGCGCTGTTAATCAGGCCGAGCACCGTCAGCCACACCAGGTGTGAATTCAAGGCCGCCTGGAACACGTAGAACTTCGCGAAAAAACCGCCCGTTAGCGGAACGCCGATCAGCGAAAATACGAAAACCGCGAGCAGGGCAGCGGTGGCCGGTTCGCGGCGGCTCAGTCCCGCGAGATCCTCGATTTTTACATAGCGTTCGTTCCGGGCCGCAATGTGGCTGACTACGATAAATGCCCCGATGTTCATCAGCGCGTAAGACGCCAGGTAAAACATCGCTGCCGCGACACCCACCTGAGAGCTGGCAGTCAGCGCAATAAGCACGTACCCGGCATGCGCGATCGAACTATATCCCAGCAATCGCTTCACGTTCGTCTGGACCAACGCCCCGAAATTGCCTATGATCATGGTGGCTAGCGCGCAACCCCATACCAGCCAAATCCAGTGCTCGTTAATCGGCCGGAACGAAATCATGAAAACACGGAAGAAGATGGCGAATGCCGCTGCTTTCGGCCCGGCAGACAAGAATGCGCTCACTGGTGCGGGAGCGCCCTGGTAAACGTCCGGCGCCCAGATCTGGAACGGCGCAACCGAAACTTTAAATCCGAACCCAACGAACATCAGCGCGGCCGCAAGCCCCGCAATAGGAGAAACAGGAGCGCTTTGCGACAGAATTCTGCGGATCTCTTCCAGGTTGGTAGAGCCAACCAGGCCATAAATCCAGGCGATCCCGTACAGCAGAAATGCCGTCGCGAAGGATCCCAGCAGAAAATATTTCAGCGCCGATTCATTGTTACGCCGGTCATCGCGCAGAAAACCTGCAAGAATATACGTTGCAATTGAGGAGATCTCCAGGCCGATGAAAACCATGATGAGATCGTTAGCGGTTGCGAGAATGCACTGGCCTACCAGCGAAAACAGAATCAGCGCGTAATATTCGCCTTTCTGGGCGCCCTCGCGATCCAGATAACTCATAGACGGCAGAATACACAGGACGCCCACCACCAGAACAAGCGCCCGGAAGAACGTGCCGTAACCGTCGATAATGATCATGTTTTGAAAGGCCACGCCGCCATCGGTGTAGGCCCACAGATTGGCTGCAAATGCAATCGCAATACCCACCAGGGCAAGTGCTCCGGATGGGCGCTTCTTCTGCGGGGATGCCAGCGCCTCCATCAGCGTGATGGCGATCCCGAAAATGCTGAGGACAATCTCAGGCAGGAAGCGGAGGTAATCTTCGCCGCCAATCTGGACACTAATGGGCATCCGAAGCCTCCGCAAGTTGCACCGGGTGCGGATGTGCCAGCTCCACCCGGTACTGATTGTTCATATTCGTCTGATCCAGCAGGTGCGATGTCGCGGAAGAAATCGGCGGCATGAAAGATTGCGTATAGCTGCCCAGCCAGATCATGAGGGCAATCAGCGGTACAACCGCCGCCCAGTCCCGCGGCCTTAAATCTGTAAAGGCGGCGGTCTTCTCGTTCGTCTTTCCGAAGAATGTGCGTTGGTACATCCAAAGCATGTACGCAGCCGACAGAATCACCCCGATCGCGGCCCAAACAGCCCACGAGAATTGATCGATCGCGGCCCCCTGTAACACCAAAAATTCGCCGACGAAGTTGCAGAGCGTGGGCAGGCCGATACTGGCGAAGAGCGTAATCAGGAATGCCGTCGCAAGGCCTGGCGCTGTTGTCGCAACTCCGCCGAAATCCGCGATTTCCAGCGATCCGCGCCGCTCTTCCAGGTATCCGGCCAGCAGGAAGAGCGCGCCTGTGGAGATTCCGTGCGCGATCATTTGATACAACGCGCCGTCGGCCCCTTGCTGGACAAAGGTGAAAATGCCGAGGACAATGAAACCCAGATGGCTGATCGATGAGTACGCAAGCAGCCGCTTGATATTCGGTTGAATCAGCGCGATTAGCGCGCCGTAGATAATTCCGACAATCGCCAGCGCCACTACCCATCCTTCGCAGCGGTGAGCGGCCGCGGGTGTAATCGTGAGGCAATAGCGAATCAGCCCGTACGCCCCCATTTTTGACATCACGGCCGCAAGCAGAAAAGTCGCCGGCATCGGTGCTTCCGTGTACGTATTCGGCAGCCAGGTATGCAATGGAACGATAGGAACCTTCACTGCAAAGGCGGCGAAGAAGCCAAGGAACAGTAGCATCTGCTCCAGGGGCGTCAACATCACCCGCCCGGACCCAATGGCGTTCATAATGTCCACGTAATCGAAGCTGCCGGTCGCGCTATGCAGATAGATAATGCATGCCAGCATCAAAACCGAGCCGAGCATCGTGTACACGAAGAACTTGACCGCGGCGGGTCCGCGTTTCGCGCTGCCCCATCCGCCAACCATCAGATACATCGGCACCAGCGCGACTTCCCAGAACACGTAGAAGATCAGCAGGTCCAGCGCCGAGAAGACGCCTATGATTCCGAACTCAAACAGCAGCAGCAGGGCGAAGAAGTTCTGGTGGCGCTCCTTCACCATCGTTTG
>JAICXK010000198.1 GCA_025980435.1 Bryobacteraceae bacterium
CTGGAGTATCCGGCAGCAAATCTACCCGTACTGCCGAAAGGCTGGTCCCGCGATTACCTGCTGCTGGTGGATGGCTGGGCCAAAGACGCCGACGCCAACACCGCACACAGCCAAAGCGTTCTGCCTTTACCGTTCCACGCCATGAGCGCTTATCCATATAAGAAGGACGAGCATTTCCCGAACGATCCGGAACACCGCCAATATGTTCGCGATTACCTCACGCGCCCGGCTCTCCGGCTGATTCGGCCGCTTGCGCCAGTGCGAGGGGGAGATTAGTGGCCGAAAAAACCACAGGCCACAAAAAACGATGGCCTGCGCTACTAGGTTATTTACTCTGCGCCGTTGGCATTTGTTCGGCAGCCGCGCCGGCGAACAACACGATTCGATTTGTCGATTCCACCAGCAAAGCTGGGATCCACTTTACGCATCACTCGGGCGCGACGGGCAAGAGATATCTTCCGGAAACCATGGGCTCAGGCTGCGCCTTCGTCGATCTGGACGGAGACGGCTGGCCGGACATTCTGTTGATTAACGGAACGGATTTCGGGCCGCACAAGCAGCGCTGGCTGCCCGCCTTTTATCACAACAACCACAATGGAACATTTACGGACGTTACGCGCGGGAGCGGCCTGGATGTCGAGATGTACGGCATGGGTGTAGCGGTCGCAGACTATGATAACGACGGCCTGCCGGACGTGTATATAACCGCCCTCGACGGCGATCATCTCTTCCACAATGAGGGGCACGGCCACTTTCGCGACGTGACTGCGCGAAGCGGTATCCATAACACGAATTTCGGTACAAGCGCCGCCTGGCTCGATTATGACCGCGACGGCAAGGCCGATCTATTTGTCGCGAATTACGTGACCTGGTCGAAGGAAAAAGATCAGCGCTGCTCCCTCGACGGAACGAACAAGTCGTACTGCACGCCGGAAGTTTACAAAGGGACCTCATCGAAGCTCTATCACAATCTGGGCAATGGCAAGTTTGAGGACGTGACCCGAAAAGCCGGGCTCGGCGATGCAACCAGCAAGTCCCTTGGCGTCGTTGTCTTTGATTACAACGGCGATGGTTGGCCGGACTTGTTCGTATCGAACGACACGCAGCCCAACAAGCTCTACCGCAATAACAAGAACGGAACTTTCACTGAAGAAGGAATGCAGGCGGGGGTGGCGTACGGCGAGGATGGCGTAGCGCGCGGCGCGATGGGCGCCGACGCGGGCGATTACGATCGCTCCGGGCGTCCGAGTCTGATCGTCGGAAATTTCGCGAACCAGATGCTCGGGCTTTACCACAACGAAGGGAAGGGTATTTTTGTCGATGCAGCGCCCTCTTCGACGGTGGGCCGCGCAAGCCTGCTTAGCCTCACCTTTGGCGCGTTTTTCTTCGATTACGATCTCGATGGCTGGGATGATATCTTAGCGGCGAACGGCCATATCGAGCCGGACATCAATCGCGTTCAGCCGAATGTGCAATACCGCGAACCCCCGCTGCTGCTTCGTAACCAGAGCAAAGGACACTTTGAAAACGTCAGCAAACAGCTTGGAGCGGATTTCCAGCGGCCGATTGTCGCACGCGGCGCGGCCGATGCCGATTACGATCATGACGGCGATCTGGATGTTCTGATCAACACAAACAACGGCCCGGCGATACTCTTCACAAACGAAGGCGGGAACCGGAATCACTGGCTCAACGTCCGTCTCACGGGAACAAAGAGCAACCGCAGCGCACTCGGCGCGACAGTTCGAATCGAAAGCGCCTTAGGCAAGCAATGGCAGACGGTGCACAGCGGATCGAGTTACTGTTCGCAAAGCGATCTGGCATTGACCTTCGGCCTGGGACAGGACAAAATGATCTCTTCATTGGAAGTGGACTGGCCGAGCGGCACGCATCAGCAGTTCAAGAACATCAATCCGAATCAGTTTCTGACCATTAATGAGTCGCGGGGGATTGTCAAATGAAGCGAGAATGGATTGCCCTGATCGCCGGACTCGCGGTGATCGTTCCGATGCACGCCCAGCATAAGCCGATTGCCCGCGAGATCGTCGACCGTATCCAGAAGAATGTCGGGGTGCCATGGACAACCCCCACCGTGGATACCTTCAAAGCGGGGAATCCTGATGAGCCAATCACAGGAATAGCAGTAACAATGATGGCGACCCTCGACGTGCTGGAGCGCGCGGCAGCGGCCGGAAGCAATTTCGTCATCACGCATGAGCCGACGTTCTACAACCATCTGGACTCAACCAGCCAGCTTGAGAAACAGAACGATGCCGTGCTTGCCGCCAAGCAAAAGTTTATTCGGGACCATCATTTGGTGATCTGGCGGTTTCACGATCACTGGCACATGCACAAGCCGGACGGGATCCTGCTCGGTATGACGCATGCGCTCGGCTGGGAAAAGTTTCAGAATCCGGAGAACCAGCACTTGTTCACTGTGCCCGAAACGACGCTGAATGACCTGGCCGAAAACGTCAAGCACAAACTGGATGTTCGCGCGCTGCGAGCAGTGGGCGATCCGCATCTAAAGCTGACGAAAGTTGGCTTTCTGCCCGGTGCTGCGGGTTCCGCCAGGCAGATTCAAATGCTGGAAGGCGATGATGTCGAGGTGCTGCTCATCGGCGAAACGCCCGAATGGGAAACCGTCGAGTATGTCGCGGACGCGGCCACCGAGCATAAGCGCAAGGGGCTGATCATCATCGGCCACGTCAAGTCCGAACAGGCCGGCATGGAGGAATGTACGCGCTGGCTGAAGACCTTCATTCACGACGTTCCGGTTCAGTTCATAGCGACGCCGGAGCCGTTCTGGCTGCCGCAATAGGCGTTCACGCGCGCAGCAGGCTGTCCCAATTCCGGACATCATCCCATTCGCCCGCCGCTTGAAATCAATCTTCTGCGCTGGCCAGAGTGTTGCATTAGATTACGTTATGCTTCGGCACACGGTTCGCAGCCTGTTGCGCACTCCCACGTTTACGGTAGCTGCCTTGATCTGCCTTGCACTCGGCATCGGCGCAACGTCTGCCATTTTCAGCATTGTCAACGCGGTCGTTTTGCGGCCGCTGCCGTACCACGATTCGGGCGCCCTGGTTCGCCTCTACACCGAATTCCCGACATTTCCGAACGGCGGCCTGCATAAGTTCTGGGTGTCGGAGCCGGAAGTCTTTGATCTGAAGGCCGCGAAATCATTCCAGGCAATCGGCGCATGGGCCACAACTGGCGCGACCATCGCGGGTCAGAGCCGGCCGCTGCGCGTGACAACGACATTCGTGAGCGCGGATTTACCGAAGTTGCTCGATGCGAAGCCGCTTCTCGGCCATCTGGTCACCAAGCAGGACGACATCCCGGGTGCGCCGCCAGTGGTGATGCTGTCCTACGGATTGTGGCAGCGTGCGTTTGCGGGGGATCCGGACATCGTCGGCCGCGACACTTATCTGAACAACGCTAAGGCCCGGATCATCGCTGTGATGCCGCGCGGTTTTGTCTTTCCTCCGGGCCAGACCGACGAGTCAGAGGCATGGAGCGCGCTTCAACTCGATCCGAAGAGCACGAATCGCGGTGGTCACAATTACAATGTTTTGGGACGGCTCAGGCCCGGAGTGACGCTGGCGCAGGCGCGCGATGAGATGTCGCGCCTGGTTGCGCGCTGGGGCGAGACAGCCTCGCCGAATTATCACGCCTTCAACCCGCGAAACCACCCGGTCTCTATGTACCCGTTCTACGACGAGGTGGTCGGCGGGGTTCGCAAATCCATGCTGATGCTTTTAGGAGCTGTGGTGTTTGTGCTGTTGATCGCCTGCGTAAATGTGGCCAACCTGCTGCTGGCCCGGAGCGAATCGCGCCAGCGTGAGATCGCCATCCGGCGCGCGATCGGCGCCTCGACAGGGCATCTCTTGAAGCAGTTCATCACAGAAGGAGTGCTGCTCTCCTTCATTGGCGCGGCGTTGGGAGGCGCGCTGGCGTACGCAAGCCTGGGCTTGATTCGAACCGCGAACTCCGGAAGCATTCCGCGAGCCGACGAGATTCATCTCGATTTCCGTGTGCTGGCCTTTACCCTCGCGGTTGCCGTGCTTACCGGTGTTCTGTTTGGGCTTGCGCCGTTTATTCACGTATCCGCGATACGCGTGTACGACACGCTGAAGGCGTCCAGCGGGCGCTCCTCGGCCACCATCGCATCGAATCGCTTCCGCAGGGCGCTCGTGATCGCGCAAATGGCGATGGCGTTTCTGTTGGTGGCTGGAGCGGGTCTGATGGTTCGTGGATTCTGGAAACTGCAGCAAGTGAATCCGGGGTTCAATCCAAGCCACCTGCTGACGTTCAGCATCAATCTGCCTGAGGCAACTTACAAGAGCCAGGCTGAAGCGCAGAGGTTCTGGACCGCGGCCCAGGAACATCTGGCGCAACTGCCCGGCGTGCGGTCCGTGACGATGATGAACGGGCTGCCGCCGCTGCGGCCCGAGAATGACAACGATACGGATATTGAAGGCTTCGTCAAGACGCCGGGCGGCCCGATACAAAACGTCGCCTATTATCAGATCGCCGGAGATCGCTTCTTCGAAACAATGGGAGCGCGCCTCATCGCAGGCCGTTTTCTCGAACCGCGCGATGGCAACACGAACACACCGGGGGTCGTGATCAATGCCGCGATGGCGCGCACGTTCTGGCCGCACGAATCGGCCATCGGCAGGCGTGTGCGTCCCTACCGCCGCGGCTTGAAGCTGTGGTGCACGGTCGTCGGTGTGGTTGCCGATCTGAAGAACGGCGGGATCGATAAGCCGGCCGGAACGGAACTCTTCATACCTTACCGGCTTTCGGCCGGCTCCGAGCCGGATATCGTGTTGCGCACTTCCGGAGATCCGCTCTCCGTAGCGGCTGAGGCCCGAAGAGTGATCGCCTCGATCGATCCCACTCTGGCGGTTGCCAAACTGCGGACCATGGATGACGCAATTTCAGCCGCAACCTCGCGCCCGCGCTTCCTCACCTTGATCCTGGGTATGTTCTCCGTTCTTGCGCTCTTGCTTGCAACGGTCGGCATCTACGGAGTGATCTCGTATTCGGTGGAGCAGCGCATGTCGGAATTTGGAATCCGTATGGCCCTCGGAGCCGAGCCGCGGCGCCTCCTTATCCAGGTCATCGGACAAGGGCTTGCGCTCGGGCTGATCGGCATCTTGCTAGGCGTTGGAGGAGCCGTGCTTCTGACGCGGTCGCTGGAAGGTTTGTTGTTCGGCGTGTCCCGGTTCGATCCGGCCTCGTTCATCCTGACCGCCGCCATTCTGATCGCCGCGACCATTGCGGCGTCCTTCCTCCCGGCCTTGCGCGCTATGCGAACCGAACCGGTTCAGGCCCTACGGTATGAATGAGCCATGGCATGTCCGTTAACTTGTGGCGAACCGGCGGATCGCCGGGCCTGCGCGCTCTCCGGGCCTGCCATTTTGGCGGACCTGGTTGTATCGAAAGAACTTCTATTTGACAACCGGCAGAGTTCCCTTATAAACTGAGAAAGTTTGGCGAGTTGATTCTTCGGCCTCCGTGCTACCGTGTCTGAAGAGGTGAGTTTCTCGTATAGGCATCCGGCCGGAAGTCGGGCCCCGCTGTTGGACCAATAAGCTCTTTCTTTTATGAGGGAGAGTGACGTTGAATCCGGCATGGGCCGTTACCCGAAGTAGTTACCCTCGCGGTTGGGGCTGGTGAACACGCTATATCAGCCTCCTGGCATTTAATCAAGATGCAGCCGGCCTGTTGGACAAAGACAGGTTTGAGCCTGTGAAATAAGCCCGAAGTGGGCATTTTTCGATTTTAAAAGAGCGCGTTCGCTGCGTGCGGCTGGGTCCGGGCGCGGTGCGCGAGCGACATTTTTCGATCGTTCGAGAAGAGGATATTCGTGCCGACCTTTAATCAACTTGTGCGCAAGGGCCGCAAAGCAACCCGGTACAAGACAGCCAGCCCTGCGCTGCAATCGTGTCCGCAACGCCGAGGCGTTTGTACCCGTGTATACACGACCACTCCGAAGAAGCCGAACTCGGCTCTTCGCAAGGTTGCCCGTGTGCGGCTCACCAACGGCATCGAAGTGACTACGTATATTCCAGGTGTCGGACACAACCTGCAGGAGCACTCGATTGTGCTCATCCGCGGCGGCCGCGTGAAGGATTTGCCCGGCGTCCGCTATCATATCGTGCGGGGAACGCTCGATACCGCCGGCGTGGCGAACCGGAAGCAGGGCCGCTCCAAGTACGGCGCCAAGCGTCCGAAGGGTGGAGCTGCAGCGGCGCCAACGAAGGGAAAGAAGTAAAAGGATATGCCGCGCAGAAGACGACCCGAGCCTCGCGAGGTTCTCCCCGATTCGCTGTACAACTCGACCCTAGTCGAAAAGTTTGTCAACTCCATGATGTGGGACGGCAAGAAGAACACCGCGCAGAGGATCTTCTATCAGGCTATGGATGTGCTGCGGGAACGATCCGGCGACGATCCTTTGAAAGCCTTCAAAAAGGCCGTTGAGAATGTGAAGCCGATGCTGGAGGTGAAAACCCGGCGGGTGGGCGGAGCCAATTATCAGGTTCCAGTTGAAGTTGCCCAGAACCGGCGCATCAGTCTGGCGCTTCGCTGGATCATCACCAATGCCAGAACCCGCCCGGATAAGAGCATGGCCGAGAGGCTGGCAAATGAGTTAAACGATGCGGCCAACATGCGCGGAGGCGCCGTAAAGAAGAAGGACGATGTGCACCGCATGGCGGAAGCCAACAAGGCGTTTGCGCATTATCGCTGGTAGAGAACTGCCGTTGTTGTTTGTATTTGAGTTGGAAATATGGCTCGCACTGTACCGTTAGAAAAATTGCGCAATATCGGCATCATGGCGCACATCGATGCCGGTAAGACCACTACGACCGAACGCATTCTGTACTACACCGGCCGTACGCACAAAATCGGGGAAGTGCATGAAGGCACGGCCACGATGGACTGGATGGCTCAGGAGCAGGAGCGCGGCATCACGATCACCTCCGCTGCAACAACCTGCGAGTGGCACGACGTGACCATCAACATCATTGATACACCCGGCCACGTGGATTTCACTGCGGAAGTTGAGCGCAGCTTACGCGTTCTCGACGGCGCTTGCGCGGTGTTCGACGCCGTTGCCGGTGTGCAGCCTCAGTCGGAAACGGTCTGGCGCCAGGCCGACAAATACGGCGTTCCCCGTATCTGCTTCATCAACAAAATGGATCGTGTTGGCGCCGACTTCTATCACTCGGTGGACACGATTGTGGACCGCCTGAATGCGCGCCCTGTGCCGATTCAACTGCCGGTTGGCGCGGAGGATCAGTTCAAAGGCGTTGTCGATCTGGTCAGAATGAAAGCGCGCATCTGGCGCGATGAAACGCTCGGCGCGAAATACGACGACGTTGATATTCCGGCAGACCTGGTCGAGAAGGCGAAAGAATACCGCGACAAGCTGATTGAAGCGGTCTCCGAAACCGAAGATGTGCTCATGGAAAAGTACATCGAAGGCCAGCCCATCACGGAGCAGGAGTTGGTGGCGGGCATCCGCAAAGCGACTATCGCCCAGAAGATCTTCCCGGTCATATGCGGCTCTTCGTTTAAGAACAAAGGTGTGCAAAATCTGCTCGACGCGGTTTGTGACTATCTGCCTTCGCCGATTGATATTCCTCCGGTGAAGGGAACGGCGATCGACAACCCCGATGAGCCGATGGAGCGCGAGGCGAACGATTCGGAGCCATTTTCAGCCCTGGTTTTCAAGATCATGACTGACCCCTTTGTCGGCCAGCTCGGCTTCATTCGCGTCTATTCAGGGAAGCTCAACGCAGGCGACTCCATTTATAACGTCAGCAAGGGACGGAGAGAGCGCGTTGGCCGCCTGGTTAAGATGCACGCCAATAAGCGTGAAGAGATCCAGGAAGTGCTGGCGGGCGACATCTGCGCGGCGGTGGGCCTGAAGCAGGTCGTTACCGGCGACACGATCTGCGATGAGAAGCACCCGATTCTGCTGGAATCGATCGATTTTCCGGCGCCCGTGATCCAGCTCGCCATCGAGCCGAAGACCAAGGCCGATCAGGAAAAGCTAGGCGTCGCGATTCAGAAACTGGTGTCGGAAGATCCCACGCTTCGCGTGAATACGGATCCGGAAACCGGACAGACCATCTTGGCCGGCATGGGCGAGCTGCACCTCGAAATCATCGTCGACCGAATGCAGCGCGAATTTAACGTTGGCGCAAACGTCGGCAAGCCGCAGGTAGCATATCGGGAAACAATTCGAACCCACGCCGAATACGATTACACGCACAAGAAGCAGACTGGCGGCAGTGGCCAGTACGCTCGCGTCAAGCTGAGCGTCGAGCCGGATACGGAGAAGGACTTCGAATTCGTCAATGAAGTAAAGGGCGGCAATATTCCGAAGGAATTTATCCCGGCCATCGAGAAGGGCGTTGTGGAGGCGCTCGAGGGCGGTATTCTCGCCGGCTACCCGATGAACAACATCAAGGTCACCGTGTTCGACGGAGCCTATCACGAAGTGGACTCGTCGGAAATGGCTTTCAAGATCTGCGGCTCCATTTGCGTGAAGGAAGCTGTTTCGAAAGCCAAACCCGTATTGCTCGAACCGGTGATGCGTGTGGAAGTTACTGTTTCGGAGGATTACATGGGGCCGGTAAACGGAGATCTCATTTCCCGCCGCGGCCGGTTGGAAGGTACCGAGATTGTTGGCGGGACACACATTGTCAAGGCGATGGTGCCGTTATCGGAGATGTTCGGCTATGCGACCGAGCTCCGTTCGCGCACACAGGGCCGCGGGAGCTTCACAATGCATTTCGGCCAGTATGAAGAGGTTCCGAAGAATCTGGCCGAGGAGATTATCAATCGCAACAAGGGGGGGGCAGTAGCTACCACTAGGTAGCGTCCCCACGTGTAGATAGGAGAGCATCATGGCGAAAGAGAAATTTGACCGCAGCAAGCCGCACGTCAACATTGGGACGATCGGGCACATCGATCACGGTAAGACGACCCTGACGGCGGCGATCACCAAGACGTTGTCGAAGCACAATCCGAAGAACAAGTTCCGGAGCTTCGATTCGATCGACAACGCGCCGGAAGAGAAGGCGCGCGGGATCACGATTGCGGTGGCGCACGTGGAGTAC
>JAICXK010000156.1 GCA_025980435.1 Bryobacteraceae bacterium
CTTCCCAGACTGCGTTTCAACTTGGATTTCAGTCCTTCGCCCGACCCTTCGCGCCCCGGCCTCTTCATCCGCGATCCCTACCACTATTCGGATGCGACCCTGCTTGTCCCTCCGCCGCTTGTGCAGGCGCTGGAATGTTTTGACGGAAAGCAATCTACCCTGGACCTGCGCTCTGAGCTGGTTCGGATCACCGGCGAAATTCAGGTTGGGGAACTCGAAAAGCATCTCTTCGATTCGCTCGATGAAGCTGGCTTCCTTGACAACGACCGGTATCGGGAGCTGAAAGCCGGACGCGAAGCCGAGTTTGCCCGGGAGTTAATGCGTGAGGCGGCCTTTGCGGGCTCGGCGTATCCGGAAGATCCGGTCCGCCTGGCGGATCTCCTCACCGGTCGAGTTGGCAAATCGCAAGGAACGGGAAAGACGGTCGCGGTTGCGGCGCCGCATGCCAGTCCCGACGGCGGTTGGGCAACCTACCGAGCGGCGTACCAGGCGTTGCCGTCTTACGAAGATGGGCAGGACCGCACGTTCGTCGTACTCGGCACGTCTCACTATGGCGCCCCGGATCGCTTCGGTTTAACCCGCAAGCGGTTCGTAACGCCGTTCGGCGAAGCGCGCACCCATGTTGCGCTCGTCGACGAGCTTGCCGCCGGCGCCGATGGGGCCGTTCGCATGGAAGATTATTGCCACTGCGTGGAACATTCAATCGAGTTCCAGATCATCTTCTTGCAGCACCTCTACGGACCGGGCGTTCGCATTCTGCCGATCCTCTGTGGCCCTTTTGTGAAAAGCATTTATCAGGGTGGGTTGCCGGAAGACAACGAAGGAGTTGCTCGATTTTTCGATACGCTTGGTAACATCGCGGCACGCGAAGGTAGCCGCCTCTTCTGGGTGCTTGGTATCGATATGTCACACATGGGCGGCCGTTACGGAGATCCCATTCGCGCGAAAGCGAATATCGGCGAAATGGTGGCAATCGAGCAGCGCGACCGGGAGCGAATCGCGCAACTTTGCGCCGGAGATCTTCGTGGATTCTGGTCGCTTGTTCAGGATGGGCACGATGACCTGAAGTGGTGCGGCTCATCCCCGCTTTACACGTTTATGAAGACCCTTCCCGGCGTGGCCGGCGAACTGCTCGATTACCATCAATGGCAGATCGACCCGGTCAGTGTAGTGAGTTTCGGCGCGCTGCGGTTCGGGCGCGATTAGCGCAGCGGTTCGTTACTGTTGCCCGGCGCCGCCGCCCCACCAATAACCCGGCCGGGTACGTATTTTCAATCCAGGCCTGTTCACGACGACCTTAATCGTGTGGAATCCTGGCTCATCCTTGTCGTTTGGCGAGTAACTCAGCAGATATTGGCTGTTCAGGTCCTTGCCGATATCCGTGATGGCCGCTTCCAGGGCTCTTTCCGAAGCGAAGTTGTACATTGTGCCGCCCGTGAAATAAGAAAACGCCTCGGCTGGGGTTTTCTTGAAGAGATCCTTGATGGAGCGCGCGATGGGCGGTGCCGCATTCAGCCAATTGCCAGTCTGCTGTTGTGCAACGTTGGTCTGGCTGATGGAGCCCGGGTTCGTCGTACTCGGGAGCGCTTCCGGCGGTATGCCGCCGTTGGCGGGCCGCGGATAATCCGGCTTTTTGAAGAATGCCGTTCGCAATTTTGAGATGTCGATGCAATAGACGATCACATTATCGAATTGCATGTCGCGCACTGTTTCCTGCAGATGCGCCTGGCTCCCTTTGTCCACATTGCGGCTCAGGAGAATAATTACGCGCCGGCGCACATTCTGCGGATCGTGGTGCTTCAGCATTTGATCGGCCTCTAGCACTGCATCTATCAGCGCGGCGGTGCTGGACCCGGCCTTGATCTTCTGCATCGCGTCATCAAGTGTCGCGGGATCGCTTGTAAAATCCTGGATGTGCTGCATGCGGTGATCGAAAGCTAATATCGCCGCGTCTCCTTCGGCGCCCGTCACGAGCCCCTGCAGCAGCACGCCGGTTTTCTTGATCATCGGCAGCACCGGTTCCACTTCGGAATTCGCTTGAACAACTAGAACAACCGAAAGCGGCTGCTGGCTGAAATCGGCTGCAATCTTTTGCGGCTTGCCGTTATCAAGCAGTTCAAAGTCGGTCGTATTCAGGCCGTTCACATAGCCATGGCCGTCGGGATCGAGTACGGTTGTGGGCACAAGAACATAGCGGACGGGAACACGAATCGGGTGGTCCGAAAGGTCTGGCGCGTCCGCTCGCGAACCCGGTGGCACTTCACTCTTGGGAGGCGGTTCCGGAGTTGTGGCCGGCAACTTCTTCGGAGCCGGTCCGAGCTGGCCCGGTTGCTGCGGCGGCCCCGGAGGGAGTCCGCCGGGTGGTAATGTCTGTGCAAACAGGACTGTGGAAATTGCGGACAAGAGCGCGAGCTGCCTGAGTGGCCGGATTCCCATATATTAGAGATGTTTCCGCATGGTGCTGAGTTTCTGCGCCGTTCCCAGTTTCGCATTAGCTCGCAAAAGTGGCCGATTAATGGCCGGTCTTTCCCTGCAATAAGTCGACGATGTGCCCGATGAGCGGCTCGATAATCTGCAGTCCGTGGAGCGCGCCGCGTGGTGAACCGGGAAGGTTCACAATAAGGGACTTGTTCCGCACCCCGGCGACCGATCGCGACAGAACCGAATACTTCGTTTGTTCCATGCCGCGAGCGCGCATCAGTTCGGTGATCCCCGGTACTTCCCGGTGCAAAATGCCGCGCGTGGCCTCGGGCGTAACGTCGCGCAAAGCAATGCCGGTTCCTCCGGTCGTCAGGATGAGGGAAGCCGTCTGGTCGTCGGCCCACGCGATCAATTGAGCAGAGATCGCGGCTTGTTCGTCCGGGACAAGGGCGGTTGCGGCGACTCGCCACCCGAGTTCTTCGCATCGGTGCCGCAGCGCGGGACCGGAAGCATCCTCGCGTGTTCCGGCAACGGCGGAGTCACTCACGGTGAGAATCGCAACCTGGATCATGGGGTGGTCTTACGGCGGTATGTTCCCGATTTGCCGCCGGTCTTTTCGAGTAGATGAATCTCGCGTATCTCGATCGCTTTATCGAGAGCTTTGGTCATGTCGTAAATCGTGAGCGCCGCGACCGAAACCGCTGTCATTGCTTCCATCTCGACGCCGGTTTGAGCTGCGGTCGAAGCGGTAGCCGTAATCTCGATGCCATCCGGTTTGATTTGGAATTCCACCCCGGCGTGCGTGAGCGGCAACTGATGGCACAGCGGAATCAGATCGGAAGTCTTCTTCGCCGCTGAAATGCCCGCGATTCGCGCAATCTGCAGCGGATCGCCCTTTGCGTTCTCCGGCAAAGCTCGAATCACCTCCGGACGCATCGAAACGAACGCCCGTGCCCTGGCGGTGCGCGCGGTGACCTTCTTGCCCGATACGTCCACCATCGCCACGTCCCCGGCCTTCGTGTAATGAGATAGCTTTCTACTCATGGCTTAAGCATCACGCGAATGCTGTCGCCAGTGTCCCAAGTCTCTCTGTCGTGCTCGGCTACCAGAAATACATTTGCCTTTGCAAGCGCGGGCACATCGCTCGAACCCTTCCAGGGAATATGGCGCAGATGCTGCCCGTCCGGACTCAAGCGGGCAGGCAAAAACCGCGTCAACCCCAGCTTGTGGCGGAATGGCGCTTCGAACCGGGCAGACAACAGCGGCAGGATCGGATCGGCCTGGCCCGAAAGCAGTTCCAGCGCGGGCCGCGCAAACAATTGGTATGTGATTAACGTCGAGCCCGGATTTCCAGGCAACCCGAAAACAGGCATGTCATCGCGTGTGCCGAAGGCAGTCGGCTGGCCCGGTTGCACGCGTACACGCTCAAAGTGGAACTGGACGCCAAGATCGCGCAGAGCCGGTTTGACCAGATCGTACTTGCCTGCCGAAACGCCGCCGGTCACGATCAGAAGATCGTGCTTCAATCCCTCTTCAAGTAGTGGCTGCAATGCATTTCTTGTATCCCGTGCAACCTGCAGAATGGTGGCCGCGCCGCCTGTGGAGCGCACAAGCGCCGCGAGCATGTAGGAATTCGAATTGCGGATCTGGTGCGCCGCCGGCTTTTCGTCAATGCTCACGATCTCATCGCCCGTTGCAAGAATTGCAACGGATGGACGGCGAATAACCGGGACAGAAACGTTGCCCGTCATGGCAAGCGTTGCTACGTGGCTTGCGTCGAGCCGGGTTCCGGCCGGAATCAGGACAGCTCCCGTTTCCGCCTCTGCGCCGCGAGTGTTGATGAACTGCCCCGGTTCCGCTGCGCGGTCGATCTTGACCTTGTTGTCCTGCCGGAGGACGTGCTCCACCATCACTACCGCGTCGGCGCCATCCGGAACCGGTGCGCCGGTCATGATCTCCAGCGCTTCGCCGTCTGAAAGTGGCGCTTGTTCTACCTCGCCGGCACGAACCTCGCCCCGGACCGTTAGCGCGCCTGGAACGTTTGCCGACTTGACCGCGAAGCCGTCGCGCAGAGACCTGCGGAGCGTAGGATAATCGCGGTCGGCAAGGGCAGATTCAGCAAGCACACGCCCGTACGACTCATCGAGCCGAACGGATTCGGCACGGTTCTCTTTCCTAAGCGATCTGACTGTCTGGATGACAATGCGTCGAGCTTCTTCAAAGTCCAGCGGCGAGTGTACTTGTGGCGCGGTCGGCACGCTTCGATAGTACAATCAGCGCCCGGGGTCAATTGGACGAAACTTCACTGCACCCGCATCGCTAAAACGGTCGCATCATCTGCCTGCCGCCCACCGGAGAAGTCGTCCATGGCTGCGAAGATCCCATCGACCATATCATCGGCCCATTCCGCGCAGCTTTCGCGCACCGCGTTTTGGAATCCCTCTACGCCCCACTCCTCGCCATCCGCATCCGCGGATTCAACCACGCCGTCGGTATAGGCGATGACCATATCACCGGGATCGAGTTGAATTGCTCCTTCTTCATAGCTCCAATCCGGAAACATCCCAACTGGCGCGCCACCCGTTTCAAGCCAGGTGACCGATCCATCTCGCCGAAGAACCATGGGCGCGTGATGCCCTGCATTCACGTAACGCAGCGTGCGGCTTGCTTTGTCGAAAACTCCATAAAAGAGCGTGGCGTACCGGTCGGCGAGCGACGATCCCCAGACCTGGCGATTCACTGCTTCGATCGCTGCGGCGAGGTTCTGGCCGGCGAAGAAGGCCGCAGTGCGAAGGGAAGATTGGACGTTTGAGATCATCAGCGCCGCGGCCAGACCTTTACCCGAGGCATCTCCAATCGCCAGCGCCAGCCGGTTGCCTGGTAGAGGAGCAAAATCATAGAAATCTCCGCCGAGTTTCTGCATCTGCCGGCAGCGTGCGCTGTAGTCCAGAGTTTCGATTCCCGGGCCAAAGCGCATAAACCGTTGTTGTACTTCGCAGGCCGCCGCCCATTCACTCGGGGTTTCCATCAGAACTGCATCGCTCAGCATCTTCGCACCTCTGTAAGAACGTCGATCCACGAGCCGCGAAATCTACACAAAGGTGGCCTGCAATTTTTTTCCAAAACGATGTCGAGAACTTCCCCGCTGCTCCGACTGCCCTGTGAAAGCGCGCAAATTAGCGCGAGGATGAAAGGTATAGAAATGAAATACATTTTGCTGATGGCCGCTCCAAAGGCGGGGTTCGATACATACCGTGCCTGGTCAGAGAAGGACGTACAGGCTCATTTCGCAGTTTTGAGAACGATTGGTAAAGAGCTGGGTGAATCCGGCGAATTTGTGGCCACGGAAGGCCTCGATTGGCCGGATCAGGCGAAGCTCGTGCGGTCCGGGAGCAACGGGACGCCGGTCACAGACGGCGTCTTTCCCGAATCCAAAGAATTTCTCGCGGGCTACTGGATTGTCGATGTCGAGACTCCGGAGCGAGCCTATGAGATCGCGGCCAGAATCTCGGGGGCGCCGGGTCCCGGTGGAAGCGCGTTGAGCATGCCGATTGAAGTGCGGCGGATCATGACCGGTAAGCGCGACGAACTGGCGTGACTGGGAGCCTGCTGCATTTCGAGCATCTGTTGCGCGAACTCGCGCCGCAGGTGCTCGGTTCCGTCATCCGCCGTTTCCATGATTTCGCCGCCGCCGAGGACGCCGTTCAGGAAGCGCTGCTAGCGGCAGCCATTCAATGGCCGCGAGAGGGGCTTCCGGACAACCCTCGCGGTTGGTTGGTTCAGGTCGCCGCCCGGCGCATGACGGATTACCTGCGCAGTGAAACGGCCCGGTGGCGTCGGGAGGTCGAAGCGGCCCTTCAGTCCAGCTATCCTTCACTGCAAACGGACCTTGAGAACGAGGCCGATCCGGACGACACGCTGACTCTGGTATTTATGTGCTGTCATCCCTCCCTGACTCCTGCATCGGCAGTCGCGCTTACGCTGCGGGCGGTCGGCGGGTTGACCACGGCGGAAATCGCCAACGCATTTCTCGTGCCCGAAGCGACCATGGCACAGCGCATCAGCCGGGCAAAGCAGAGCATTAAAACCTCTGGCGTGCCATTCCGCCTGCCGTCCAGCCAGGAGCGGGCTCAACGGCTCCGCGCCGTGCTGCATATTCTTTATCTGATCTTTAACGAGGGCTACACCAGCAGCATCGGCTCGAAGTTGCAGCGCCTGGAGCTGTCTCGCGAGGCCATCCGCTTAACTCGATCCGTTCAGGGCTTGCTCCCGGACGACGGAGAAGTCGCCGGATTGCTGGCGCTCATGCTACTAACCGACGCGCGCCGCGCGGCTCGAAACGGGCCTGACGGAGAATTGATCCCGCTCAACAAGCAGGATCGGACTCTATGGGACCAGGCGGCGATCTCCGAAGGCATTGCACTGCTGACTGCGGCGCTCTCCAACGGTTCGGCGGGCGCATATCAGCTACAAGCCGCCATCGCCGCCGTCCATGACGAAGCAGCCCGAGCCGAAGACACTGACTGGCCGCAGATCCTGGCGCTCTACGAACTCCTCAAGCGCATGTCGGACAACCCGATGGTGACCCTCAATCACGCCGTCGCAGCAGCCATGGTGCATGGTCCATCGAAAGGACTTGACCTGCTGCGATCGCTCGATTCCGATACGCGAATCGCCGGCCATTACCGCCTGAGCGCCGTGCGTGCCCATTTGCTGGAAATGGCGGGTCAGTATCAGGACGCGATTACGCAATACCGGCTTGCCGCCAGCCGCACGACGAGCATACCGGAGCGCAATTACCTTATCGCACAGGCGGCTCGGCTCGGCGAGAGCGCATTAACCGGCTAATTCGTCGTCGCTCCTTCATGGTCAGCACGTCTTTTTGGGGGGAAGTAACATCGTTTGCGGAAAGCTGGCGAAGCGCGAAATATTCCTTATAAAGTAGAAGAAGGGGCTCATGCAGAACCAAAGATTAACTGCTTTGATCGCCACACTTTCACCCGGCCAGCAGGCCGTTGTTGAAGAGTTTGTGAAAGATCTTCAAAAATCGACTCGACCGAAGATCAATTTTCGAGAGGCGTTGGATGAATTCAAACGCAAGCATCCAGAGCTACTGCGACTGCTTGCTCAATGACGGTTTACCTGTCCGTTCAAGAGCTCATCCAAATTAATTTGGAGATGGTCGAGGAATGGGGCGGAATTGCTGGTGTGCGTGATCAGGAGCGTTAGAAGCCGCAGTTGCCCGCCCACAAACAGGCTACTATTCCGATCTCGTCGAGGAGGCTGCGGCATTATGCGAAAGCCTCCTGCAAAATCATCCATTTATCGATGGGAATAAGCGGTCGGCGATTACTGCCACGGGCGTTTTCCTGAGGCTGAACGACTATGAGCTGGTCTTTATCGACCGCGAAATGTACGATTGGCTCATCAATCTCTATGAAACCAATCGGGTCACCAAAGCAGCCATTGAAGCTTGGTTGCGGATCCACGTAGTTCCAGTCTGAAGACCGCCTCTCCGGCGCGTCAGCATCAAATCTCATTCTTACCGGGCTACCTGCCCAAACGGCTGATGTGCCACACTGCGAAATCCGCCATAGTGTGGCTATGAGTAGCTCATCTTTAACGGATCTCAGCGGAATCTCGCAGGCTCTAGTCGACCTGATAGGCCGGAGCACGCACGGGATTGTCGCCATCAAGGCCGCGCCGTATCGAGTCACAAGCGGCCTGGTTCTCCGTGACGGACTCGTCGCCGTCGCGGACCACGCACTTCGGCGGGAGGGCCGTGTTTCGGTTCACACCTCAGCGGGACAGGAACTTTCAGCCACCATTCTGGGCCGTGATCCGGGTGTCGATCTGGCAATTCTGAAAGCAGACGGACTGACAGCTCAACCACTACCCGCTGCCAATGCCGAGGCACTCAAACCGGGAATGCTGGCGGCCGTGGTGGGCTTGACCATTGACGTGGGGCCGTCTGCAAGTCTCGGAATCCTCGGCGCGGTTGGTGGCCCGCGAGGGACCTGGCGCGGCGGCAAACTGGACCATTTCTTCCGGCTTGACGTCAACCTCTATCCATCGCAATCGGGTGCTGCCGTGATTACAGCGGAAGGGCAGTTGATCGGCATGGCGACGCCGGGCCTCTTGCGGCATTCAGCCGTCGCGCTTCCACTCAAGACAATGGATCGGGTTGCGGAAGAGTTAGTCAGGAACGGGCGCATCCGCCACGGTTATCTTGGCGTCGGAGTGCAACCTGTGCGCATCCCGGCGAATCTTCGAAGCAAGGTCGAAGCTGGGACTGAGTCAGGATTGATTCTTCTAAACGTTGAACCTGATTCGCCGGCCGAAGCCGCAAACTTGCAGGTGGGCGACATCCTGGTGTCTGTGGACGGCAGAACTGTTGGCGACATTGAGGATTTGCAGGCCTCGCTTAGGGGAGATGTGGTTGGGCAGACGGTGCGCGCTCTGGTCATACGGGGCGGCGAACCCGCCACGGTGTCCATCACGATCGCCGAGCGGGCGAAGAAGGAGAACTGACGTGCCGATTCCAGTACCGGGGCGGGTGGCCGAGGCGCTTCGCAGATCGACAGTAGAAATCCGCAGCGGCAATCGAAATTATGAGGGAAACGGTTCCGGTGCAGTGATACGGCCGGACGAGATCATCACGAATGCTCACGTTGTGCATGGCGCGAATCTCTCCGTCACTTCCTGGGAAGGGAAGAATGTCTCAGGCTCCGTTCTCCGAATTGACAAGCGTAGAGATTTAGCGCTTCTTTCGGCTCCTGGACTCAATGCGCCTGCTTCCTCGCTTGGGGATTCGGATACACTGCGGCCCGGAACACCTTTGCTCGCGATCGGGAATCCGCTCGGCTTTGTGGGAGCCGTATCGAGCGGTGTTGTCCACGCGGTCGGGCCTATAGGCATGAATGCTCTCGGCGGGCTGTCCTGGATTCAAGCGGACGTTCGCCTTGCTCCGGGCAACTCGGGCGGCCCGCTAGCGGATTTCCAAGGACAAATTGTCGGGATCAATACGATGATTGCCTTCGGGGGGCTTGCGTTTGCTGTTCCTAGCCGTGCGGTACAGGTGTTTCTTGCGAGAACGGCTTCGCGGCATGCATTGGGCATCGTGGTGCGGCCGGTTGCTGCCCGGGCGCGCCGGTTTGGCCTGCTGGTTCTGGAACTGGTGACCGGAGGAGCGGCCGAAGCGGCTTCGCTTTTGCCGGGCGACATCCTCGTGGCCGCAAACGATACGCCGTTCCGCTTTGTGGACGATCTGCAGACCGCCATGGAACAAGCTCGGGACGCGCTGCTTCGCATCGACTTTTATCGAGGCGGGCAAGAGGCGCTCCGCCATGTCGTTGTGCGATTGCAGCCAGATCAGGTGCGAAGCGCGGCTTGATTCGAGTTGCTATTATCGCTGATTCCGCCGCTCGCGCTCGCCGCCTGGCCGATCTGCTCGGTGAGGAGGAGCGGATCGAAGTACTAACTGCCACGCATGCGTTAGATGGTGATCATCCTTTGCTGATCGACGTTGTTGTCACTGTCGGTGTTGGGACCGATCAACTGCCGCTCGGTACACCTGTGGTGGCGCTTTCACACGACGTGGAGTCGGCACTTCCCGGGCCGCTCATTCGCGCCTTCCTTCCTCTCAATGCTCCGGTTTCGGAGATCGTTGCGGCGATTATAGCGGCAGCGAGCGACCTGACCGTATTCACGCACTCGCAGGTCCGGCGCTGGCTGCGGAATCCGCGGCCGGCCCAATCGGACGTACTGGTTGAAGCGTTAACGCCTCGTGAAAGGGAGGTCCTGAGAATGCTGGCCGATGGATTCGGGAATAAGGAAATTGCAGCGCGCCTGGGCATTTCCGATCACACCGCAAAATTTCATGTCACGCAGATCCTCGGCAAACTGGGCGCGGGAAGCCGCACAGAAGCAGTCGCTATCGGCATCCGGCGGGGATTAGTGCCGATTTAGAAGAGCAAAAAAGAGCATATAATCGTCGCTGACCTGTTCGGAAGGAGAACTCGGATGAGAAAGTGCGTTTATGGAATTTCGATAGCAGCGGTGGTGCTGGCATCCGCAGCCTTGTTGGCGGCGCAGACTGACCAAAACAGCCCGTTCACTGGTACCTGGAAACTGAACGTTTCGAAATCGAAGTTCAGCCCCGGACCAGCACCTAAGAGTGAGACCGTCATCATCGCACCGGATGGGAAGGTCAGCGTCGAAGAAGTGGATGCGGAGGACAAGACTGTCAATTGGTCCTTTACTCCATCCGGAGATACTGCGGTTCCAATTGAAGGTTTGGAGAACGCGACTGTTGTGTCGAAGACATCCGGCAATATGGTGGATCACACCTGGAAGATAGGCAGCGGAAACGAAACCGGTCACGGAGTGATTTCCAAAAATGGCAAAACAATGAAATACACCATGACCGGCACGAACGCACAAGGCCAGCGGGTCCACAACGTCGGCATTTACGAAAAGCAATAACTGATTCCGAACTGCCGCTATCCTCGTAGCTGTGAA
>JAICXK010000223.1 GCA_025980435.1 Bryobacteraceae bacterium
AACGCTTTCCAATCTTTGGAACTCGTAACCAGCGGCGCCAGCGCCGAATACGGAGGTAAGACCGGGCTCATCGTGAATACCGTCACTCGCTCGGGTTTGGGGCAGAAGCCGACCGCCAGCTTCAATGCCTACTACGGTTCATTTGGAACAGTGGGCGAAGATGCTACGTTTGGCGTCGGCGGATCCAAGTGGGGCAACTTTCTCGTCGTTAATTCCAGCAGGACCGGCCGGTTCCTCGATTCGCCGGAGTTCACGCCTTTTCATGACGTCGGCAATACGGGAACCATCTTCGATCGCGTCGATTATCAGCCCACCGCCGTCGATTCTTTTCACCTCGATATGTTCGGCGCCCGCAACTGGTTTCAAATTCCCAACACCTACGATCAACTGCAGCAGGACCAGCGCCAGCAGGCAAAGACATTGAGTTTTGCCCTGGGATATCAGCATACGTTTAGCGCCACAACGCTTCTCAGCATCAATCCCTGGGTTCGCCAGGATCGCGTAAACTATTACCCCAGCGCCGACCCGTTCGATGACAGCCCTGCGACGATCAATCAGGACCGGCATTTGACCAATTGGGGAACGCGCGCCGATGTGTCCTACGCAAAGGGCATTCACAATCTGAAGATCGGAACGGAATTGATGCAAACCCGGCTCGTCGAAAATTTCGGGCTCGGGGTTACCGACCCTGCCTTTAACCCGGTGTGCCTCACACCAGCCGGAGTCGCGCTAACCGCGCCTGTGCCGACGAACCCGAATGCCTGCGGGAACTTCGGATTCATTCCCAATCCAGACGTATCGCTGGGCCTGATTCCTTACGACCTCACACGCGGCGGCAGCCTCTTCCATTTTCACGGGCGGGCGAACATCAATCAGCAGGCCTTATATGCGCAGGATCAAATGACCATCGGGAACCTGACGCTAAATCTCGGCCTTCGTTTCGACAACTACGATGGAATCACTTCTGACAAACTTTTTCAGCCGCGCCTTGGAATCTCGTATCTGTTCAAGCCGACCGGAACCGTTGTTCGCGGCTCCTACACGCGCAGCATGGAGACTCCATACAACGAGAACCTGGTGCTCTCCAGCACAACCGGCGCGGGCGGGCTGGCCACGAACGTCTTTGGCGGCTTTGGCGATCGGGCGCTCCGCCCCGGTCATCGGAACGACTACTCAGCCGGTCTCCAGCAAGCCATCAAAAAATACATTCAGATCGACGCAAGCTATTTCTGGAAGTACACCAGGAACGCCTTCGATTTCGATACGCTCTTCAATACCTCCATCGCGTTTCCCATCGCCTGGCGGCAATCCAAGATCGACGGCGTCAGCCTTCGTGTTTCTACATCGAACCTGCACGGATTCCAGGCCTATTCGACTCTTGGACATACGCGGGCGCGGTTCTTCGGTCCTGAGACCGGCGGCCTGATTTTCAATTCGCCGCTGGATGTTGGCGTCTTTCGCATTGACCACGATCAGGCATTGCAGCAGACCAGTTTCCTCCGTTATCAGCACGGAAAGGATGGAATATGGGCATCTTTCACCTGGCGTTACGATAGCGGCGAAGTGGCTGGCGCCATTACTGACTTGCAGGATGCGCTGGCGCTGACCGCCGATCAGCAGGCAGTAATCGGCTTCTCCTGCGGTAGCCAGGTCGCTACGGTTTACAGCCGGATCGCGTCGTGCCCTTCCGGAAACTACAGCGCATCGCGCGTGGCGATCCCTGCAGCCGGGACCTTCAATGCCGATCACAATCCTCCCCGAATTTCCCCGCGAAATCTGTTCGACATTGGTCTTGGCACAGACAATCTTTTCCACAAGGAAAAGCTCAAGACAACTCTGAAGTTCACAGTTGTGAACCTTACAAACGAGGCTGCGCTCTACAACTTCTTATCTACGTTTAGCGGTACTCATTGGGTTTCGCCGAGAACATTTCAGGTGTCGCTCGGCTGGACCTTGTAGCGCCGCTGGCGGAATGCTGAACCGGAAGGGATTGGAGTTGCGTCATACTCGTACAGACAGCGAATGAGGCCACTCAATGTTTTTCAATCGTGGGGAAAAGTACTAACTGGTAAGATTCCGATGCTTTCCATCGAAGTGACGCGTGAGTGTCCGCTTCGATGCCCGGGATGCTACGCCTACAACGATTCGCATTTGGGGGAAGGAGGCCCGAGTCTTCGCAGTTTAAGCGACTATCGCGGCAGCGATCTGGTCAGCGGAATATACCGCCTGGTCGATGAGCATCAGCCTTTGCAGGTCTCGCTCGTCGGCGGGGAGCCGCTCATGCGCCACCGTGAGCTGAGTAAAGTGATACCGGAATTGAGCCGCCGCGGTATCTACACACTGATCGTAACCAGCGGCGTTATCCCTATTCCACGTGCTTGGTGCGCCACGCCCCGGGTGACAGTTGCCGTTTCCGTAGATGGAAATCCTGAGGACCACGATCTCCGCCGCAAGCCTGCCACCTACGAACGCATTCTGAAAAATATTGAGGACCGCACCGTAAATATTCACTGGACCATCGTTCGCAACAACATTGAGCGCCCCGGATACATGGAGCGTTACCTGAATTTCTGGAACGCTCGGCCTGAGGTGAATCGTATTTGGGTAAGCGTTTATACCCCTCAGTTGAATGAGGAGTCGCCCGAACGGCTGACTCCAGAGAACCGGAAGCAACTCGCCGGCTTTTTCCGCTCTATTGGCGCAACCTATCCGAAGCTTTCGATGCATAGCGGGTTGATGGACGCCTTTGTTTCGCCCCCGGAGGCGCCCTCTTCGTGCTTGTTCTCCAAGCTCTCGGTTAACTACACCGCGGATCTGAGTACGCGCGTGGAGCCCTGCGTTTTCGGCGGATCGCCCAATTGTGCTGAATGTGGCTGCTCCATCAGCATGGGCCTGCACTGGCTCGGCAATGTGAATGTCATGAAGCCGCTCAAAGCGCGGCACTTGATTCACGGCTCTCTTGCCATCGGCCGGGCCGTAAACCGGATTCGGCATCAGGATCGGGATCTGCGCTGGAGCGATGCCCACTACACCGAAGAGACCCTACCCTCCGATTCGGAGGATCTTGTTCAGATTGAGCAGTAAGCGTCTGGCTACGTCTTATGAGAGTCGGCATCCTCGGCACCGGCGCAATTGCGAATAAGCACGCGCAGGCTTACAAGAACATCGGATTTGAAGTAGCCGCTTGTTGCAACAAGACCGAATCGCGCGGCCGCGACTTCGCGAACCGCTGGGGCGCGGTGTTTGTCTCTGATTACGGCGACTTGTGCCGCTATCCGGATCTGGACTTTGTCGATGTCACCACCTTCCCCGATTTTCATCTTCAGCCGGTTCAGATCTGCGCGAGGATCGGGCGCGCCGTACAAGTGCAAAAGCCGATTGCCACGAATCTCGATACCGCGCGGGAAATAATCGAGACCGCTCGTGCAACTGGCATCACATTCGGAGTTGTCAGCCAGCACCGGTTTGACGATGCGACCATCTTTTTGAAGCGAGCCATTGCCGCGGGCCGGCTCGGACGTCTCCTGCAGGCCGATGCCTACGTGAAATGGTTCCGCACCGATGAATACTATTCACGGCCGATCAAGGGAAGCTGGTACACAGAGGGCGGCGGCGCGCTGATCAATCAGGCTATTCATCAAGTCGACCTGCTTCTGCATCTGGCCGGTTCCGTTGTGAGCGTCACCGGAGCCTGGCAGCTCGCGGCTCGTCATAAAATCGAATCGGAAGACATTGTGGATGCTCTACTCTCGTACGAGTCCGGTGCAACCGGAGTCATTCAGGCCTCCACTGCATTCTGGCCCGGCTATACCGAACGGGTGGAGATCCATGGTACCCGAGGCACTGCGATTATCTCGGGAGACCGCCTCACCGCTTGGGATGTTCTAGAGGACGAAGAGGCCAATCGCGCGGACCCCGCCCCGATCGCCCAGAATGTCTCCTCCGGTTCCTCCGATCCCATGGCAATCGGCGTTACAACCTTCGAACGGCAGTTTCAGGATTTCGCGGATGCGATCAGGAATCGCCGCGAACCGCTCGTGAACGGAGAAGAAGGATATCGCGCTCTTCAGCTTGTGCTCGGGATTTATCAATCCTGCCGCGAGCGACGTCCGGTGGCGCTTGCAATGTAGCCGCAGAAATTCACGCGGATTTCACGCACCCATTCCCCGCTGCCGGAGCGTCTCAACAGAGGATATAATCGAGCCGTCGTTCGATATTGCTTTGCGGACTATGCCGCCCCAAGTAGATGAACTTGCCCGCGCATCGCTGAGCGCCTCCGCCGGCCTTGCTGAAAAAGTAACCGATCCGGCGCAGCTTCAGGCGCTGATTGATAGCTCGGCCGATCCGAAGCGCGTCGCTCAGTACATGAGCGAATTTAGGTCGCGTCACAGTGACGTTCTGGACGCGATGAGTAGAGAGCCGGAGCGCCTCCGCTGGCTCGCCGCCATCTTCAGCTCCAGCCGCTTTCTTTCCGAAGAGCTGATGCGTCATCCGGAATGGATTCAGGTTTTGGATCACCTCGAGTCGAACCTGGATGCGGCTCAGTACAAGTCCCGCCTGGACGGATTCCTTGGCGGGTCCGGCGTTGCAGCCACCGGATTCGATCTGGCTCTCTTCCGGCGCAAGGAGCTGCTCCGGATTGTTTTGCGCGACCGTTTGCATTTCGCTGAGCTGCCCGACGTAACGGCCGAGCTCTCGAACCTGGCCGATGCCATCCTGGACCGCGCCCTCGCCACCGTTCTGCGGGAGCTGAACGAAAAATACGGCATGCCTTTAGCCGAGGACGGGGTAGAAGGTGCCCGCTCAGTATTTACTGTGCTCGCCCTTGGCAAGCTGGGCGGCCGCGAGCTGAATTACAGCTCCGATATCGACCTCATGTTCCTCTATAGCCAGAACGGCGAGACATCGGGTCCCAACGTAATCACAAATAGGGAATTTTTTAAGAAACTCGCCAACCAGTTCACTAATCTGCTCTCGACCTACACAGGTGCGGGTATCTGCTATCGGGTGGATTTGAGGCTCCGGCCGGAGGGAACCCTGGGCGAAATCTGCATTTCGCTCGACGCGGCAAAGGAATACTACACCAACCGCGCCCGCGATTGGGAATTGCAGATGCTTATTAAAGCCCGCGTTGCCGCCGGCGATGAGGCTCTTGGCCAGGAGTTGCTCGCCTTTGTCGAGCCTTCGATCTATTCGACGAGTCTCGATTTCTCGACCATTGAAACGATGTCGGAAACGCGCGAGCGCATCAACGAAAAGCTTACGAAAAAGAGGCTGCGAAAGGACGAGCTGGATATTAAGCTGGCCCGGGGCGGCATCCGGGACATAGAATTCCTGGTTCAGTGTCTTCAGCGCCTGCACGGTGCCCGCGAAACCTGGGTGCGCCATGCCGGAACCAGGCTGGCTCTTTCCCGGCTGCGGGATAAAGATCTTCTTTCCGTCACCGAGCACTCGCGTCTTGCGGGCGCCTATTCGTTCCTGCGCCGCCTCGAACATCTCCTCCAATTCGAAGATGACCGGCAGACCCATTCGCTGCCCAACGAGCCCGCGGATCTCGACCGCATTGCCCGCCGTATGCTGGACGGAGTCACCGCGCCGGATCCCGGCGTGAGCCCTGGCGCGCTGCTTCTCAAAGAACTGAATCAGCGCCTCGAAAGTGTTCAGGCAATCTATGAACGCATTGTGCATGCGCAACGGCCTCTCTACTACACGCCCACCCAATCCGCGCCATCGCTGACGGACGCCGTTGAGAAGCCGGCGCGCGAAAGCGAGCGGGGCGGGCTTTCTTCCGAGCTTCTCGATCGCCTCGCCCATGAGGCTCCGCACCTGGCCGAAAGTGTTCGCAGCCGCGGCATTCAGAGAACGGAAGATAAGCTCGCTATTTTTCTTGAACACCTGCTGGCGAATGCGGTTGAACTGAAGCTGCTGGACAGTCACCCTGTTTTGGCCGATTGGGTGCTGCAAATCTTCGAGTTAAGTCCGTTTCTCGCCGAACAACTCGCGCACTATCCCGATCTGCTCGCCGAGGTGCAGCGCGCTGCCGATCACCCCACCCGCCGATGGGCTTTCGAAGGGCTCGCCGCGCCGTTGAACGACATCGCAGGCTTGCGCCGCTTCTTCCGCCGTGAGATGTTCCGGATTCAGGTGGGCAGTGTCTGCATTCCTGAACCGGTATTTCAAACTCTGGATAGCACCTCTGCATTGGCCGAATTCGTTATCGCCCGCGCATACAGAATTGCTCTCGCTCGCGGCCTGGAGCACGCGCACGCGCATGCTACTCCGGAAAAACCGTTCCGGGATCCGCAAAGCGAGATGATGGTAGTCGCCCTCGGCAGGCTTGGGATGCGTGAGTTCGACGTCGATTCCGATGCCGACTTGCTCTTCATCGTCCCGGATGTCGAAGCCGAGCGCCAGCGCTTCTGGACGCGCGTAACGGAGCATCTGATCGACATCCTCACCGCCTACACCGGAGACGGAACCATCCTCTCTCTTGATACACGCTTACGGCCCAACGGCCGCGAGGGAATGCTCGTGCAAACCGAATCCAAGTACGTTGAGTACTTCTCGAATAAAGCGGAGGCCTGGGAAGGCATCGCCTACATGAAAGCGCGCGCAGTCGCCGGCGACACGGAGCGTGCAACGCGATTTCTCGGAGAGTTGCAGCAGGTCGACTGGCGTCGCTACGGCCAGGGCGGAAGATCGAAGCATGAGCTGCGACAGATGCGCATGCGTCTGCAGCGCGAACAGGGCCAGATTACGCCCCTCAAAGCCGCCGAGGGCAGCTACTACGATGCCGATTTCATACTGATGTATTTACGGCTCAAGGGCGCCGGCATGTTCTTCAAGAGCCTGAACACACCCGAGCGCATCGATATCGTCGAAAAAATGGGCCACCTGGAACGCAGCGACGCCGAGTTTCTCCAGCAGGCTACAAAACACTTTCGCGCTCTGGATCATGCCGTGCGCGTCGTCAGGGGCCGCGCGGAAGAAAGAATTCCGGCTGCGCCGGACCAGCGGCAAATGATTATCGAGCTGATGCACCGCTGGACTGGTGAGCGCTTGACCGCCGATGCTCTGGATACGCGTCTCCTCGAACTCCAGCAAAAAATGCGGCAGCTCTTCGATCGCGTTTTCGCTTAGCGAAGTTTCGGCTCACCTTTTCAGCAGCTTACCGAGCCGCGACCGCCAGGGAGCAGCCTTGACTGTTCAAACTGACTACACGGCCGACAATGGCGAGATCACCCTTATCCCAATACCAGAAGGGTCGCGGCGGCTTGAGCGCAAGCACGCGGCGGCGAATGATCCGGGCGACGTATCTGCCTTCCTGAATTGCGGGCTGCGCAACGCCCGGCAGTAGCATTGGATCCTTTTCCCTGATGCCAAGCAGATTCCGCGCCGGGGCGACAACGTGAGCTGTATCGCCGATAGCAAACACTTCCGGGTGACCAGGTATCGACAAATCGGGATTAACAATGACTCGCCCGGATTTGTCCACGGCCGCGGGAGAACCGGCTAGGGCGCGTGCGGCATAAAGCCCGCCGAAGCCACCGCCAACAATCACCACGCGAAGAGGATTTGCGGGCAAAGCTGTCTCCGGACGTCAATTTTATGGCAGGAGGTTATCTCTACTTGCTCGTTGCTGCTTTCGCCTCTGTTCGTTTTTCGCTTGGCTGGCCGTGCAGCCAGTCCTCGAAGCGTGTCTCGCCGAGTCGCGCGTCGTCGTTAGGGACCAGTGTCCTCTCGCCCACTGCGATCCCGTAGTAGCGCCCATGAGAGTCGGAGATTACCTCGCGCGGATCCTTGCGCGCAGCCAGGTCCCGCCGGATGAGTTCGTCCAGGCGAAACTGTTCGGGGCCCCCCATTTCAACCGTGCCATTCACAGGTGAGCCCATTGCGACTCCGACGAACGCACTGGCGACATCATCGGCTGCCATAGGCTGGATGAGTACCGGAGGCAGGCGTACCTTGTTGCCCTCCGTGGACAGATCGGCGATCTTGTCTACGAACTCAAAGAACTGCGTCGCCCGGACGATTGAGTACGGGATTGAGGAGGCTTTGATCAAGTTCTCCTGCGCAATTTTTGCGCGGAAGAAACCGCTTTCGAGCAGACGTTCTGTTCCTACGACCGACAACGCGACGTGATGTCCCACGCCCGCGGCCCTTTCATACTTCAGGAGGTTACGGGTTGATGTCTCGAAGAAATTCAGCACTGCCGCATCCTCCCATGAAGGGGAGTTCGTTACATCGACCGCCACGGAGGCGCCCTTCAGCGCATCCGCGAGTCCCTCGCCGGTGATGGAGTTGACGCCGGAAGCGGGCGATGCCGCTACTACTTCTTGCCCGTGCTCGCGAAGCTTTTTGACAAGCTTTGATCCAATCAGTCCGGTACCGCCAATTACTGCGATTTTCATGAT
>JAICXK010000026.1 GCA_025980435.1 Bryobacteraceae bacterium
CGCCGTCGCGGCGTGTCCAGTTTCTGCTTCTTCACGCAAAATGTCTCCCGCTTCACGCCAGTTGCCGTAACCCACAGCCAATCTCCTCCTGTCAACACCCCTGCCCGCCTATCTTCCGATCTTTTTGCAAGTCGGTCACGCAAGTTTAAAAAAAATGTTTGTCTTCCAATTTCAATGACTTCGCGAGAAATTGACCCTTGGCCGCGACTTGCGCCCTGTATTTCTGAATCAGGTCTGCACGGCACGTAAGCGCAGGCCGGCGATGACAAGGAGATTGGATGCGGATTCTTGGCCTGGTGCTGACGGGTCTGGTCGCTGTCGGCACGATTTGCCAGGCACAAGAAACGTTCGTAGTCACGGGAACTGCCGTTCCGGCGGACCTGCTTCGGCAAAACTATGGAAAGTTGCCCAAAGGGATCAGTGCCTATGACCTTAGTATTTGCAACATTACGGACAAAAGGCAATCGGTGGTCAGCAGCGCCATCTATCAGGCCCTGGCCGAATCGAATTCCTCTCTGCAGCCGATTGGACGCCAAATCATGCTGGCAGCTATTCTGCGCAACCAGAATCGCAGCGCCGCGACTATTTTCGGAGTGGCGTTGAACTCGTTATCCGGTGTGCTGGCTGTGCTCGGATCATCGAAGTACCAGATTCCGTCCGGATTGATAACCGGGGCAGCGCTCACCTCTATCTCGGCCCAGCAGGTCATGTCGAGTTTAAAGCCGATCCTCTCGGCGGATCAGGTTGAAAAGTTTGAGAGTCAAGTGCTCGAGCCGGCGCTCGTGCTTGACGGCGGCTCTTGCGTGGAGCGGACGGTCTTTACAGCCGCGCCGAACACGAAGAGCCGGGTCCAGTCTTTGAATTTCCACGTTCGCTAGCTGTACGGTTCCTGCGCGTTCTGGGCAGACGCGACTCCGCTGGTGTGGTCATGCGCCGGCGGACGGGCAGCTTACGGCGTATTACGGCGGACGTGGCCCGGCACTGGTGGGCTCCGGTGCCGAGTGGAGGCGCGTTGCTTTGGGCGGCGGCGCGCCTCTCGGGTTTCTTTTTTCGCGCTAGTACCTCCCCAACCATGCGCGAATTCTGGGCAGCCGTTACAGGGTATTCTTGTCCTTGTACTCTCGGCGGCTGCCCTGGTCCTTCTCCCCAAATTCCTTCACGCGTCTGATCGACGGGAAGCGCAGAGCAGGCGATCCAGTTCTGGATCTCACCATTTCGAACCCAACGGAAGTTCTTTCGCCATATCCTCACGCGCAAATCGGAGAGGCGTGTGCTTCTATTGCGGACCTGACCTATCGCCCGCATCCTCTTGGGGCCGAATCGGCGAGAAATGAAATCGCGCGGCTTTACGGGACCTACGGCGTTGCGCTGACGCCCCGCCAAATTGCGCTTACCGCCAGCAGCAGCGAAGCCTACGCGATGCTGTTCAAATTGTTGTGCAATGCCGGCGACGAAGTGCTGGTCCCTGTACCGTCCTATCCGCTGTTTGAATATCTAGCAGCGCTGGAGTGTGTGCGTACCGTTCCATACCGCCTGGCATACGACGGCAGTTGGTTCATCGATTTCCACAGTCTGCGTAAAAGTCTTTCACCGCAATCACGAGCGATTATCGTTGTAAACCCGAACAACCCCACGGGTTCATTTGTGAAGGCCGCGGAACTTGTACAACTCCTGGATCTGACCCTGGACCGCGATATCGCGATCATCTCGGATGAGGTATTTATGGACTATCCATTCCAGGAGGATGCTCTTCGAGTGCCGACGCTCGCCGGTCAGGATTCTATTCTTACGTTTTGCTTGAACGGGCTCTCCAAGATGGCTGCGATGCCTCAAATGAAGTTAGGATGGATCGTAACCAGCGGCTCGGCGGCGCAAAGAGAATCTGCTTGTGAACGCCTGGAGCTGCTTCTTGACACCTACTTATCAGTGAGTTCCCCGGTCCAAGCCGCCTTACCGGAATTACTCAAGATAGGGAAAGAAAACAGGCGGAAACTGAGGCAGACCATCGCTGCAAATCTACGCGCCTTGAAAACCGAGCTAACCGGACAGCCTGTGCATGTCCTCCAGTCGGAAGGCGGCTGGTCGGCTATCCTTCAGCTTCCCCACATCAGTTCTGAGGAGATCTGGGCTACCCGCCTTTTACAGGAGGAGAACGTCGCGGTCCAGCCCGGCTACTTCTTCGACATGGCTTCCGAGCCGTACGCCGTGGTCAGTCTGATCACGCCTGAAGAAACATTTACCGAAGGGATTCGCAGAATCAGGCGGCTTGCCGGCGAATATTAAGATGCTGCGCTATTCAAAGCGCGGGCTGCTGCTGGCCTGCTACCTGCTGCTGCTCCTGGTAACGGATCTGGTTCTGCCGCTTCGTATTCCGGAGATTTTACAAGCCCTCGCCGCGTGGGATTTTTCGTGGAGCCGCATGATCGGCTGGATCGCTCAGACGCCGGGCTCGGCTCCCTTGAGCTACTTCGCGCAACTTCCGTTCTTGCTTGTCTGGCATCACGCACGTCTGGCCGTCCGATTCCCCTCGCTCCTATTTGCGGCTGCCGCCTGCATCCTGCTGTATAAGCTCCTTAGGGACATTCCAATTAAACGTCCGGAGCTCGCGATCGTGGCTTTCATGCTTCTCCCATTTCACTATCGTGTGGCAACCGACGCGCGAGGCTTCGAGCAGGCACTATTCTTTACGATTGTCGAAATTCTGCTTTTTTTTCGTCTGCTCCGCACACCTTCAGCCAGGCACTCGGTTCTGTACGGAGCGGCTTTAACGATCGGTATCTACACCGAGCCGTTTTCGTTCCTGCCGGCAATCGGTCAGCTTCTCTTCCTGCTCCGCTTCGTCAACCGCGCGCACGAAAGGCGAGTGATCTGGTTCGCCCTGCCGGCCACCGCTGCCCCTCCTCTCCTCTTTCTGCCTTACTACTTCTGGGCCCATCCACAGGTGAGTCAGAACTGGATCTCGCGCCCGGGAGGGCCTCCGCCCATTTCCGTCTTTGGGTACATCTTGCTCGGGCTCCTGTTTATAGGAGCTTTCATCGGATTGTGGTCGACTTTCCTGAGCGCGACCCGCGGCCTGTCCAAGCGGATATTTCTCTTTGCTGCCGGCGGCGGAATTCTCACTTCGGCCGCCGCCGGGCAGATACTTTGGGCGGCGCCAGGCCTGATTCTTCTGTTTTTTGCCGCGCTCGAATCGCTGTCAGCCGACCGGGTGAGACGCGTCGTGTGCACCGGCATCGGCGTTCTGCTAATCCTGTGCTGCCTTCCTGTGAACGCCGGATACTGGACGTCCCAAGATGAGGACGTACAAGCACAAGCCGCGACTATTTCCGATGAATTGACAGACAGTTCGTGCATCGTGTTCCTGTCGGAAGGACTCTCTAAAGACCTGTTCGTGCTCTTCCGGCCACAGTTGGCATCTCACGAATGCCTGAACTTTTTTCATCAAAGAGTGATCATTGCCATCCATCCCTATGTCGGAACGTACGATCGGGAAAACGCTGCTTCCTACTTTCGCGGGTTAGGCTTCCGGGAGACAAAAAGATTCCACCGAGGCACGGGCGGAACCGTGATTATGGAGCAGGGAAAATAAGCGGGCACTCTACTCGATGCTGAACGCCTGCTTCATTTCAAAACTCTGGTTGGACACCAGATCGCGCACGGTCAGGGTGAGAACATATTGACCCTTGGCGCTGTTCGGCGGCGTGGTGACCGTGATATTGCCGGGAACAAACTGAGCGGGATAGAAGCTCGCCTCCTGCACTTGCGCCGCGTTCGGTTGATTCAGAAAAACTTTGCCGTCCGGTCGTAACACGGTAAGCCCATACGCGACATGATATTGGTTCCCGGATCCATAGTGAAAGCCGGTGATATCAAACCGTCCGAATACCGTATCGCCGGGGCTGAATGCCGGCACTTCGAGCGCCTGCCTGTCGTTCTGCTTGCGCAGAAACCCGAAATTTTCAACCGCGATAGTTGAGGACGGTTTGATGTGAACGCCGCCGATTTCAAAAGGGAAGTCCGCCGAAGCCGTTGCGCCGGCGATCAGATCCTTCACTGCCGCATGGACGTGAAACTTCCCGGCCCCGACAAACGAAGGAATCAGAAAAGATGCCCGCCGCTTCGGCGTCCAGTTCTTGTCTTCGGGATGCAGTGTGGTTTCAATAGTGCCCTTATCCGGCTTCGTCAGCGGAACACCATTTGCATCCTCGGGTGTGACTTCCCATGAAAGCGCGATCTTACGCGTCGCGTACTGATCGTTCGTGTTGGCCCGGTATCCCGCGATCTGAAGGGTGAAATAAACAAAATCTCCAGGAAGAAACTGGTAATCCGTGCTGACAAAGGGGCCGTCTTCAGACGATTGGACACCCGCCCCCAATATCGCCAGGGTGTTGCCCGGTGCTGCGGTTGTGTTTTCGGGCGCGATGAGAAACGCGAGCGCAGCCGCCACTAAAGCAACGAGGGATGGGCGATGCGCATCCAAAGCCTGGCCGTTTGGCCGTAAATAGTCGCTAGCTCGTTCGCCGGTTCTTCCGGTAGGGATCACAGACCTTTGCTCTCGTACAGACATTCCATTCCGATCAGGCGCCGGCTCTTGACGGCCGGACTCTGTTTTCTGGCTTTCGGTCTGCTACCCATGCGCACGCGTGGACAGTCGGTTCATCCGATCACGGGCCGCCGTATTGCGCCGGTGATGGGCCTCAGCGGTGCGGACTGGCTCGACAGGGAAGAGCGGGAACGGGAAGAGCAACCGGAAAAAGCCATCGCTGAATTCAATCTTAAACCGGGGATGATCGTCGCCGACGTTGGAGCCGGGACCGGCTTCTACAGCATTCGAATGGCGAAGCATGTGGCCCCCGGAGGGGTGGTGTATGCAAACGATATCCAGCCGGGGATGCTGGAGAAGCTCCGGGCCAATGCGGCCGCGCAACAGGTAGGAAATATTGTCACTGTGCTCGGTACGGAATCCGATCCGAGACTCCCGGTGGGGAAATTCGACCTGGTTGTGCTGGTTGATGTTTACCACGAGTTTTCGCGACCGCAGCGGATGCTGGAACGCATTCGCGATTGCCTCAAGCCGGATGGCCGGCTTGTGCTGCTCGAATTTCGCAAAGAAGACCCGGCCGTGCCCATTCGCCCCGAGCATAAGATGAGCCTTGAGGAAGTGAAGGAAGAAGTAGTCCCGGAAGGCTACTCCTTCGAGAAGGTCGTAGATACGCTCCCCTGGCAGCACATTGTTTTCTTCCGCCGGTCAGCCGGGTAGACGAATTTTCAGGGCCTCAGCCGCTCCAACCTCAAATCCCGGGCTGGCAATATAAAAGCATCTGCCAGAGGCCAGCTTGGAGCTAACCACCGTTGCACCGCCCGCGCCTATCAGCCGGTACTTGAACTTCGATCGCGACAGTTGGAAGGCGCTTCGCGCAAATACGCCGCTCTTACTGGACGAAGCGGAACTCGCTTCCTTACGCGGCATCAATGAACAGGTCAATCTGCGCGAAGTGGAGGAGATCTACATTCCGCTCTCGCGGCTGCTGAACCTGCACGTCGCCGCCGTGCAGCACCTCTACCAGGCGCGGCAGCAATTCATTGGCTCGCCAAATCCGCACAAGGTCCCCTACATTATTGGCATCGCCGGCAGCGTAGCGGTTGGGAAGAGCACATTTTCGCGCGTCCTCCGAGCCAGCCTCGCGCGCTGGCCCGACCACCCATCCGTGGATCTCGTCACAACGGATGGATTCCTCTATCCGAATCGCATTCTCGAAACACGCGGGCTGATGAGGCGCAAAGGTTTTCCCGAGAGCTACAACCAGCGCCTCCTCCTCCGCTTTCTGGCCGATATTAAGGCCGGGCTGCCACTGGTATCGGCGCCGATCTATTCACATCTGCATTACGATATCGTTGCGGACGCGGCGCAGAGCATCCAACAGCCCGACATTCTCATTCTCGAGGGCCTCAACGTCCTGCAATCTCCTGCTTCCGCGCGGAACGCGTCACGAGTGTTTGTATCGGACTTTTTTGATTTCTCAATTTACCTGGACGCTGATGCCGCAACGGTGGAGCACTGGTACATTGCGCGATTCCTTCGCCTGCGCGAGACCGTTTTTCAAAGCGAGGCGAGCTACTTTCATCGTTATGCCGCCTTATCCGCGGCTGACGCCATCGAGGTAGCCCGCAATATCTGGAGAGAGATTAACCTTGCAAATCTTGTGGAAAATATCCAGCCGACTCGCGAACGCGCCCACCTGATTCTGGAGAAGGACGAAAATCACGCAGTCCAGAGCGTGAAGCTCCGGAGAGTTTGATCTGGTGGACCTGGAGAGATTCGAACTCTCGACCTCTTCCATGCCATGGAAGCGCGCTCCCAACTGCGCCACAGGCCCATCGCCAATATTTTACGTCCTGAGAATACCATATCGAAGTACCAGGACTGCCTCCGCGGGGAACGGAAAAAAAGTACTCGAAGTTTAATGCTGAAGTCTATTGACTCAGGCGGCGCATAGGGCGCACAATCAGACGGTCGAAGCGATTCCAGTTTTGTCGAATGGTAGTCTGGAATCTCCGCGCGTGACAATGAACGAAGCCGGAACCCAGTTCACTGTTTCTCAGCAAGAAGTCTCTCTTGCTCCTGACGAAGTTAGGGCCCGTCAAAATGCGACTGCAGGTGTTGACCTTGCTTTCCTCGAGGAACTGATACATGACATCCGCCAGCCTCTCGGCGCGATCGATTCGCTAGCGTACTTTTTGGAGTTGACGTGTATAGACGACCAGGCGTGCACGCAACTGGAGCGGATCCGATCAATGGTTGCCCAGGCCAATCGAATTCTGGAGCAAAGCGCCAAGTCAGGCAGAAGAGATCCGCTGCAAATCAGGAATGGCCCTGCTCGTGCTGGGTTTCCGATGCCAGCAGCCTCCGCTTGAGTTCGTTGATCTCTTCAGTGAGTTCAGGCAGGCGATTCAGATAGGCTAGATTTCTCAAGTGCTGGCGAAGCGGACGTGCGGGTATTCCCCACACCGGTTCCCCGGCGCTGACCTTTTTGGACGTAAGAATGCCCGCTTTCCCACCGACGATTGCTCTGGCTTCAATGCGCGCCTTTTCGCCGATGCCGGCCTGGCCGCCAATGGCTGCGTAATCGCCGACTGACACGCTGCCTGAGAATCCCGTTTGCGCGGCAACCACCACGTGCTGTCCGATTGCGCAGTTATGCGCTATATGAACAAGATTGTCGAGCTTGACCCCATTGCCGATGCGCGTAGCGCCCAGTGCGGCACGATCAATGCAGCAGTTGGCGCCGATCTCTACGTCATCGCCGATCTCCACCGTACCCACTTGCGGAAATTTCTCATAGTGATCGCCCATTAAGGTGAACCCGAAGCCGTCTGCGCCGATAACGGAGCCGGAATGAACGATCGTCCGGGCTCCAATCCGCACGCCGTCGTAGATCGTCACATTGGGATGGATCATGCACTCCGGGCCGATCAGGACGTGGTCGCCCAGACTGCAGCCGTTTCCGATGTACGAACCGCCGCCGATCTCATTGTGTTCGCCAACGATTACATAGGGACCGATAAAGCAGTCAGCCGCAATCTTTGCGGTTTTAGCGATGATTGCCGTCGGATGGACGAATCCTGAAGGCCGCTTACGAGGGTACAACGCGGACAGCGCCCGTGCGAAGGCGGCGCGCGGCTCCTTTACTCGAATGGAGGTGCGATCGCGAACTTCAAATTCCTGTGGGATCAACAGACAGCCGGCTTGCGACTTCAACGCGGCCGGCATTGCCTTCTGACTTGCGGCGAAGGCGAGATCATGCGGCGTGGCGCACTCAAGCGTATTCGCGCTACTGATGAGGCGTTCCATATCGCCCTCGGCTGTGCCGCTGCAAATCCGGGCAAGTTCAGCAACGCTAAGTGGCATCCTCCATACTTAGCATTTATGGCCGCCGCTCCTTCTGCAAACATCGCGCCTACCGCACGGGTTGACGCCCACGCGGTCATCGGCCCAGGGACGCGTATCGGAGAGTTTTGCGTTATCGAGCGTGACGTTGTCATCGGCGCAAACTGCGTTCTTGAGCCGTATGTTTACATCAAGCGTTGGACCACTATCGGCGATGAGAACGAAATTTCGGCGGGTACGGTGCTCGGAACGGACCCGCTGGACAAGGGCTTCAGCGGCGAACGAAGCTATCTCATAATCGGCGATCGCAACAAGATCCGCGAGCATTACACCATCTCGCGCGGAACCCAGCCGGAATCGGAAACGCGCATCGGAAATGGCAACTACATCATGACCTCGGGCCACATTGCTCATAATTGCGTGCTGGGCGACAATATCGTGGTCGCAAGCTGCGCCCTGGTTGCGGGATATGTAGAGATCGCAAGCCAGGCATTTATCTCTGGCGGGGTCGTAATCCATCAATACTCGAAAATCGGGCGGCTTGCAATGATCGGCGGAAACACCCGCGTGAATAGCGACCTTCCGCCCTTTTTTCTCTATTCGGATTTCAATGTCGCGGCGAAGGGAGTCAACATGGTTGGACTGAAGCGCGCGGGTTTCACGCTGGAGGAAATCAGAACGATTAAAACCGCGTACCGGCTTTTGTACCGTTCAGGGTTAAAGCAGGAAGAATCGCTGGCCCGAATCGAAACGGAACTGCCCGGACCTCACATTTACGAACTTACAAGCTTTGTCCGGAGCAGCCAACGCGGCATCTGCCGCGAAGTAGCTGGACGTGATTAAGATCGACTAGGGCGCCCCGCGTTCGTCAGCCTTTGCACTCTGGGAAGCGGCGCGCGCAAGCTGCGTATGACTCAGGGTGTCGGCGTAGCGCGATACGCCTTTGAAAAGAGCCTCCGCAATCCTCTGGCGCTGATCGCTTCTCCGAAGCAGGCGCTCATCGTGCGGATTCGAGACAAACCCGATTTCCGCCAGAATGGACGGCATCGTTGCGCCGATCAGCACAACGAAAGGAGCCTGCCGGACGCCTCGATCCTTCGACCGGCTGTTGAGTCTTCGGGAAGCAGTCCAGAGGGAAGATTGCACCTTTTGAGCGAATTCCCGCGATTCCTCCACCTTCGTCTGCAGCATAGCCTGGTGCAGCAGATCGTTCAGATCGGAAATGGAACTCGTCGATGTGGCGTTCTCACGGCTGGCGAGATCCAGGCCGCGCTTATCGGATGTCAAGTTGAAATAGTACGTCTCCACGCCGGTCGCGTTCGCTTCAGGAGAAGAGTTCGCGTGAATTGAGATGAACAGATCCGCCTTATCGTCATTGGCGATCTTAGTCCGTTCCTCGAGTGGAATGAAAACATCGGTGGATCGTGTGTACACTACTTCAGCTCCCAGTTGCTTGCTGATGAGCTTGCCCAAACGAAGCGCCACATCCAGCACAAGATCCTTTTCCATCAGGCCGTGCGGCCCGATCGTCCCGGTGTCGTGACCGCCGTGCCCGGCGTCGATCACCACCCGGCCGAGCTTCAGACCGAATACCCGAACCAGAGACCGGTCGCCGCTGCTGTCTCTTTTCGCGGGGGAGGCTATGCCGATCGGCTTAGTCAGGCTTGTGCGCGCGGCTTCATCACGCGAAAACTCTTCCAGGCCTTGGCGGCGCTTCTTTTCGGGCAGAATCGGTTCGGGTTTCTTTTCCTCTATCGGGATCCCAACGATAGGTGGAACCGCCGGCGTTACTGAAGCCGGTTCCGGGGCAGGCAGTGGGCGCGAGTTCGACGGCTCCAGGGGATCGCCGGCTTTGCCGGTGGTGGAGAGATCGATCTTTTCCGATCCCGTCACACTGTGCGTTACGGAAAGCGCCGGTGCGTCGCCCGCTTTCGGCCGGATTTCTATCATGAGCCGGTCCGGATTGACCAGTTGGGAAGAAACCACCTCCGCCGGGCCCTCCAGATCGAATACGATGCGCGTTTTTCCGGGACTGACTTCCGCTACGCGAATCTCCTTTACACGGCGGTCGTTGACCGGTATCGTCTGCATGCCGTGGTGAATCGTAGCGGGCGGACGCAGCCCGCTCAGGTCGAAATAGAGCCGTGCGGGATTCTGAATCTGGTCCGAAAACAGCTTATATTCACCGTGGGTTTGGATCGCTATCCGGGTAACGTCGCCAAACGACCAGAAGCGAATGGCCTCGACGCGGGGCTGCGCAGTTTGCCCTCCTGCCATTTGCGACACGGATGGAGTGAGCATCACCGCGGCGGAAATGACAATGCGGCGGTGGACACCAAGCATGGCAGGCAATCTCCTGAGGAACCGCCCGGCAACGCACGCGCGGCGACTGGGCGATTTCTTGTCTGTGTTGACCAAGCGCCGCTTGGCTGCCAGGCTAGCGAGCGCGCAAATAAAACCGCTCCCCCGAATTAAACATATGAAAAAGCAGACGTTTGTCTTTGATTATATCCGGAATTCAAACAAGCCAATGCTACTATTTGGGCATGCGCGCGGCAGGCTTCGTGCTCGTCGGCGGACAGAGTTCGCGTATGGGCCGCGATAAAGCGCGTCTGACGCTCCATTCCCATCTGCTCGTAGAAGATGTGGCCGCTAAGGTCGCGAAAGTCGCCGGAAATGTTGTCTTGGTTGGTGATCCTGTCAAATATTCCGATTTGCCATTCGGGTGCATCGCCGATCTGCATCCCGGCCTGGGGCCATTATCAGGCGTCGAGGCCGCGCTTGCTTCAACCAAGGCTGAACTGAATTTGATTACGGCATGTGACATGCCAGGGCTTGCGAGCGAATGGCTTGAAATGCTGCTGTCGGCCGCTGAGTGGTCTAGGGCGCTTTGTGTTGCCGCTGAAGATGTAAACGGTGTTGTTCACCCTTTATGCGCCATATACCGGCGCGCGTGCCTGTCCATGGTGCAGAGTGCCTTGGCTGCCCGAAGGCTCAAGCTGCTGGATCTGCTGAGCGAATGGGATGCCGCAACGGTCAAAATGCCGGCGCCGCTTCACAACGTGAATACACCTGAGGACTGGAATATTTGGCGGACTCTATAGATGGCCGCCGACGAATTTCCTCATTACCTCGAATTCCGGCATGTCGATAAAGCCTTCGACCATCCTGTCCTGCAGGACGTAAACTTTTACGTCGATGCCGGTAAGACGCTCGCTATTATCGGCCGCAGCGGCGTGGGCAAGTCAGTCAGCCTGAACCTCATCATGGGTTTCCTCAAGGCGGATAAAGGTGAGATCATCGTCGGATATACCGACATCACGCGCATGACTGAAGCGGAATTGCGAGCCATCCGCAGGAAGGTCACGATGGTATTCCAATCCGGCGCGCTGTTCGATTCACTTACGGTTGGCGAGAATATCCTCTTCTCACTGGAGCTTCGCGAGGATTACAACGAGAAGAACAAAGAAGACGTGGTCAACGGCCTGTTGAAAATGGTGGATCTGGCTCATGTGAGAGATCTGTACCCGGCCGATCTCTCAACCGGCTATAAGCGAGCCGTCGCAATTGCCCGCGCGCTGGCAGCACAGCCCGAATGCATCCTCTACGATGAGCCCACTACGATGGTAGATCCCATCATGTCTGACGATCTAAGCAATCTGATGCTCCGGCTAAAGAAGCAATTGGGGCTTACCGGCGTGGTGGTCACACACGATCTGGACCTGATGTACAAGGTCGCGGATTCCGTCATGTTTCTCTACAAAGGCGAAGCCATCTACTTTGGACCGGTCTCGGAGCTTGACAAGTGCCAGCACCCGCACGTACGGCAATTCCTTGCCATGGACAAGCTTGAGGTCGCCGGGCAGATCATCGAGGTGTAGCGCGCGAAGGCAGGTTCATCTTGCACCCGACAAGCGCTGTTTTAGCGCCTGCCAGTGGCGGGCAAGCCACCCTGTCTTGGATGATCGGGTCCGCAACTTTGAAGGCTCGGTTCCGCCAGGTTTGTTTTTTCTGGCTGCCGCAGGGTTGTAGTTTTCAGTAGTTGTTAAATGTACGCGCACGCCATCGAACGCGTACGCCCGTTTTCGAAACGCCCCGTCGTCATCTTTGGTGATCAGCTCAAACGTTCGTTCCGCTTCGCTGGAGGTCGGAGCGTCCACGTGAACCGGGAAATAACCCTCCACATCGCGCTGGCGATAGGAAGTCTCATACCGGTGCCGTCGCCTGTTCCACAAAAATACCCGCCAGCCGTCAAAATCGTACGGCACCGCCGCCGAGGAAGTGGTCCATAGCCAATTGTGCTTCAGGCCTTTGTCGGAATCGTTGACATCTCCGAGAGAGAAGTACGACGTTATGCGCTTGCCCTCCGCATATTGGGCTACTTCGTCCGGGATGGAGATCATCAGGTTGCGGAACAGCACCCAGCCCACCTGGTGACTCTTGGTCCGGATCAACGCCCAATCTTCGAGAATGACATGCTTTTTGACCTCCTCAGCCTTCTTTTCAGCAGCCTGCTGATCCTTCTTCTCTTTCAAGTCGGCGGTGCTCTCAGTGCCGTCGATTCGTTCGGCTGAAAGCTCTTGCCAATTGGCGGGAGGCTTAGGGGGAGCAGGGGGAGGCGGAAGCTGAGACCTTGTTCTTCCCGCATGGGCGCTTCGATGTCTGCGCGACGGCGGTTGCGGACGATCCAGGATCAGCGATGGCGGCTTCACGGGTCCACTTAGTTTGGGAGCAAGTTTATACGCGAGAATACTGACGGAATCGCCTTCCAGGATTTGAGCGAATGCCGGGGATTTGCGGCTTGGTTCGATGTGAATGTTGAGCGTCTCGTAAGGCGTCGCGGACCCTTCGGAGGGAAGCGTCAATGCGTCCTCACGTTCCTGCCGTACCCGGATCATGTCTTCGGGGCTGAGTAGCTCAATCGAATCCACCCATCCCTCGGCGCCTTTCCCGGTGCGAACTTTGACGAACCGGCGGCGCACATCGATAATATCGACCCGCTCTCCGTGCCGCAGTATGGCTACTGCGCTGTTCTTCTGCGTGAGCTGACGGCGTAGATTCAATGTAGCTGGCGCGACATAGGCTTCACCAAGCACTGGAGGCGAGTCGTTTCCGCATCCGGTCAACGCCAGAACCAGAAACCCAAACGCAGCGGCCGCGGTCAGCCGGCGGGAGAACACATGCATGTCGAAATCAAGGCAGAAGCCGGGCGAGTTCTTTCAGGATACAGCGGTCCATTACAACCGGAATCCCAGCAGCCTCCGCGCGTCGTGCAGCCGCTTCGTTAATAACACCCTCCTGCATCCACAAGCAGCGGGCTCTCTTCTGCAACACATCATCTACCACTTCCGGCACTCCGGACGGCCTTCGGAAAACGTTCACAATGTCAATCTCATCGGGAACATCCTTGACTGACGGATAGGCGCGCTCGCCCAGAACTTCCCGCTCGTTCGGGTTCACGGGGATGATTCGAAACCCCTGCCGCTGAAGAAATCGGGACACTCCATTGCTCGCCCGCAACGGATTGCTCGATAGACCGACTACCGCGATTGTCTTTGCGGATCGGAGTACTTGGGCCATTTCCCGATCGCTCATCACGACTTCATCCTCGCACCATCCACGGGGGACGCGAGATGCATCAGCTTGCGGAATCTGGCCACTTCGGCGTTCGTAAGCGTGCGGTAGGCGCCCGGCTTTAAATCGCCCAAATCCAGAAAACCGATTTTGACTCGCTTCAACTTCTCCACCAACCGCCCAAAATGTTTGAACATGATGCGGATCTGGTTTTGCCGGCCCTCCACCAGGCGGACTTCATACCATGGGTTTTCGCCTTTGCGGATAAGCTTGAGACCGGCGGGCGCGGTGCGGCGGCCGTGCATCGGAATGCCGCGCCGGAACTGTTCTTCCTGCTCCGTGGTAAGCGCGCCGTTGACCTTTACCAGATAGGTCTTGGTAACGTGGCTGGCCGGCGACATAAGATGGTTCGCAAAGTCTCCGTCGTTCGTCAGCAGCAAGAGGCCTTCGCTTGCGTAGTCCAACCGGCCCACCGGATAAATTCGCTCCCGCAATCCCTTGAAGAACGACAGCACGGTTTCCCGCCCCTGCGGATCGCGAACCGTACTGACACAATTCTTGGGTTTGTTGAGGGCGAGATACAGATGATGTTTGGGCGCGCTGAGCACGCGCCCATCTACTTTTACTCTGTCGGTGGCCGGATCCGCTTTTGAACCGAGTTCGGTAACAGTCGCGCCGTTCACGGAAACGCGGCCCGCAGTAATCAGCTCCTCGGCCCTGCGGCGGCTGGCGATGCCTGCATGCGCAAGTATCTTTTGAAGGCGCTCCTCAGCCATCGGTTTCCTGTGGTTCCGCGGCGGCCGGCTGCTCCTCGATCGTTAGTTGCTGCGCCGCAGGTTCCTCACCGCCCTCTTGCGGAACTTGCGCTGGGGCCGTCTCCTCAGAGTCGGTCAAAGCGAACCGCCCGAGTTCTTCGAATTCCTTCAAGGTAGGAAGTTCCGCCAGCGAGTTCAGCCCAAACTGGACGAGAAACTCTCGCGTAGTTTTGTACATGATCGGTTTGCCGAGAACGTTCTTGCGTCCGGCTGCCGCGATCAGCTTTCGATCCAGCAGAGTCTTCAGCACGCCCGCACCCTGGACGCCGCGGATGTCCAGAATCTCAGGCGCCGTGATGGGCTGCTTGTAAGCGATCACAGCCAGCGTTTCCAGCGCTGCGAGCGACATCTTCAGCGGTGGTTGAAGATTCTTGACGAAACGCCGGATCGGTTCGTGATACTCGGGCTTGGTTGCCATCTTGAATCCGCCGGCAAGCTCGCGAACCGAAAGCCCGCGATCCGGAGCTGCGTACTCGGCCACCAGTTGAGCCAGAATCTCCCTGACCCGCTCAACCGGCTGCTCGACGGCAGACGCAATCTGTTCTGGTGTCAAAGGTTCATCGGTAATGTATATGGCTGCTTCGATCACCGCCTTAAGAGCAGCGCAGCTCTCGATTTCCGCAGCGGGTTCTGTGAGCGCTTCCGCGACAACAATATCCTCTTCATTCGACTCGCCTTCCGTTTGCGCAGTGAGGGTTGTCTCGAGGACGTGATCTACTTCGTTCATGCTTTCGTCAGTGATATTCCTGTTCTACCGCAGCAAGGGCCTCGGCCGCCTCATTGGATGAATCGAAGCCCGGTCCGCGGCACAAACCGATGTCTCCAAACGCCTCCCCCTGAGTGAGCTGGACTGCCTGCACCTTTACGAGCTCCAGGATCGCCAGGAACAGGCAGATCATCGCGCGGCGACTGCGCTGGCGCTCGAAGAGCTGTGTCGCGGACAGAGCGTCGTGTCGCCGCGAGCTCCGAAGTTGGTCGCGCAGGAACTCAATCATGTCCGGAACGCTGACCGATTCTTTGCCGATCTCATAAAGAGGGCGATTCTTGGCCCGGTCCAGTACGCCCTGGAACGTCTTTACCAGATCAAAGATGCCAACCGCCAGGCCGGGTCCTTCGCTCTCGGCAAGGAAACTCTCCATCTGGGGGTTCGACCAGGTAGCATCCTCAATGACTCGCTTTTGCTGCAGCATCTCCGCCGCGTTCTTGAAACGTTCATGTTCGATTAGCCGGTCGACAAGTTCCTTTCGCGGATCCTCTTCCGGGGCCATCTTCTGGAGTTCCGGATCGGTTGGTAGCAGCAGCTTGCTCTTGATGTGGATCAGCGTGGCGGCCATATAGACGAACTCCGAACTGAGTTCGATATCCAATTCCATCGCCTTCTGCATGTACTCCAGATACTGAGCGGTGATCTTCGCGATCGGAATGTCGTAGATGTTGATCTGCTGTTTCCGTATCAGGTCCAAAAGCAGGTCAAGCGGCCCCTCGTAATGCTCGAGGTGAAAGTTCAAGGGCGATGACACTGCCTACACATTAGCACGCAAAACAGGGCTTTTCGGAGTGTTTTGGCATGATGCCGCCGAAAGCAAAACCGCTAATCGGCGGGGCTCGCCATAATGAGCAAAGATTTCTGAAAACTGACGTGCAGCTCTCCGACCGGTCCTTTCACGAATCCAAGCGGCTTCGCATTCACATAGTCAACAATCTTGTATCTCCTACTGGCGAGTCCGCGCAGACTGACGGAGCCAGTCCACTGCGGCGCAAAGAAAGCATAGTACATCGACTCGCCTTTCCGGATGGCGTGCGTTTCCGGTTTGTCAAAGCCAATGTCGTACAGGCCGCCAAGATACTGACCTTCCGACAACATGTGGTCGCGATAAATCTTTATCCATTTCTCCCAGATCTGCTCCTTTGCCGGAGTGAGGACCAGTTTCGGAGCCCGCTTTTCACCGGCTGGTAACTTCTCGTTGGGAGGCCATCGGTACTGCGTTCCAACAACACCGCCCACGCCGAGGGTGGATGCAAAATCATCGCCGCCATCACTCAGCTCGACGTGGTCGCCGAAATAGGGGAGCTTGTCACCCATCAGCGCTTTCAGAGCCTTTCCTTTTGAACGAACCTGCCACGAACTTTCCGGATCGGATGCCACGGTCATGTTGTAATACGGCATGCTGAAAAACGAATAGGACGTGCCGCACGGGCAGACTTCAATCAGAGCCCCAGGCTTTACGGTGTGCGCGGCATCGGAGATCGCTTTGAAAAAATACGGGAGCTGCTGAACCGATTCCAGGGGTGTCTTGTGATGATGCGCGGGATTTGTGCAGGGGGGAACGGCGTTCAGGAACTGTCCGTCGATTTTTAATCCATCGAACCCCCACACCTTGAAGATTCGTTCCACTAACCTTTGGTGATATCGAACCACATCGGGGTCGGCAGGGCAGAGATAGAAGGCGTTCCAGTAGCTGATCTTGCGTTTCGATCCGGAAGGGTCCAATAACAGCCAATCGCTGTGTTCATGAGCCAGATTGCTCGCGGGACTCACCGCTAGAGGCGCCCACCACAACTGCGCCTTCATCCCTCTGGCATGAATTTTGTCGACGAGCGATCGTACGCTTGCGTCGCCGTTTGGAAACTTCTGAGGGTTGGGTTCCCAGTCACCCAGATTTGTTTGCCATCCATCGTCCATCGTTACCCAGCCCATCCCGAGCTTCTGCGCTTCCGGCAGCGCATCTTCAATTTGTTTTGGCTGAAAGTTGCGCCCGAAGCCCCAGGCGCACCAGATCGGCTGAAAACCGCCTGCCGGCGGATTCTGCATGCGAACACCTTTGGCGATCATTACGCGCCGGTACTCGCGTAGCGGGCGGAAATAATCGCCCGTATGAACAGCGAGAAAGGTCTCTAAAGTCTGGAGCGTTTCTCCCGGGTTCAGAGTTCGCTTTTGCTTGGATTCAATCGCGACGGTCGCGTAGTCCGCGCTGGGCATTGTGACCGGTTCGGATACAAGTTCCGGCTTTAACTCGGAATGCCCGACTGCGAGCCCAACATCCGGACGCCAGACATCAATGACCGGTGTTCCGCCGCCATAATCATCGGCGTTCATGCCGAGAAAATTCTGCTGATTGAAACCTGGCTTCAGCGGGATAGCCCAATCCGGCCGCTTCTCATAGGAGCCGCTCTCGAGCGACCAGAAAGCAGTCCCGTCCTTTACGGCGCCGGCCTGAATGGTATGCGCCTGACTTGTCCAGCCTTCCACCGACACCGCTTGCGAGCCCCGATTCGTATACTTCACGGTCACAAAAAGCATATTAGGGAAGTTGGCAAACGAATCGACCATTTCTTCCTTCTCAATCCCGCCGGCGACGGCAATGATCTTTAACCGTTTCGCCTCACCGCGTCCGTCTGAAAACGACTGCTCTTCGTGACGCTTCAGCGCAAACTCCTGTACTGGATTGCCATTCACAACCACTGTTTCCGAAGGCGAAAACGGGCCGAGGACGACCCGCTTTCCCTCCAGTTGGGCAACCACCCTGGTCCGGGTCTTCGAATCGAATTCAAGCCGAACTTGGGCGTTGCGGGCAACCAGCACGGGTGGGGTCGGGTTGTCCGGCGCGGCAAAAGCACAGAACCCCGCAAGAGCAAGGACACAAAACACTGTCATCACGCGGAGTCTTGAAACGGTAGTCGACGAAAAAAGCCCGGTGGATTTCACTACTCCATATTGTCGTGCAACGCTGTTTACGCAAAGCCAGTCCCTAAGAACGCACGTGCTTAAGCTAGCACTGATCAGAATGGTTCCGCAGTACTCAATTACCTTGGAGATTTCCTAAATGGAATGCCGCTTGCTGGCCATCTTTTCCCTGGTGCTCCAGACGAGTGCCGCTGCCGGACCGCCCTCAGAACCCGCACTCGCGAAGAAGATTGAAGGTTTGCAACAGATTGTCCTATCGCCCGGAACCGGCAATCGGGGCGACGCCGCGCGAGCCGAAATACGGCAAATCTTCAAAGCGAGGGGCCTGCCTACCGTCGCCGAAGTAGGTGATAATGCCGCCTACGACTTTGTATTGCTGGCAAGTCTTGGGCAGCCGCTTGAATTCCAACGGCAGGTTCTGCCCGCAATCAGGAACGCCGGAAAGCACAAGACAGTTCCGCCCGATGCCATAGTTTTTTACCAGGCCCGTTACCGCCTGGAGCAGGAAAAGAATCGAGCGAAGAGGAGCGCTCCAAGTCATCCCGATCTCCGCGATGAGATAAAGCGTCTGTACAAAGTGGATCAGGCGGTGCGACAACGAGCCGGATTTGATGCAAAGAAGATGACGAGAGTCGATCGGGAGAACGCAACGCCGCTGCAAGCGATCTTTAAAAAGTATGGGGTGCCTACCTATGAAATGGTTGGCGTAGAGGCAGCGAAAGATTTCGTGATCATGGTGCAGCACCAGGCGCCGAAATTCCGCCAGCAGGTGTTGCCGAAGCTTAAGGCGAACGTGGAGGCAGGGCAGGCGGACCCAGACTCTTATGCACTGGTGTATGACCGGTCCCAGCGCGATCAGGGCAAGAAACAGCTATATGGTACACAGCTTGAATGTAAGTCTGGCGAGGCGATGCATGAAGCTCCAATCGAGGATGAGGCTGATGTAGACCAGCGCCGCGCCGAGCTCGGCCTCATGCGCATGGCTTTATATGCCCGCCTCACAGCAGAGATGATGCCGCAGTTTTGCGCACAGGCTGTTCCCAACCAGTAGTTGTTGCAAACGAAGTGGATTGACACGCTTCCTGGCGATCTCTACACTACTGAGCATGGAAGTACATCTGGCCCCGGAAAAGGAAGCACGTCTTCATCAACTTGCTGTTCGTAGCGGCAAGAATACGGCAGAGGTGGTGGAGGAAGCCGTGGACCGCCTTTTGGAGTATGACGCCAATTTCAACGAGGCGGTAGAGCAAGGGCGCGAGTCAGCCAGACGTGGTGATCTCTTGGAGCACGACGAGGTTGTCGAACGCATTGAGCGGATGTTCCGCTCGTAATGCGTGTCCGCTGGACCACCGATGCCGCGAATGATCTTGCCCGCATCGTTGAGCGCATCCGAGAAGGCAATCCAGCAGCAGCTCAGCGTGTTGCCCGAACGATCTAAGAGGCTATAGCTTCACTCCGAAAAATGCCCAATCGTGGACGTGCCGGACGTATACAAAACACCCGCGAGCTGGTTTTCGCACCATGGCCCTACATTGCGGTTTACGAAATTATCGACGATCAGGTGCAGGTGCTTCGGATCCGCCATGCCGCTCAGAACTGGCCCTGATTTAGGCCGCCCGCTCTTGTATCCACCGTCAACACCCGCTTCGCCTCGTACGCCGCAATTGCCGGTTTCTGCTGGAGGATGTACCCCAGTTCGTCGACTCCTTCCAGCATGCACTGCTTCGCGAAGGCATCGATCGGAAACGTGACGGCAGAACCATCAGGCAGGGTCAACCTCTGCTGCGCCAGATCCACGGTCACAACTGCTTCGGGATTCGCAGCAACCGCTGCAAACAAGGCTTTGTGCGCATCCGCCGGAACAGCGATCGGCAGAAATGAGTTCTTCAGGGAATTGCCGCGAAAAATATCCGCAAAAGACGTACTGATCACCGCGCGAAAACCATATTGCGTCAGCGCCCAGGGCGCGTGTTCGCGCGAACTGCCGCAGCCGAAGTTATCGCCCGCCAGCAATACGTGCGCGGCGCGGCCCTCCGGCCGGTTCAGAAGGAAATCCGGCTTCGGATTGCCCGCGGCGTCGTAGCGCCAATCGTAAAAAAGCTGATCGCCCAAGCCGGCCTTTGAAATTGTCTTCAAAAAGCGCGCTGGGATGATCTGATCCGTGTCGATATTGTCGATCGGCAATGGCGCCAGGCGGCTGGTAAACTTTGTGAACTTTTCCATATCGAGCCTCTATAGCAGAGTCCTCACATCGGTTACGACGCCGGTAACCGCCGTTGCGGCGGCGGTCAAGGGGCTGGCGAGAAACGTTCGGCCGCCTTTGCCCTGCCGTCCTTCGAAATTCCGGTTGCTCGTCGAGACGCTGTATTCGCCAGGTTGCAGTTGGTCACCATTCATCGCGATACACATCGAGCAGCCGGCTTCCCGCCAGTCGGCGCCCGCTTCTTTGAAAATGCGGTCCAAGCCTTCCGCCTGGGCCTGTTCCTTCACCTGCTGCGAACCGGGCACAACCATTACCCGCACGTTCGGATTCACCCTGCGGCCCTTGAAAATTTCCGCAGCGGCCCGAAGATCGGAAATTCGGGAATTCGTGCAGCTCCCGATAAACACTACGTTCACGGGATGCCCGATCAGGGATTGGCCCGCCGGCAGATCCATATACCGGAGCGCTTTCCCAAGCGAATCCCGCTCCAGGGGATCGCTCAGACCGGATGGGTCCGGAACCGGCGCCGTAATCGGAATGCCCATGCCGGGATTCGTTCCAAACGTGATCATCGGTTCCAGGGCGCTCGCGTCAATGTAAATGTGTTTATCGAACACTGCCCCTTCATCCGTCGGCAATTGCCGCCACAACGCAACGGCGCGGTCCCAATCCGTGCCCTTCGGGGCGTACGGCCGGCCGGACACATACTGATAGGTCGTGTCGTCAGGCGCGACGAGCCCCGCCCGAGCGCCGCCTTCAATCGACATGTTGCAGATGGTCATCCGCTCTTCCATCGAGAGTGAACGAATTGCCGAGCCGGAATATTCGAACACGCTACCCGTGCCGCCCCCGATCCCGATCCGGGAAATCAGGTTCAGAATAATATCTTTCGCGCCGACTCCCTGCCTCAGATTGCCTTCCACGCGAACTTCATACGTTTTCGAGCGATTCTGCAGGAGACACTGGGCGGCCAGTACGTGTTCCACCTGGCTGGTGCCGATGCCAAACGCCAGCGCACCGAAAGCGCCGTGGGTCGCGGTGTGGCTGTCTCCGCAAACGACAGTCATGCCCGGTTGGGTCAGGCCCTGCTCCGGGCCAATGATGTGCACGATGCCCTGCTTATCGCTATGCGGCCCATAGAAGGGGATGCCGAATTCTCGGCAGTTCTTTTCAAATTGCGTAATCTGCGCTTCCGCGATCTTGTCGAGGATCGGCAGTGACCGGTCGTAGGTCGGAATGCTGTGGTCCGTCGTGCCGATGGTCAGATCGGGCCGCCTGACCTTCAAACCGCGCTCGCGCAGACCCGAGAATGCCTGCGGTGATGTCACCTCATGGACTAGATGAAGGTCGATATAGAGAAGCGCCGGTGCGCCTTCGCGCTCGGCGACCACGTGGTTATCCCACACTTTCTCAATGATGGTTCGCGGCTTTGCTGCCGCGCCGTTTGCCTTTGACATATGAATACCTGCCTCGCTGCCTTGCAGCGCGATTTATGCGGAAGCCGCGCGCGCGGAAAGCGCTTCGCAAACCGCATCGCCTACTTCGCTCGTGGTCGCGGGCTTGCCTTTCGGCTTCAAGTCCGCCGTAACGCATCCGCTGTTCAGCACCTCTTCAACGGCGCCATACACGGACTGCGCGTCTTCGCTCAAGCCAAAACTGTACTCCAGCATCGCCGCCACCGAACCGATTGCGCCAAGCGGGTTTGCTTTGTTCTGTCCCGCGATATCGGGCGCCGATCCGTGCACCGGCTCGTATAGTCCAATCCGCGCGCCGGAAGCCTTCTTCGCGCCCAGGGAAGCCGACGGTAGCATTCCAATGGAGCCCGCCAAAACCGCCCCTTCATCGCTCAAGATATCGCCAAACAGGTTTTCGGTGAGAACCACGTCGAAGCGCTTCGGGCTCAGCACCAATTGCATCGCGCAGTTGTCCACCAGAATGTGATCGAGAGCTACGTCGGGATATTCTCCCGCTACTTCCGACACAACACGCCGCCAAAGCTGCGAATTTTCGAGCACGTTTGATTTGTCCACGCTCGTAACCTTCTTTCGCCGTTTGCGTGCGAGCTGGAATGCCATGTGTGCAACGCGCTCGATTTCAGGCCGCGTGTAAGTCATCGTGTTCACCGCGCGTTCCTCGGCGCCGTTTCCTGAAATGCCGCGAGGCGTTCCGTAATACAGGCCGCCGGTCAACTCCCGGACGATGATCATATCGGCGCCGTCCACCAGTTCGTTCTTGAGCGGCGATGAATCCAGCAGCGCCCGATAGCTCCGCACCGGCCGCAGATTCGCATAAACTCCCAGCGCTTTCCGAATCCCGAGCAAACCTCGCTCCGGACGCTTATCGGGCGGGGCATGATCGAATTCCGGCAGGCCAACGGCCCCGAGCAGCGTCGCGTCCGCGTTAAGAGCCAGTTCCCGTGTCTCGTCCGGGAACGGATTCCCGGTCTTGTGGATGGCTACACCTCCAAGCAGACCTTCCCGGGTTGAAACCTGATGCCCGAAAGCGTCCGCTACATGGCGCAGCACCTTCGCCGCTTCGCTTGTGACTTCTACTCCGATGCCATCGCCGGGGAGCAATAAGACGTTGAGCTTCATTACTGAGCGACGGTCACGCGCGCGTCCGCATTTTCCGACGCAATGGCCGATTCCACCAGCGCGATGATCTCTTCGTTGCGCAGACCCTTCTTGTTATCGGCAAGGTGCGTGAAGTGTTGGTAGACCTGTTCCAGTTGTTCCGAAGAAAGCCGGTATCCGAGATCCTCGGCGCGTTTCTTCAGCGCATGGCGTCCGCTGTGCTTCCCCAGTACGATCCGGCTCTCCGGCACGCCTACACTCGCCGGATCCATGATTTCGTAGGTCGATTTCTCCTTCAGGTAACCATCCTGGTGAATGCCGGCCTCATGTGCGAAGGCGTTCTCGCCGACAATCGCTTTGTTAGGCTGCGGACCGAATGTGATGAATCGGGTGAGTGTCTGGCTGGCCGGAAACAGCTTCTCGGTGTTAATCTTTGTTCCAAACGGAAGCCGGTCCGGGCGAGTCTTCAGCGCCATGACAACCTCTTCGAGTGCCGCGTTTCCCGCGCGCTCGCCAATCCCGTTAATCGTACATTCCACCTGTCGCGCCCCGGCTTTCACCGCGGCCAGCGAGTTGGCGACAGCTAAGCCCAAGTCGTCGTGGCAATGCACGCTCACGATTGCGCGGTCGCCCAAAAGGGTCACGATCCGCCCAATCAGTTCCGCGTATTCTTCCGGAACTGAGTAGCCGACCGTGTCGGGCAAATTCACCGTGCGCGCTCCCGCTTCCACAACCGCCTGGCTCACCTGCTCCAGATACGCCAGATCCGTGCGCGTGGCATCTTCGGCCGAAAATTCCACGTCATCGGTGTAGCTTCGCGCCAGGCTCACTGCTGCGACCGCGTCGTCCAGGACTTGTTGCCGGCTCTTTCTCAGCTTGTGCTTCAAATGAATGTCGCTGGTTGCGATGAAAGTATGAATGCGCGGACGCTTGGCGCGATGCAATGCCTTGGCCGCGCGCTGCACGTCCAGCGTACAGGAGCGCGCCAGCGCCGCCACTTGCACCCACGGAAATTGCCGGCTGATCGCGTCTACCGCCTCGAAATCCCCTTCGGAGGCAATCGGAAAGCCTGCTTCCAGAATGTCCACCCCCAGATCTACCAGGGCGCTGGCCATCTTCAGCTTCTCCGGCATCGTCATACTGCATCCGGGTGACTGTTCGCCGTCCCGTAGAGTGGTATCAAAGATGTAGACTCGGCTCAAGGGGTACTCCTATTGCGAAGCTTTTCCTATCCTAAAGTAATGAATTGGATTATGCAAATTTATAGTGTTCGCACCTTGCATAAGTTATAATGATGTCATAAACGCCTAAGGTCGGGGGCGTTATGGAACTATACCCTCTAAAAGTTTTCCTCACAGTCGCCACTGAGCGAAGTTTTTCGCGGGCAGGCGAGAAGCTGCTGCGTACCCAGCCAGCTATCTCCATTGCCATTCAGCGGCTTGAAAGTGATCTCAAAGAGAAGTTAATTGACCGCTCCGGTCGCGAATTGCTGCTGACGGATGCCGGGCGGATTGTTCTGGAGTTTGCCAGACGGTTTCAAAACCTGGAAGGTGACCTGGAGAACGCGCTCCGTGAGCTACGGGACAATTATGCGGGCCGTTTATCCATCGGCGCGAATGAGAGCACGTCTCTCTATTTGATCAGGCACATAGAACAGTACCGGCGGCTATTTCCCAAAGTCAAAGTACAGGTGCGCCGGTCGGAATCGAGCAAGATTCCTTCTCAGTTGCTTGACGGAGAATTGGAATTGGGAGTGATCAGCTATGATCCCGGGGACGATCATCTCCTGACCCAAGTCATCTACACCGATCGGCTGACTCTGATCGTGTCGCCGAAACATCGTTTCGCGAACAGAACAGAAGTCTCCATCACGGAGCTCGACATGGAGACGTTTATCGCCCACAATGTGATCTCCCCATATCGGGAGGCAGTGCTGCGCGAGTTCCAGCGCCACAAGGTGCCTTTGAACATGGACGTTGAGATGCCGACGATAGAGACGATCCGCAAACTCGTACAGGACAACGAGGGGATCGCGTTTGTACCGCGCATGTGCGTCGAGCAGGAATTTCAGCAGGGCCTCTTACGTGAAATTCGCGTCAAAGAGCTGAACCTGGAGCGCAAGATTCGCCTGGTTTATCCCGGCCGCCGCGCTTTGAGCCACGCGGCCAAAGCCTTCCTCGAAGTCGTCAAGCGCGCCAGCGCGGAGCCGGAGCCTCTGCAGGAACCGGCGTGAGCCCTTCCGATCCGGCGCAGCTCCACCACACGTCCATCGCCGTAGCGGGCGGCGGCATTATCGGCATGTCAGTCGCTTGGCGCCTTGCTCAGCAGGGTTGGCCCGTCACAGTCTTCGAAAAAGAAACCCTCGGCGGCGAGGCGAGTTGGGCGGGCGCGGGAATGCTGGCGCCGGGCGGCGAGATCGAGGGCCCCTCGGAGCTGGCGACCCTTTCCCTTCAGTCGCGCCGGCTGTACGGCGCGTTTGTCCACGAGATCGAAGAAGCATCGGGATGCCGGATCGATTACCAGGAATGCGGGGGCATCGACGTTGCCTATTCGCTCGACGATCTGGCGCGGCTTGAGGATCGAGCTGCTCGCCAGGCGGAAATCGGAATTCCATCCAAGCCGCTCACCGCTGCAGAGATTCGCGCTTTCTGGCCGCGGATCCGCAGCGAAGGTCTCGCCGGAGGGCGCTTTTATCCCGAAGATGGCATCGTGAATCCGCGTGAGCTCGTGGCGGGTCTTAGATGTGCCTGTACCAGGCTGGGAGTCCGGCTGATGGAACATAGCGCCGTTACTGCCGGCAGGATCAAATCGGGAGCCGTTGAGGTAGAGACCAGCTCCGGCTCCAACACATATCGGGCTCTTGTAATTGCAGCCGGTGCTTGGAGCGGTTCGATCATAGTCGATGGACCATCGCCACTTCCTGCCTCCGAGCCCGTGAAGGGCCATCTGATCGGATATCATCAACCGGAGCAGACCTGCAGCACCATTATTCGGCACGGCTCCGTTTACTTGCTGCAGCGCGCGAACGGTCTGCTGATTGCCGGGGCTTCTGTTGAGCGAGTTGGCTTCCATCGCGAAATAAATCCGCATATCGTTTCCGATCTGGCGAGGTCCGCCGGATTCGTCTTGCCGCATCTGGAAGAGACCGTGCCGTCTGAGAAGTGGATCGGATTTCGCCCCGCCAGTAACGCTCTGCACATCGGCTCCTGGCATTCCACGCACCTTTACCTGGCATACGGGCATTACCGCAACGGAATTCTGCTGGCGCCTGTGACAGCCCGGAATCTCGCAGACACAATCAACGCCAGTTTGCAAACGCGCTAGTACGCTTGCGCTGCATTTCATGTATCAGGGAGGGCACGCGCGATCGCCGCTGGACCAACTCCTCCAGCATCTGCTCCAGTCGATCTTCATCGCCGTCCAGCCAATGCCTTGGGATCTCTTTCCATGCGGAATCGATCACTTCAACCGGAAAGTGTTCCACCATCTCGAGCCAGGGCTGGAAGGAATCGAGCGATCGCACTTCGTCGTAAACGGAGGTGCGAAAGTAAAGGCCCTGCAGCGGTGAGTCCTGGAATTGCCAGTGCGGACCGTTGAATGCGAATCCGTGATCGATCATTTGCGCGAAGAAGCCGACCTTAGCCGGTGCATCTCCCTTCAAGGGCGTCCAGTGTTTCGCGCGTGCCCGAAAAAAAACGGCTTGCCGCGAATCCGCATTTCCGGCCCACTTGTCGAATACCAGCGTTCCCAAAAAATCTACTCGATTCTCCAGCTTATTTAGCAGCTTATCCGGAAGGAAATCAAAAATCGCCACACGGTCTGGATGTACCGCCAGACGCGAGCCAAAGTGAATGCCGGGCGGAATCGGCTCGCGGCGCGAGCCCAGCGAGAGATACAGATCCGGATGGCCGCCTACGAACTCCGGCGTCAACTCAACCAGGGCGGTGTCCGGAACGAAGATCTGCAAGTACCGCAGAAACGCGCAGGCTAGCCACTCGTTTACCAGAACGCGGCGATGCTGGGGATTGTTGGTGGATTTCAGAACATAAAAATCGCCATCTTCCGCCTCGATCAAATGAGCCTGCGCGCCGCCCCGCATCTTGCGGATCAGTTTGCGCGCGCGGACAGGCATGTAATCAGCGTAGATGAGAGAATCAGGCTAGTGTACTGTCCAGGAACCCAAACATAATATGGTGCAAAACAAGGAGCAAAACCAAGGAATGGCAGAAGAGACTTCGGAGACCCGCCCGGCGGCGAGTCCTGATGAAGTGGCGCTCGAACTGATGAAATTCGTCGCCGTGACCACCGGCTACGGAAGGGGCACACCCGTCGCGGGATTCGGGGGCAAAGGTCCCCGCTCGGCGGAGGAATACGCCGAAGCGCTGCTGGACCTTTTCGAGCGTTGCCGCGCGGTAGTGCGCAAGCAACCGAAGTAGTCCGGCTTTCCCCGAAGTACAAGCCGGGCGCTGGCCCGCTACTTACAACGGCAACGCCCGGTATTCGCGCCTTACCTTCTCCTGGAACTCTTCTTGGCCGCGCCTTTTTTTGAGGCTGTTTTCTTGATCGCTTTTTTCGGCGATGCCTTCTTCGCCGCCGCTTTCTTCACTGGCCGTTTCGCGGCCTTCTTCAGCGGTCGTTTCGCGGCTTTTTTAGCGGGAGCCTTCTTTTGAGCTGCTTTTTTGGGTGCGGCCTTCTTTGCAGCCTTGGAAACCGGGGCCGCCTTTCGTGCGCCCCTGCCACCGGCCGCCTTCTTGGCGGTGCTCTTCTTAACTGCTGCCTTCTTAGCCGGAGCTTGTTTGGTTGCGGTCTTCTTCTGGGTACTGGGAGCGCTCGCGGCCTTCGCTTGCGGCGCCTTTCTTGCGGCCGCCTTCTTCTTCGGCGCTCGCGCAGGCGGTAATGCGCCCGCCCTCTCGCTCGCCCCCGCCGGAGGCGTCGTACCGGCCGGAGCTTCACTTCCGGTGCCGGTTGCCGGCTCGTTCGCTGCTATGGGTTCAGAGTTGTTTCCCGCCACCGCACTGTGCGTGGCGTGTGTCCTGCGGACGGGTGTGACAGCCGCTGCTGCGCCGCCCTCCTCTTCCAGGTCCTCGTCCTCATCTTCATCCTCGTCGTTGTACTCATCCTTTTCGGATTCCAGTTCGACATGCTCATCTTCATAGTCGAAGTCGTCATCCTCATCGTCTGGCCTGAGCCAGTACTCTATTCTCACGCTCTCCTCCTTCCGTCATAACTTACTATGCATCGAGATGATGCGAGAAGCAAAATGATTTCACAAGCAATGTATCAACTGCAAGCTTGGAAGTTGGAAAATCCGATGGCGCAAGCTAGCCTCGGCCGCAACCGGTGCCGCGTCGGATTCGTTATGCTATCGCTGCAAGCGCGCCGCGCGAACAGCCGCTTTGCGGTGCAGAACTTGAGCTGGCACACGCCGCGATGCAGCCACGTGGGTGCCGCGTCCGCTGTATTTTTTTGCATGCGAACGAACGGAAGACGCTTTGCTATGAGCGGCTTTCCCGCGCCTTGTGACCCTGCGGGCGGGCTCCGGGTGATACACGGCAGGGATCAGCAGAACATCGCCGGCTTCCAACGAGTCGGCGCCCTGATTCACCGCAACGATGCGTTCCGGCGCGAGGTGATACGACCTGGCAATCGCCTCCAGGGTGTCACCGGATTCCACATGATGCAGCCGCCATGCCAGGCGGTTCTCAGCCGGCACCGTCTCGAGCGCCGCCTGAGCGGTATCGCCAGTGCCCTTGGGAACATGAATCTGGAACCCGGCCGGCGCTACCATTTTGAGGAGCGATGGGTTCAGGTCGCGAATCACGGAAAGCGGCTGCATGGTCGCATCGGCAATCAGATTGAGATTGGTTGAGGCGGCCAACTGAATGTTGTCGTATTCCACGGCAGGGTCGGTTTCGATATTTTCCAGCCCGTAATCCTGTGGATTCTTCGCCATGATCGTCATCGCCAGGATGATGGGTACGTAGTTGGCGGTTTCTTTTGGCAGCGCATGCCGTTTCAACAGTTCCCAATAATCCGCGTAGCCGGTTCGTTCGACCGCCCGGTCCACCGCTCCCGCTCCGCAGTTGTAAGCGGCCATCGCCAGGTACCAGTCGCCATATCTGGCGTGGAGATCTTTCAGGTAATGGGCAGCCGCTCGGGTCGCCTTCTCGGGATCGAAGCGTTCATCAAAGGTCGAGGTATGTACCAGATCGTATGTAGCACCCGTACCGGAGATAAACTGCCACATGCCGACAGCATTCTTCCGCGAAATGGCGCGAGGGAGGAATCCCGATTCGGCCTGGGCCAAATAGACCAGTTCCTGCGGCACACCCTCCTCGGCAAAAACACGTTCAATCAATGCCTTGTAGCGTCCGGAGCGCTGAAAACCTGCCAGCAGAATCTTGCGCCCGCGGTCGGTCGAAAAATAGTGCACGTAACTGAGTACCGGATCCGATAATTCCAGCGGGATGCCGGACGTGGTCTGGTTCAGTTCGGTTTTCAGCTTCGGCGCCAGGTTCTCGTCCACCGGGAAGGTCATATGGCTGATTTCGTCGATCGGCGCCTTGTCGAAGACCACTGCGTCCTGGTCTCCGTTTTGCCCGGCACCCAGCTTCTCCACGTCGAAGCGATAGATCAGGTCACAAATCTCATCCAGACGCCGCTCGATTCGGCGATGATCCGGCAAAGAATCGGGCGCATTCAGAAGCGCATCAACCGCCAGATCGAATTCGCGCCGGGCGCCATCCAAGTCGCCTTGAAAATAAAGCTGCCGTCCGCTGTTCAGGTGCGCATCCGCCCGGCTGAGCCGTTCATCCGCTTCGCGCGAATGAGCCAGCCCACTGTCTCCGGATGAGGAATTGAGGGAGGAGAGGCCAGGAATCGCCGCGTCCGCTGCTGCTGGAAGAGCTTCGGCCGTCGCTCCCTCGGCAGCCCACGCTTCATTGGCGCCAGCGGTCGCTGTCAGAAGAATCAATCCGGCTAAAAAGGTGTACGATCGTAGCATTATTCGATAAGCGAATTTTATACTTTAGTAAATCGTAACGGAACCATTACTCTAACTCACATCCGTTTTGGCGGTCAAGACAAAAGTGCCCGTGATATTTCCAAATTCGGTATCGACTTCCAAACTACATAGTGGTCGAGCCGCCCAGGTGTTGCACGCCGATTACAAAGTCCTCGAGTAAATCCCGCTTCCCGAAGAACTTAGCAAAGAAAGACGACGCGGCCGCCCACGCTGCTGCAAGTTCGCGGACTATCCTATAGCCCCTTACTTTTCTGGGTGATAGATCAGCGCGTCGGCACGGGCGTTACACTGCGATTTGTAATGACCCGGTCGATCATGCCGTAGTCGAGCGCAGCCTGCGGTTCAAGGATGTAGTCGCGATCAACGTCGCGCGCGATCTTGTCCACAGGTTGGCCGGTTGCATCGGCGAGGATTTCGTTCAGGGATTGCCGCATGCGCAGAATCTCGCGCGCATAAATATCGATATCGGCGGCTTGGCCTCCCAAACCGCTCATCGACGGCTGGTGAATCAGAATCCGCGAATTGGGCAGACTGAAGCGCTTGCCCTTTGTCCCGCAGGCCAGCAGGACCGCTGCCATCGAGGCGGCTTGGCCCAGACAATAGGTCACGATGTCGGGCTCAATCAACCGCATGGTGTCGAGGATCGCCAGGCCGGCGGTGATCGATCCGCCAGGAGAGTTTATATAAAGAGAGATATCGCGTTCCGGATCCTCGGCGGCCAGAAATAGCATCTGGGCCATGATCAGATTGGCGACGTTGTCGTCGATCGGAGTACCAAGAAAAATGATGTTTTCCTTCAGCAGACGCGAATAAATATCATAGGCGCGTTCGCCACGGGAGGTCTGCTCGACCACCATCGGCACGAGTACAGAATTGTTCATCCAAAAGCTCCTTCACCCGAAAGCCATTCACATTGGCTGGAAATTCGAGCGGCACACCCATAATATAGGGTGGCATCTGATTTGCCTCGAAGAATGCGCCCGCGAAGACGAAACTCGCGCCAGGTCCCGGGGACCCGGCCTTGGTTTGCAATGGTTTGCCGGGTCTACAGGGGCTCCTGGGCCCAGGATGATCATTAACGTAGAGCTTTGCTTGCCTGAAGGACTAATATTCTGATCCAAATAGCCGATTAGTTCCTCAGCGAGGCGAACCTCGAAGTTCAATTTATGAAGGTTTTGATAGCCGACGATAGCGCAACATCCCGTGCTATGCTGCGAAGCGCATTAGCGCATTGGGGATACGAAGTCGTTCTGGCGGAAAACGGCGAGCAAGCCTGGAAAATTCTTGCTGAGCCCGACCCACCTCCGATGGCAATTCTGGACTGGGTTATGCCGCACCTCACCGGACCTGAAGTATGCCGCCGCGTTCGGGAGACCCACCGCGAACCCTATACCTACATATTGCTGCTAACTTCCAAGAACACCAAAGGGGAAACTGTGGAAGGTCTCGAGGCCGGCGCCGATGATTACATCGTCAAACCGTTCGATCAGCATGAACTGCAAGTGCGCCTCCGTGCCGGAAAGCGCATCATCGATCTGCAGATGGATCTGTTGCAAGCCAGGGAAGAATTGCGCGAGCGCGCCAATAAAGACCTGCTGACCATGCTGCCGAACCGGCCGGCGATCGCTTCTGCTCTCGAGCAGGAGATCGCGCGCTGCCATCGCGACCACCGCACGGTCGGGGTGATCTTGCTCGATATCGATCATTTCAAGAAAATCAATGACACGTATGGCCACTTCGCCGGCGATGCAGTCCTGCGTGAGACGGCGGCGCGCCTGCGTAGCAATATGCGGCCCTACGATCGGGTGGGGCGGTATGGCGGCGAGGAGTTTCTGGTTGTCCTTCCCAACTGCGACCTCGAACAAGCCAAAAACCAGGCCGAGCGGATGCGGCAAAAGCTGCATGCCACCACCATGCTGGTGGACGGCGCCGAGTTGCGCGTCTCAGCGAGTTTCGGAGTCACCGTCTCCGATGCGGCTGAACGGGATCAGGATGTGTTCGTCCGGGTTGCGGATGAGGCTTTGTACCTGGCCAAGGGCAGCGGCCGCAATTGCGTCCAGATCCTCACTCTCGGCGAGTCCGCCCAGAAGCGCGGCTGAACCCATCCTTCGCCCGTCTGCGTTGTTATACTGAGGGCTGCGCGCCCGTAGCTCAGCTGGATAGAGCGTCTGGCTACGAACCAGAAGGTCGGCAGTTCGAATCTGTCCGGGCGCACCAACCTAAGTTACTGAATTGATTCACCTTTTCGCTATTGTAGTTTTCCATTGATTTGGGCTTCTGTAACTTCTTTTGTAACTACTTTTGCTTCTGCCTGTGCGGCGAGTTGCTGCGCCTTCTGCTCTAGGTGGCGGGCGAGCTTCTTCCCCGCTTCGTGGATGTCGCGTTCATCGACGATGTGGTAGCGGTCGAACATGCTTCGCGTCTTCCAGCCTGCGATCAGCATGATTTGTTTTTCGGGAATGCCGGCCCGGAGCATGTTCCGGGCAGCAGTGCGGCGCAGATCGTGCACCAGCAATTCGGGAATGTTGGCGCGCTCGCAGGCCTTCCTCCAGGCTGTCTTTACTTCACTGATGCCGTGCCCCTGCCAGGACACAATGAACGGACATTCCGGCTCTCGCGCGGTGTGGGCCATGTCGAGCCAGGCGCGCAGTTCGCCGTAAAGCGGGGCAATCCTGGCTTTCTTTCCTTTGGTCTGCCGCCTCTCTAGCCGGATGAGGTTTTCGCTCCAGTCCACCTGGTCCCAGCGCAATTTGAGGATTTCACCGCGGCGCATGCCGAGGTGGTATCCGATTACCAGAACTAGGCGCTGATGATCGGGGAGCTCGCCGCGGAGGATGGCGTATCGGTCGTGCTCAAGGAAACCCTCGCGAACATTGTCCTCTTCGAGCATGAGGGATTCGATGTCTGGCGCAGTGTAAACAAGGGGCGGCGATGCCTCCAAGCCGAGGGCGTACGCGCGGCGTAGTGCCTCGAGCCAGCGATTAATCGATGCATTGGCGTATTCGGCCTGTTGCTTCTGCTCGATGAAGGCGGTGATGCGCTTCGTTTGGAGGGCTGCGGCCTTGATTGGTCCGAATGCAGGTTTCAGGTGCAGGCGAGCAAACCCATCTGCGGATTTATAGCTGTGTCGCTTCTGGCGTTTCTGATCATCCAGGTACAGCTTCAAGAGGTCATTTACTGTTGCGTTGGAGGAGGAGATCTTGCGATCGTCGATCTCCTTCCGGCGCGTGTTCAGCAGTCGAACGGCATCGTGCTTGTTTGGCGACCCTGACGATTCGTATCTGGGCTTCTCTTCGCCGGGCACGTAATACTTGATCCACCAGATGTCGCCCCGCAAGTAGGGCTTGCTGCTGCCGCGTTCTCCTTTGGGCATGTCGGGATTTTACTCGCTTTCCGGCTTATTCTGAGGTCCCGGTGGTGCTGGTACGTTGTCTAAACGCCTTGCCGGGGGGCCCGGTCGATCCAGCGGTCCAGCTCGCGGCGATCAAACCGTAGTTTCACGTCAATGCGCACACAAGGAATGTCGCCGGC
>JAICXK010000246.1 GCA_025980435.1 Bryobacteraceae bacterium
ATCCCTTCCAGCGGCTGCCGGTCGAACCGGTACAGAACGACGCGTTTGGCGGTACTAGACGACAAGGTGTAATAAAATTAGTACTTTGTTTCAAACAATTTCGCGAATATTGTATCATTATCAACATGATGGGGCGGGCCACATTCGAGGTGAGAATGCAGTCTTACCTGCACTTCTGCCGGGCCGAAAAGGGGTTAGCGAAGAATACCCTTGATTCGTACCGCCGCGATTTGGGCCAATTGGCGCAATTTCTTGGAGAAAAGCCCCTCTCTTCAGTTACTTTAGATACACTTCGACTGTATCTGGATGGCTTACGAAAGAATGGTTTGTCGAACCGATCCATCGCCCGGCAGGTGGCCACACTCCGCGGCTTTTTCGGTTTTCTGGTGGAAGAAGGGGAAACTAAGGCGAACCCAACTGAGTTGCTGACCGCGCCTCAGATCGGATCGTCTCTGCCGAAATATCTTGACTCCGCTAACCTGGAGCATTTGCTGGAGTCTCCCAACGACAACTCCTCGACCGGCCTCCGTGATCGCGCCATGCTCGACCTGCTGTATGCCACCGGAGTGCGGGTCAGCGAGCTCATTAAGGTTCGTGTTGCGGATTTGGACGAATTGCAAGGGATCCTTCGGGTCACGGGAAAAGGGAACAAACAGCGCGTCGTGCCGGTTGGCAAAGACGCTCTCGCGTCGGTTGAACGCTACCGTGACAGCCAAAGGCCTCAGCTTCTGAAGGGCCGGGTAACCCCCTATTTGTTTGTTACCAGCCGCGGTACGGCTATGACCCGACAGGGCTTTTGGAAGCTGCTGCGAGCTCGCGGGAAGCATGCCGGCATTTTCCGGAACTTAAGCCCGCACGTGCTCCGGCACACGTTTGCAACGCATCTGCTGGAAGGCGGGGCCGACCTGCGAAGCGTCCAGGCGATGCTGGGGCATGCCGATATCGGAACTACCCAGATTTACACTCACGTCATGCGTTCCCGCCTGCGCCGGACCATCGATCAGCACCATTCCCGGGCGGGACGCAGGTCCGGAACAGACCCAATGGGGCCGCGGCAAGGATCCAAACCGCTATGAGCGACTACATGTTCGTCCTGGAAAGCCACTTAAGCGCAGATCAGAGCCGGGCGGTGGCGGCTGTTCGAGAAGCTGCGGAACTCGCAAACCTGAATGTGTTCCTGACCGGCGGCGCGATGCGGGACATGATGGGAGGCTTTTCTATCCGCGATCTCGACTTCACGGTGGAAGGCGGGTCCCTTAAGTTCGCCAAAATGTTGGCCCAGAAAGTACCGGCCGAGATCGTGTCCATCGATGATCATCGCAAGGCAGTGGAACTTCGTTTCCCCGGCAACGTTCCAGTCGGGATCGGCATGGCGCGGCAAGAGCGATACTCCAAACCCGGCGCAAAACCTCAGGTTCAACCCGCAACCATCCATGACGATCTGCTGGGCCGTGACTTTACCGTCAACGCGATTGCTCTTTCATTAGGTAAAGCCTCGCGCGGGCTGCTTCTCGATCCGGCCAATGGACTTGGCGATCTCACCCGTAAAGAACTTCGCGCCATCAGCAATTACAGCCTGTATGACGACCCCGCTCGTATTCTGCGCATGATTCGCCTGCGCACGAGGCTCGGGTTTGCCATCGACGAGAGGACGCTCTCGCAGTACCGCAATGTGCGTGAAGCAAAGCTCGAAACCAGGATCCCGGCATCATCTTTAGAACATGAACTGCGGCAGATCGCTTCCGATCCCCAGGCCGGCGACATTTTGAAAGCGCTTGAAGAAGAAAACCTCCTGTATATCTTCTCCCCTGCCCTGGCGGGACCGAAACTCAACCTGCACGGGTTCCAGAAGCTGCAGAAGGCCCGCCAATCTCTCCCGTTCGGCACGGAAATCGGCACCAATTCCTATTCCCTCTTCTTATTTCTTTTGTTGGAAAACTTGAACGCGAAAGAGCGCGCTCAGCTTGTAAAGACCATCGGCATTCCCAAAGCGGATTTGGATTCCGGCGCCAGGCTGGAGAACAAGGCCGCCAAGGTAGGGAAAGAGTTGGCCGCTGCAAAGATAAGCCGCCCGTCCGCGCTTTATGCGCTCCTCTCAAAGATACCCGGCGAGATTCTGCTTTTCCTGCTCATGCGGTCCGGCCAGCGCCTGGTGCTTGACCGTATCAAAAATTACCTCCAGAAGTACCTTCCGGCGGCGCAGGAAGTAACAGAAAAAGACGTAATCGAGCGCGGGGCTCAGCCCGGCACGCCCAAATTCGTCAAGCTTCACCAGGAGATGATAGCGGCGCGGCTCGACGCTCGTCCCAAGAAAGTTCTTGAAGAGCCTGCCACCGCTCCGCCGGTTGGGCCAGGACGGCCCCCATCGGGCCCGGGACGCCGCTCTGCCAGCAGTTTTGGCCGCTAGCTTCCTTGTACCCCATTCTCGATAGATTTAATTTCCATTCTCCGCCTGCGTGGGATACTCTAGTATCTAGATGGACAAGGCTCCCTCACCCGCCGAAGGCGCTAAAATTGCCAGCCATTACCTTCGGGGCACGCTAGCAGAAGAACTCGGCAACCACGAGTCCGTCTTTTCGAAACCGGCCATCGGCGTTCTGAAGTTCCATGGGATTTATCAGCAGGACGACCGCGATCTGCGCAAATCCGGAGAGAAGCAATATTCTGCTATGGTGCGTGTCGGTGTTCCGGGCGGCCTGCTGACTCCCGACCAGTACCTCACCCTCGACCGTCTGGCGGATATCGGCGACGGAACCCTTCGCATCACCACCCGCCAGGATATTCAGTTCCACTACGTTCCCAAAGTCCGTCTGCCCGAACTGATTCGCGGTGTGAATGAGAGCTACCTGAGCACTCTTGCGGCCTGCGGCGACGTGGTCCGCAATGTGATCTCCTGTCCGGCGCCTTTCGAAAGCGATCAGCGGCAAGAACTGTTTCCGATTGTCAAATTCATTTCACGCAGCCTGAAGCCGAAAACCACGGCGTATTACGAGATTTGGATTAACGGCGAAAAGGCCGCCAGCGCCGAGGAAGAAGCGAAAATCGAACCTCTATACGGTGCTGCCTATTTACCCCGCAAATTCAAAATCGGCTTCGCCTTTCCAGGCGACAACACGACGGATATTTACGCCAACGACGTAGGCGTTGTGCCGCATTTTGAAGCTGGAAAACTGACCGGCTTCACAATCCTCGCCGGCGGCGGGATGGGTCAGAGTGCCGGAGTCAAGGATTCACACCCGCGTTTGGCCGATCCTATTTGCAACATTGGCCCCGATCCGGAAGAATTGCTCGAAATTGCGAGTGCAATCGTAACCATTCACCGGGATTTCGGCAACCGTTCAAATCGCCGCCTTGCCCGGTTGAAGTATGTGATGGATGAATGGGGGCCAGCGAAGTTTAAAGAGGAATTGGAGAACCGTGTCGGACGTCAGCTTGATCCGCCCACACCCCTGACCTGGACACGTTCGAACGATTACCTGGGATGGCATCGTCAGGGCACCGACTCGGATGGTCGCCCCATCTGGTTTACCGGCGTCCGCATCGTCAGCGGCCGCATCAGGGATTTTGATGCCCAACGTCGTGTTCGAAGCGGCGTACGAACCATAGTTGAGAAGTACCGGCTGGAAGTTCGTCTCACTTGCCAGCAGAACCTTTACCTGAGCGGCATCGCTGACGCAGACCGCGAGCCGATCGCCGCTCTTCTGCGTGAATACGGAATCGCCGAGCCCGAAGCACTGCCGCCTGTCCTGCGCCACGCCATTGCCTGCCCTGCCCTGCCAACCTGCGGCCAGGCGATCACGGAATCGGAGCGCATCATGCCCGAAGTGGTCGCGGAGATCCAGGCCGAGTTGAATGCGGTAGGTCTGCGGAGAGATGTCGTGCATCTTCGGACTAGCGGCTGCCCCAACGGCTGCTCGCGACCGTACACGGCCGAGATCGGCATCGTCGGCGCAAGCGTGGATATGTACTCCATTTACCTGGGCGCCTCGCCGCTTGGCACACGGCTGGGGACACTGTTTGCAAAGAACGTAAAGCGCGAACAAATTCCGGAGCGCCTCCGCCCGGTAATCGAGTACTACAAAGACGCGCGCCGGCCGGGCGAGAACTTCGGCGACTTCTGCCACCGCATCGGCATTTCCGCCTTGCAGGACGTGGCTACCTGCGCAGCGGCGTAGCGCTCTGAAAGCAGCTAAGCTCCACGCAAGAGGAAAGGTCAAATTTTAAGTAGATATTCTACACAATCAATCGTAGAATATCTACAGAATGAACCCTAAGCCGCCCTCGCGCGTAGAGCTCCTGCAAGGCACGCTCGACCTGCTCATCCTGCGCACTCTGCTGCCGGGAACGAGCCATGGTCACGCGATCGCCAAACACATCCAGAGGACTTCGGAAGACCTGTTGCAGGTCGAGACCGGTTCTCTGTACCCGGCGCTCCACCGCCTGGAAGCAAAGGGCTGGATCGCAGCCTCGTGGGACTTGTCGGAGAAAGGCAAGCGAGCCCGGTACTATCGGCTCACTCCTTTAGGACGAAAACAACTGGCGACAGAACAAACGAAGTGGCAGGCCTTCTCGCGTGCGATCGGGCTGATCCTGAACCCGGGGGATCAGGAGGCGCAATGAATTCGTTTCTCCGCAAATTGCGCTGGTTGCGTCGGCGCGAAAGCAAGGAACAGGACCTCGAAGCGGAGCTCCAGTTCCATCTCAGCGAAGAAGCAACCGAGCGGCAGGCGTCAGGAGTAGCCGCCGAAGAAGCCCGGTTCGCTGCGCAACGTGATCTCGGCAATCTCACATTGGTGAAGGAAAAAACCCGCGCCATGTGGACATGGACGGCCTGGGAAGCCGTGCTACAGGATCTTCGTTTCGGGCTGCGGATGATGATCAGAAATCCCGGCTCGACCGCAATTGCCGTCCTCACGTTAGCCTTGGCCATCGGCCTGAATACCGCCATCTTCAGCGTGCTCAATGCAGCATTGTTGAAAGACTTGCCGGTTCACAATCCACACGACCTCGTGATGCTCTCGGACCCGAACGCCTCCATGGTTTTAGGCGGCGTGCTGCAAGGACCGCGCAGCGTGTTCAGTTATCGCGAATTTGTGGGTTTGCGCGACCGGACACAAACTATGTCCGGTCTTTGCGCCTCCCAACTGCCTCTCTGGCGCTGGCCGGTTCGAATATCGGGCGGCCAACAGGAAGAGGCGCATGGCCGGGTAGTAAGCGAGAACTACTTCTCGTTTTTCGGCATCCAGCCTACGCTCGGCCGGTTCTTTACCCGACACGACGCAACCGGAATCGGCAAAGATCCGTACGTGGTAATCAGCTATAACTACTGGCAGCGCAGGTTCGGCGGAAGTAAAGCGATCATCGGAACGCCCGTACGCTTCTATCGAACCACTCTCGTCATCATCGGCGTTGCGGCGAAAAACTTTCGAGGAGAAACCGTCGGCCAGGATCCCGACCTCTGGTTACCCATGCATATGCAGCCGATCGTGATGCCCGGCATCGATGGCCTGAGTGAGTACATGGGCCACGCACCGGATAAGCTCATGTGGCTGCACGTTTTCGGACGGCGAAAACCGGGCGTGGCGCTCGCTAAGGTTCAGGCCGAAGTGAACGTGCTGTTTCGAGGATTTCTCAAGGCTGAAAGTCCATCGTTGTCGCCGGAGGATCGGAAAGAGGCCCTGGACGAGAGCATTCTAGTACGCCCATTTCGTAACGGGGCGTTCCACGGGCGCGATGAATTTGCCGAAGAGTGGATCATCCTCGCGGCTCTGGCAGGCCTTGTTCTGCTTGTCGCATGCGCTAATGTCGCTAATCTCCTGCTCGCACGCGCCGCGGCACGCTCGCGTGAAGTAGCGATTCGCCTTTCTATCGGGGCCGGCCGCGGCCGCCTGATTCGTCAGTTCCTCGCCGAAAGCCTGTTATTGGCCGGCCTGGGTGGCATGGCGGGCATCGCAGTGGCGCTCATTGCTTCGCGCGTTCTCGTCTTGCTCCTATCCGGCTCGCCCAATGGTTTGGAACTCGTCGCGAGCCTCGATATCCGTGTTCTTGCCTTCACCGCGTGCGCGACGTTGTTGACTGGAATCTTCTTCGGCCTTGTCCCCGCGCTTCGCGCAACGCGCACCGCCGTCAGCGAAGATTTGAAAGGCACCGGCCGTAGCGCAACCGCCTCGCGGCAGCACACCGCCTTCGCGAAGGCCTTTGTCGTTACGCAAATTGCCCTTTCCCTGCTGCTTGTCATGGGAGCCGGACTATTTCTCCGCACGCTTTGGAATTCGCAATCGCTGTCGCTCGGCTATCCGGAGCGGAATCTCTTGCTGGTCGAAGTGGATACGACGGGCGCCAATAACGCGCCGGCACCTGGTCCGAATCTCTATCGCGAAATGGCGGAAGGCATTCGCGCCATTCCCGGAGTGCGCTCGGTTACCTGGTCGGACCGCGGTCTGTTCAGTGGATTCGACGGATCCTTCGCGATTCAGGTTGAAGGATTTACATCTGCGAAAGAAAGCGATCGGGGCTCTACCGGCGACTCCGTTGGCCCTGCCTACTTTTCGACCATAGGCATTCCGATGCTCCTGGGCCGTGAAATCGGTCCGCAGGATATTGCCTTGTCGCGGCCTGTTTGCGTCATCAACGAATCGTTCGCAAAGCATTTCTTTGCCGGCCGCAACCCAATTGGCAGACATGTTAGCTACAACGTCGACGATAATAAGCGCCGGTCTCTGGAAATCGTCGGCGTCGCGCAAAATGCACGCGTCACTTCCTTACGCGGCAAAATTGATCCGAAGTTCTACACCGCCTCCGATCAAACCTGGAACAGATCTTGGATCGAGATCCGCACCTGGGGTGATCCCTCGCGTGTATCGAACGAAGTACGCAAGGCAATTCTGGCGGTAAATGGCAGGCTTGACATCCAAAGCGAGCGAACGCTTAGGGAGACGCTGGCGGCACAGAATGCGCAGCCCCGGCTCGTCGCGCAGCTTTGCTCCATCTTCGGGATCCTGGCTCTCGTTCTTGCGGCAACCGGCATCTATGGAGTGCTTTCCTATAACGTTGCGCGCCGCACAAACGAGATCGGCATCCGCATGGCCCTGGGCGCTGGCGTGCGGCGCGTAGTCGGCATGATTCTCGAAGAGACCGGATGGATGATCGCTGCCGGAGTAGTTGCCGGTGTCGCTATAGCGGCCGTGTGTACGAGGCTGCTTGCAACGCAATTGTATGGAGTCGCCGACACCGCCCCGCGTTGGTCTCTGGCGCGTTACGAACACGTCGACAGCGCTACGCAGCTGTATGGCATTACCGCCATGGACCCGCTCACTATTGGGGCCGCCATCGGCCTGCTCGCCGTAGTCGCGTTGCTTGCGGCGTACATTCCGGCCACACGCGCCGCGCACGTGGACCCGGTACGCGCACTGCGGCACGAGTGACGAGATCAAGGAAACGCAATGACTCCGTTTTTCCGAAAGTTGGGCTGGTTGAGGCAACGCCCCGGTAAGGAAGATGACCTCGAAGCAGAGCTCCAGTTCCATCTCAGCGAAGAAGCAACCGAGCGGCAGGCGTCAGGAGTAGCCGCCGAAGAAGCCCGGTTCGCTGCGCAACGTGATCTCGGCAATCTCACATTGGTGAAGGAAAACACGCGCGCCATGTGGACGTGGACGGTCTGGG
>JAICXK010000040.1 GCA_025980435.1 Bryobacteraceae bacterium
ACTCCCTGGCAGGTAATGCGCGCACGGAACGCGCCCATTGCGGACCTTCGAACTTACGACGGACAGTGAGCCAGTACATCAGTAGAAGTATGGCAATGACCGCTCCGAGTGTTTTGCCGGCAAGCTGATTCGGAGGCATAACGAGCACCACGGCAATCAAGATCGTGTATGCGATGGCAACCAAGTTGATGAATTCGCCCCAGCGCCCGACGCTCCAATGCGCTTCGGAAACCCAGGAAGGCGATTGATGACGCGCACGGACCGCAAAGATGACGGGGAGGATGTACGCCACGTAGAGAGCGACAGTGCTCAAGGAGGTGACAATGGGAACCGCACCCGACCAGGCCATGGTTACCAAGCCGGCGACGATGATGAACCAGATGGCGGGGCCCGGCGTGCCGTGGCGTTCGCTTACGCGGGAAAAGAAACCGGGAAACGGAAAGCCTCCATCGCGCGCAAGAGCATAAACGGCCCTGGAGGCGGACGTTGCGCAGGATAAGCCGCAGAACCACATGGCCATGGAAGCGAGCGCGGCCAGCGCGTTTCCGATTCGAGGACCTAAGCCGGAGCTGAGAATGGCGATCGCCGCCGGGACCGGATTCCCCTGCGCATCGCGGGCGGAGAGCACGGCCGGTATCGAATGAATTCCCAGCGTCAGCGCGAGCAGCAGCGCGTAGCCGGCGATGCCGGAGACCGCGACAGAAAGGACGATGCCCCAGGGAGCGCTTCTGCGCGCGTTTGCGGTTTCTTCGGCCATGTGAGCGGAGCCATCGAATCCGGTATAGGTCCATTGCGCCTGCAACAGACCCAACAAGAAAAGCCAGATGTACGGCGCGTGGATGGAAGCGTGCGGATTCGGCGAAGTCAGGAACGACAGCGGCTGAAGCGGAGCAAGCGCCAAAACAATCGCGACAAGAGCAACAACGCCTAAGATGTGGACCGAGACACTGACGTCATTCAGGCGCGCCACGAATTTGACGCCGTACTGGTTTAAGAGGCCGTGGACAAGCAGTGTAAACGCGAAAACGAGAAAGATGTTGCGGCCGGAAACAGGTAAGCGCAGAAAGGGAAGTATGAATTGCGCGCAGCTATAGTCGATTCCAGCCTGGGCGGCGATCAAACCGATGATATTCATCCAGGCAACGAACCACCCGACGCCTGGATTTCCGAGCGCGGTGGCCCAGTGGTACATAGCTCCCGAAGTGGGGAACGCCGAGCAGAGTTCCGCCATGCTGATGGCCAGAGTCAAAGTAAAAATGGTGGCTACCGGCCAGCCGAGCGTCATTTCGAGCGGCCCGCCGAGATCGAGGCCATACCCGTAGAGCGTTACCGCTCCGGTGAGGATGGAAATGATGGAAAACGAAATCGCGAAATTCGAGAACCCTCCCATGTCGCGGAAGAGTTCCTGGGTATAGCCGAAGCGATGGAGGTCGTGTGAGTCGGAACTACTCATGCCTGGCTTGACTCGATTGCGCCGCGCACAGGCTTGCCCTTGACTCCGCTGTACTCGCGATAGTCAAATCCCAGGAGATCGAGGATGGTCGGGGCGATATCGCGCTGGTAGCAGGTTGCGGTGTTCGTTGCCTCTCCCGTAGCGGGTGTATCGGGTCCAATAAAAGCGGCCCAGATCTGCTCATCTCCGGGAACCTTGGGACCGTGATCCGAGAAGTCAGCAAGTGTACTGCCGCGGCCGTGGTCGGTGGTGATGACAAGCGTGGTCGCGCCTCGATACTTGGGAGACTGCTGGAGCCACGTCCAGAGATCGTGAAGAGCCTGATCGAAAAACTGCAAACTTTGCAGAACCTCGTCGTAGCGGCGGTCGTGAGCCCAATCGTCGGTTTCGTCAAACGAGACATACATGTGCTCGGGACGCAGTTTGTCCAGGTATTCCATCGCGAGGCCGAAAGTGAAGGCGTCGTGCCGCGAAGTATCGGCGATGAATCGCGCTTCAAACTGAAGCTTGTTCAGTTCGTCAGCGCGAGCGGAATTCCTGGGCAGAGCCGAGCGCTGGTATCCGGCGTTGATGTAAATGGCGCCGGGAACGCTTTCGGCGCTGTATTTGAAGTTGTCCCAGGAGGCGAAGACCGCAACCTGTTCGGCATTGAGGCGCTGCTTGTCCTTGATGAACTGAAGGAACGACGGCGTCGGGTTTTGAATATTATCGTTGCCTTTGATCACATCGTCCTGAGCGCGCCCGGTGAGGATTTCCGAGTAGCCCGGATAAGAGACTCGGTAGCGGTTGGTCACCTGCATCGAACTACCTTTGTTCACATTGCCAAATACGACGCCTTTCGGCACGAGCGTTTTCCAGAAGAACGGCATGAGAGCCGCGCGGCGTTCTTCGGGTGTAGGACGCCAGAGCTGCTTGCGAAGCGCCGCGGCATCGGCCATGCCGGCAGTCTTGGCGTTCATCAGGTTCGGATCGATGCCGGTAAACAGATCCTGCCAGCGGACGCCATCGGAGGTAAACAGGACGACATGCTTCGTCTTTCGGCGCGAGGCGGGCGTCTGAGCGAGTAATTCCTGCGCGAAGATATCGGCCAGTGCGGCCGCGGTTGGAAAAAAGGTTCGTCGGTTCATTATTTAGAAATCGAGACGGGCACCCACCTGGCCGACGCGATTGCCGCCGAAATCGGAGCCGCGGGCGCTAGTGATCTGGCCGAAATTGGGGCTGACGATATTCAACACGGGATCATCCAGGTTGACATGATTCAGAGCGTTCGTGAAGGAGCCTTCCAGCCGTATGCGAACACGCTCGGTGATGTGGAAGTACTTGGCGAGTCCGGCATTCAGATTGACTGTTCCCGGTCCTTCCAGGATGCCGATTCCCGAGTTGCCGAAACGGCCCAGCGGCGGCGCATCGATACCTGGGCGCACGCCAATAGAACACGTCGGGAACTGAGCGGAAATCGGCTGGCCCGGGCACACGAATGCGCCTTGATCGATCCATTCATTCCGATTCTGATTCGCCGGCACGCCCGACGCAAGGCGATCGGGATCCTGCGTTGTTCCTACGATGTTGCCGGAACCCGTGCCCGACGGATCCCCGCCTTTAAAGTTCGGCGTCAGATACGGACCGCCCTGCCAGAGAAACATTGAGTTCAATTGCCAGCCTCCGAAAAGCGCATCTACAAAGCGGTTCACATTGCCGCCAAACGCCCGGCCACGGCCGAATGGCAGATCGTAAACCGCATTTGTGATCCAGCGATGGCGGCGCGTGCCGTACACGTTTCCATATTCGGCGTGGCGGTCATATAGGTCGGAGGCCCGCCCGCCGCCGGTCTCGCCGGAGAACGATCCCGGATCGGGACCTTGGTTATCGGCAAGGTTCTTTGCGAACGTATACGTGCTATCGAGAGTCAATCCATGCGAGAGTCTGTGGGTGACTTCCACTTGCGCGGAATCATAGTGCGAGATTGCGCCGGGCGTCCGCGTATAGACGGTGCCCCAGTTCGGGAAAGGACGATCAGTGAGAGGGCGCAACACGGAATACTGAGTCGAGTAGTACATCTGGTTGAGATTCGGCGCCCAAACCAGATTGTTCGTCTTCATTCCGATATAAGAGAGGCGAAGGCCGGTTTTCCCGCCGATTTCGCGATCAATCGAAAAGTTCCACTGCATCGAGTACGGATCCTTGAAGTTGATCGCGTTGGCCGTTCCGAAATAGGCCGTGCCGAGCTGGGGAGCGCCCAGGCCGCTGCCCAGGCTGATCTGCGGCCACTTGAAAAGCGGCTGGCCGTTTGATCCAACGGTGGTGAATTGGCGGACATCGCTTTGCAGCGTACCGGTAAGTGAATAGAAAACGTTTCCCAGGACTTGAATATTGTAGACGCCGAATCCTCCGCGGAACACGGTCTTTTCTCCAATCGGACGCCAGGCGAAACCGAAACGGGGCAAAATACGATCCTTCGGAACTATACGCAGGCTCTCGGGCAGATGCGCCTGCGAAGCCGAGAGCACAGGCGTACAGGGCGCTCCGTTCAGGGTAGGTCCGGGGCCGGTGAGGTTGGGGCAGGCATTGAAATCAGCCAGGAAGCCCGGCGCGAGAAGTGATTGCTTACCGGTCGGATAAACGACCGCACCGGACAGCGGCACATCCGGATTGAAATTGCCGATGTTTCCGGACGAATCGCGGTACGACGGATTGTACTCGTAGCGAACACCGTACTCCAGCGTGAGTTTCGGGTTGACTTTGAATGAATCCTGCGCAAAGAAACTGTAATGCTGTGTTGTTCCGTTGTTATTGCTGTGGACGATAGCGTAAGAGGTGTTAGTAGGCAGTCCAAGCAGAAAATCGGCGAAGTCGGATCCGGTGTAACTGCCATCGAAAGTATAGTTGCCGTAGTTATCGGCCCCGATAAAGCCGAGCGGCGTGATGGCGCGAATGTGACGGATATCGAATCCGTATTTCATCGCATGCCGCCCCTTATTCCAACTCAGATTGTTGTTGAACTCAAACATCCGCGATGAACTGATCCCGCTCAGGTGGTCCACATCCAAATTTGAGGTAAGGCCGCTGAAATCGAGCTCCGGCAATCCGTTAAAGGGAAAGTTCGGCCCGATACCTTGCAAGCCCAGCGAATTTGCAAACGCGGATCCATTAAACGGATTGCTGTTTCCGGAATCATCCAGAGTAAATCCAAAGCGAAATTCGTTCACAATCGCCGGAGTGAAGTTGAAATTGTGAGAGACCACAAGGCTCCGCAACCGTTCGTAATTTGTGCTCGAAGGCACCAGAAGCTTCTGCGGCGAATTCAGATCGATATTTTTCCAGGTGTAGCGCGCGAACATGGATTGTCTCGAACCAAAGTACTGATCTCCGCGAATATCAAACTGGTTTGAGGAGTAGTTATTCGATTCGTTCGCCACATAGTTATTACTGTGCTGAGTAGTCGTGCTGCCGTAGTTTGGAAGCGGAAACAAGCTGAGGAACTTCTGAGCGATGGGGCTGATGGCGCCTTGTGGAATCGTATCGTTGGCATACGGGATGTTCGTTCCCGGTTGATTGACGATATATCCTTCATTTGAAAAATTGCCGTCGCGCATCGCCTGAGTAGGCACCGTGTTCTGGATTGTTTCACCTCGCGGAAATTGGAAGCCTTCATAGGTGCCATAGAAGAAGCTCTTGTTATGTCCGTTGTAAAGGCGCGGGATGACGACGGGTCCGCCGGCAGAGACGCCAAAATCGTTTCCGATCTTCTGGGGCTTTTCCTGCGTGCCATACGCGGTGGCGTCAAAGGCCCTGTTCTGGTGATACCAGAACAGGCCGCCATGCAAGTCGTTTGTACCGCTCTTTGAGATGGTGGTGATCTGAGCGGGTTGACCGAATTCGGCGGCATTTCCCACACCGTCCACGCGCATTTCAGCAATGGATTCGATGGAAGGAAAGGCTTCCGTCAGCGGGTAATTGCCAGTGACATCGGTTGTCGAGATTCCATCCACGGATGCTTCCGACTGCGAGGGGAGTCCTCCCTGAATAGAGAAATTACTGTTGCTATCGCTCTGGACCCCCGGGAGCGCCGAGATAAGCTGATAGGGACTGGTGGTGCCATTCGCCCGGGTGTTAGCGGGAAGGTCCAGCAATTGCCGGGAATCGAAGCTGGAGGAGATCCTCTGCGTATCGGTTGTAATTACGCCGGCGGTACCTTCGACGGTAACGGACTGTGACGTGGTCCCTACATTCAGGGTCAGGTCGACGCGCAGTTGCTGGCGAGCGACCAGATCCAGACCCGCAACCGTTTTGGTTTCGAACCCTGGCTGGCTGACCTGAACGGAATAATGGGCCGGCTTTTGATTCAGGACCTGGTAGTTACCGTTGGAATCGGTGCGAGTCTCCTGGGTAGCGCCCTCGTCCAGGTTCGTCACCTTGACAAGGGCGTTCGGAACCATCGCGCCGGAAGAGTCCTTTACCGTTCCTAAGATAGTGCCCAGCGTTGACTGCGCAGCGGCCAGTCCGGACAGCAACATAAAACAACATGCAATCTGAAGAATGCGTTTCGGCATTTTCTAAACCTCCTTTGAACGCGATCACGGTCAAGTCTTACCCTGTTTCGGCTGCGTGGATTTGCGAACTACCAGCCGGGTTGAAAAACGAACACCGATCTGTTCGATCGGGGAGCGGTGCTCTACGAGGTCGATCAGCAGCCTGGTACCCATGGCGAGCATGTCGTACCAGGGAATTTCCACCGCGGTCAGCGGCGGATTGGCAAAAGCGGTTTCGGGCGTGCCATCCATCGCCAGTACGGCCATGTCTCTGGGGATCTTGATTTTCAAATCCGCCAGAGCTTTCAAGCAACCCAGGGAAGCACGGTCACCCGTCACGATCAGAGCCTCCGGACGCGGAGAAATTCCGGCCAACCCGGAGGTCCCGGCGTAGCCGCCTTCCACGTTCAGCTCGATCTCCGTAATGAGTTTGGAGTTTACAGCCACTCCTGCACTTGAGTGCGCCCGCTGAAATCCTTCCTGATACAGCCGGTGGCTTGCATAGCTCGTCTTACCAACCAGCAGTCCGATGCGGCGGTAACCGGATTCGAGCAAATGCTCGGCGGCGGTGAACGCGACGTTGAGGTGGTCGGGACCGATGTAGTTGAGTGAAGTGTCGGGAAGAAGGCGATTGACGACCAGGCACGGAATGCCGGCCTTGCGAAAAGGTTGAGAGTCGCGGATTTCATCTTTCGTTCGAAATAAAAGCGCGCCTGCAAACTCGCGATGAGCGATCATGTCGTCTTCGATTTTGCCCGCGGGTTGGGGGTTGTAGGAGCCGACCATGGCCGCGTAGTTGAAACGGGACGCAACGTCGCCGATGGCGCTGAGTCCCTGTTCGGTGAAGTTGGTGCGGACGCCCCAGCGTTCCGCCTCGGCAGGCATCAGAAAGCCGATCAGCCGGGCTTGGCCCGCTGGACCGCGGGAGACTCCGGGGCGGTAATTGATGCGGCGGACGGCCGCAAGAACCCGCTCGCGCGTCCCCTCGTTTACGCCTCTGGCCCCATTGAGCACACGCGAAACGGTGCTGGCCGAAACGCCAACTTTCCGAGCCACGTCATCCAGAGTCGCTTTTGCAAGCATTGCAAGAATCTTGCAAAGACAATATCAGCAGAGAGGAGGAGAGTCAAGGGGAAAAGCGGCCGGCCATCAGCTATCAGCGGTCGGTTTTCAGCCGTCAGCGGTCAGCCGAACCAGATACTTTCGCGGGGCTTTGAGGCTGCCCAGCGACAATGAAAGTCTGGTCATGTCGCGCTTCGAATGGATGGTCGCGCTGCGTTATCTTCGCGCTAAGCGAAAGCAGACCGTTATTTCCGTTATCACGGTCATATCCATCCTGGGTGTGGCGGCCGGGGTCGCGGCTCTAATTATTGCGCTTGCGATTAATAACGGCTTTCAGAATACGCTGGAAACCAGCCTGCTCAGCGCCACCGCGCACGTCAGCATCCTGGAGCGCAACCCGAGCTTCGGCATAGAGAACTGGGAGCGGCTTATGCCGAAGCTGCGGCGTTTGCCACACGTGATCAGCGCGACTCCCGGCTTGTACGGCCAGATCGCGTTGAAGGGTCCGGTGCTCGGTTCAGGCGCGGTACTCAAGGGAGTTCCGCTCGGCCATGGCGCGGCAGTGCCGCAGATGTTGCAGCATCTGAAATCCGGATCGCTCGCGAGCTTTGATACGCGGCGGGGAGAATACGGGATCGTGCTCGGATCGAGGCTGGCCGAGCAAGCCGGCGTCGTTCTGCACAGCCCGGTCACAGTAATCAGCTACCAGGGACAGCTTACGCCGATTGGGGTGGTTCCCAGCCTTTTCCATTTTCGTGTGGTGGGGATCTTCGAGTCGGGTCTGTATGACCTTGACTCCACCTGGGCGTTCACATCGCTGCCGGCGGCGCAGCGGGTGCTCGATCTGAACAATGTGGTCAATACGATTGAATTGCGCCTCGACGATATTTTCGACGCGCCGGAAGTAGCGCGCGAAGCCGAACAGATCATCGGCCCGAAACTCACGGCATCCACATGGATGGATCAGAACCGCTCACTGCTGAATGCGCTCAAGCTCGAGAAGACGGTCAGTATTATCACCGTCAGCCTGATCGAGCTGATCGCGGCGCTGAATATTCTGGTGGTACTGGTTATGCTCGTGATGGAGAAGCATCGGGATATCGCCATTCTTATGTCCATGGGCGCGCGCCGCCAACAGATCCAGCGTATATTCGTGTTGCAGGGCCTGATTATCGGAGCGCTTGGTTGCACGATAGGGCTTACGCTCGGCTATACAGTGACCGCACTTTTCAATCGCTATCATTGGCTCAAGCTTGACGAGCAGATTTATTCCATCAGCTATGTTCCGTTCCTGAGTCATTGGACGGATGGCATCTGGGTGGCCGGTCTGGCTCTTTTGACCAGTTTCTTTGCTACCCTTCATCCGTCGCGGAGCGCGTCGCGCGTGGCGCCGGCCGAATCGCTCCGTTACGAATAGCCGATGACGCAGCCCCAGTCCGCATTTCGCCGCTATCAACTGATCGTTCTTCTCTTCGCGGCAATCACGTTTCTGGGGTGTATTATCAGCCCTCCGTCCTTAATGGATGATGTCGATTCCGTGCAGGCAAGCATCGCCCGCACCATGCTTCGGACCGGAGACTGGGTTACTCCACACCTGGACGGCGTCAAGTATTTCGAGAAGCCTCCGTTGAAGTACTGGCTGATCGCAGTGTTCTTCAAGCTGTTCGGTGTTCATGATTACGTAGCACGATTGCCGGAAGCGATTCTGGATATTGTCCTCTGCTGGCTCACGTTCCGAATCGGCGTTTGGGCGTTTGGAAACCGCACCGGGTTTTATGCCGGACTGGCGCTCTCCACCTGCCTCGGGCTGTTTCTCTTTACGCGTGTTCTTTTCGCGGATTCGCAACTGACGCTGACGATTGCGCTGGCGATGTGGTCGTTCCTAAGAGCGGTGGATCCGGAAGAAGCGCACCCGCGGCGCTGGGGCCTGGTGGCATGGGCCAGCATCGGAGTCGGGCTTCTTTTCAAAGGCTTGATCGGCGCGCTGTTTCCGTTCGCTACGGCTTTCCTTTATCTGCTGTTTACGCGACAGCTCTTTCGAAAAGAGATATGGCGCCGGCTGGTCCCGGGCTGGGGCATCCTGGTGCTGCTGGGCATTGCCGCGCCGTGGCACATCCTGGCAACGCTGCGCAACCCGCCTTATTTGTACTTCAGCATGTACAGCGGGCCCGGCAGGTATCACGGGTTCTTCTGGTTCTATTTCTTTAATGAGCACATTCTCCGCTTTTTGAACCGTCGCTACCCGCGCGATTACAATACGGTTCCGCGGCTCTATTTCTGGCTGTTCAATCTGTTGTGGCTGTTTCCGTGGAGTGTCTACATCCCTGCGCTAGCGCGGTTGCGATACCGCGGAGCTGACCGAGCCTCGCGCACGCGCCTGTTCGCACTGTGCTGGATTGGATTCCTGATGGTGTTTTTCAGCTTCTCGACAACACAGGAATATTATTCGATGCCGATCTATCCGGCCCTGGCATTGCTGCTGGCGTGCGGAATGGCCTCAGCGGCCCCGGCAATCCGGGCCTGGCTCCGGCGTGGAGATATCTTTCTCGGGACGCTTTGCGCTCTGGCTTCGGCCGCGATCAGTTACATCCTGGTGCATGTCTGGACCCTGCCGACACCCGGCGATATCTCGGATGCGCTGCATGAACAGAGCGAATCGGCATACACGCTATCTCTTGCCCACATCGGCGACCTCACGCTTCATTCCTTTGCCTACTTGCGGTCGCCTCTTATCGTTGCGGGAATCGGCTTCGTGATCGCCCTCTTCGGGCTGGTGTTTTTGCGGCGCGGACGGCGTTTTCTTGCGGTCGCGGCAATGATGGTTGTCTTCTTCCAGGCGGCACGCGTTGCATTAGTGGCCTTTGATCCTTACCTTTCTTCGCGGCCGCTGGCGGATGCGCTGCTGAAATCGCCGCCAGGCCAACTCATTGTCGACGATCAGTACTACACCTTCTCCTCTTTGTTCTTTTACGCAGACACGAAGGCGTATCTACACAACGGCCGAATCAACAACCTGGAGTATGGCTCCTACTCGCCGGAGGCGCCAAACGTTTTTATCGATGATGCCCAACTCGCCCGGATGTGGCAAGAACCCAGCCGGTATTATCTGGCGGTCACGGGAACCGCTCTTCCAAGAATCGAGCGGGTGATCGGCAAGAATGACTTTACGGTTGTAAAAGAGAGCGGCGGCAAGTACCTGCTGGTAAATCGTCCGAAGAGCGCGGGAGGCGTTGCCTCCCCACAATAATCAAATGCGGCGAAAGCGGGATGCGGCGCCGCCTGGAAAGACTGCGGCAGCCAAGAATGGCTGGCTGACCCCACGACTTTTATTTGCCTTCATCCAGAACTTCTATCGCCGAGACATTCGCGTAATTCCTGATGGGAATGAACGACAGCAGCAGCTTGCCCTGCGCGTTCGGCTGGAGATGCTGAAATGTCTTCACGATCTGCCGGTGCAGGCCGGCCTCTTTATACATATCGAAGTTGCGAAGCAGGGCCACCCCGTTGCAATACACATCGAAGATCCGGCTGCCAATGCCGCCGCCGCCCTGTCCATTCGGACCCCAGTACGACTCCGCGAAATACAGGTTCAGCGTGTAATTACCGTTTGCGACCGGAATGGCGTAACTGAAATTGCCATACCGCTCACGCCCATAAATCTGAGCATCCAGCGGCCCCTCGACGGTGCCTTGACGCGCCATGCCGCGGCCTCCCTGAAAGTAGTTATCGGGCGACCAGGCGAGACCGGATCGATCGGTAATCATTGCGTCCTGCGTGACGATCCGGATGGGATGGATACGGTGAGGAATGCCGGGCACAATCTCAATTGCGTTCAGAAACGGAGTGTCGGTGCCCTTCACAAAAGCGAGATGCAGGAATCCGTCGGGTGCGGGTCCGATGTCTTTAAAAACCTTTACATCGGCGGTATTCGGCCCGGCATCGGCGATCACATCAAATTGCTTGAGCAGGGTCGAGCCATTCAAGACCACGTCGAACATACGGACGTTTTCGCCGCCCTCCATCGCAGGGCCAGGCGAGTAAGAGGTATCGGCGAAATATAGGCGCAATTCGTAAATTCCGGGCTTCAAGGGAATCTTGTACGAGAACTCGCCGGAACGCAGGGTACGGAACAGAAATGGATCCCTGGTCCGGTAAATGGGTTGTCCAGGCGCTTCAGCGGAAGCGCCGCCGGAAAAGAAAGCATCGCCGCCCCAGATGTCTCCCTCGCGATCGCGAACGTCAGCTCGGGCTGAGCCGCATAAAATACGGACCCCCGCTCCGGCCGGAATAACAGCCGGTACCGGAGGCCCCGTGCGATCGAGTAGGGCTGCAGTTGGCGGCGGTTGGGCAGCGCGTCGAAGCCCGTAAACGGTCAGGCCGGCGAGCGCCGTCACCAACAGCAGGCCAATGACGGGGATTATGAATCCGAGCGCGCGACGGGAAACGATGCCTCTTCGTTGCGGCGAGTGGACGGCCGGCATGTGCGTCCAGGCCGGGGCAAATTCATCAACGGGAACAACGGCCTCGACGGCCGTATCCTCTATCTTCCGCCGGCTTACAAAATCGGGCTGGTATCGCCCGCTCTGAATGATAATCTCGATGGGTTCCGCTGCCCCTTCGCCGGCGTAGTACTCCTTCAACTTCTTCCGCAGCCGGTGCATTTCGACGCGCACAATCGCATCCGTACTCTGGTCGAAATCAGGGGAGCGGTGGAACACATCCGCGGCGATGATGTACTCCTTGATGGAACCTGCTTCACCCCGAAAACATCGGATGCACAGGTACTCCAGTAACGCGGCAAGGCGTGGATTTTTCGCGAAAGTAGCCGAGGCCAGCACAGACTGTAGCGCGCCGCGCTGATCTTCTATTTTCGGTACAGCCTGGGTACCGTCGAGAGAATCCACCTGGGTGTTGAGTATAACATCCGTGTAACTTTATTTCCAGCCGGTTAGATTCGTTAAATGCGGGTCTGTACGTCATTGAGGCGGCAGCCTTAACCGCTCCTTCAGAACCAAACATGAGAGAGCTAACGGTCGTAACCTAGCGTTGCCCGCCACTCCAAGAGCATACTGTTCCAAAGCTTGAGGTGACTCGTATGCTTTCCAGGACCATGCCCTCTATTTCATATTGCTCAAAAACCGCTGCCAAACTACTGGCGCTCTCTCTACTTCTGATGGCTTCCGCTTTACTGGTTTCCGCACAAACCGGGACGGGAGGCACGATACTTGGAACCGTAACAGACGCGTCCGGGGCAGTTGTTCCGAACGCCAAGGTTACGATCACAAACACGGATACGAACCAGGCGCGGCAGGTTACCAGCAATCAATCCGGCGACTACCTGGTACCGGACCTGCAGATTGGCCACTACAAGATACGCGTGGAAGTGGCGGGTTTCAAGTCGGTGGAGCAGACAAACATCACCCTGAGCGTGGGCCAGCGCGCTCGCGTGGATGCCACCCTGGAAGTGGGCAGCACACAGGAGAGCGTCACGGTCGAAGCCACGCCGGTTGCGGTTCAGTCCGAGTCGGGCGAGATCAGCGACGTGATCACCGGGCAGCAGGTTTCCCAGCTGGCCACGAACGGGCGGAGCGTTTACTCCCTGGCCGCCCTGACGGCGGGCGCATCCAGCAACATGTCGGACCTGAACATTCCGACCTCGACCGGCGGCGATGCCGGTGTGATGTTCAATGGCATGCGCCAGAACCATAATCTATGGATGATTGATGGCGGTGAAGCTTCGGACCGCGGTGGGGCCGGCGGCATGGACGTGATGCCGTCTATCGATTCGATCGCGGAATTCCGCACGATGACGTCAAATTACAGCGCCGAATTCGGACTATCGTCGGCCGGCACCATGACCATGGTTGTCAAATCGGGCACAAAAGATTTCCACGCTTCCGCCTGGGAATTCAATCGCAATGACGCTCTGGACGCCGCCAACTTCATCAACAATGCAAACGGCGTAAAGACGCCGAAGTTACGGTTTAATACGTACGGCTTCAATGTGGGCGGGCCGGTATTCATCCCGAAGGTCTACAACAAGGATCGGGACAAGACCTTTTTCTTTTACAACATGGAATGGCGCAAGCTGATTCAGGGCGGAAACGTGAACACAACGGTTCCGGCGACCAGCGAGTACGGCGGCAATTTCGGTTCAACGCTCATCAAAGTTCCAACTGCCGCTCAGTTAGCCCCTGGTCTTCTGAAAAAGTTCACCGATGCCGGCCTGACACCGGGTCAAGGTTTTCCCAGCAACAGAATCCCCACATCTTTACTGGACCCGAACGCACAGTTGCTTTTGCAGGCGGGCATTTTCCCGGCGGCCAACGGCGGCGGCAGCCAGTTCATTGGCGGCACTGACCTACCGACGAACCTGCGAGAAGAAATCGTGCGCATTGACCACCGCTTCTCCGACAAGTTCTCCGTCTTCGGCCATTTCATAACGGAAGCCGTTGACCAGCGCTACGGCACGACACAATGGAGCGGCGACAACGTTCCCACCATTGGCACGCAGTTCAGCAACCCCGGTTATCACGCAGTCGTTCACGCTACGTATTCCATTACTCCGACCCTGCTGAACGAAGTTGCCTATAACCAAAACGGAAATACACTCGACCTCACTCCGGCCGGTATCTTCAAGCGGCCGGATGGACTGAAAATTCCCGAGCTCTTCCCCGGCAACAATCTGAGCCGCATTCCCTCCATCTCCCTTGGCCAGCTCGGCACGAATTATGACGTTGGTAGCTGGCCCTGGCACAACAAGGCAGACGATTACCAGATCCGGGATGACATTTCCTGGGTCAAGGGTTCGCACCAGTTCAAATTCGGCGCAAGTTGGGCGCTCTACAAGAAGATCCAGGACCTGTTCGGGCCGACGCAAGGCTCGTTCAGCTTCAATGGCCAGTACACGGGTAACGACTTTGCGGATTTCCTGCTGGGCCTTTCGAACTCCTATAACGAACTCGCGGTGCAGGATAAAGGGTATTGGAATAACATTTCGCCGGCTGCCTACTTCCAGGACAACTGGAAAGTTAGCTCGCGTTTGACCTTGAATCTCGGTTTGCGCTGGGATGGCATTCCGCATACGTACGAAGCGCACAACCGCATGTCGAACTTTTATCCGGGCCTCTATAATCCGGCGGATGCGGCGCTTCTTTCTTCGGACAGCAATAGCATTCTCCCCTCGAGCCCGGGCCTTGGACCCAGTCCGAATCCAATTCTGAACGGCTATCTCTTTTACCTGAACGGCATTGGAATCTCCGGCAAGAACGGCATTCCGAAAGGTCTGGTGAAAGATTCCTGGCTCGATTTCGGCCCGCGCGTGGGCTTTGCCTACGACTTGACCGGCGGCGGCAAGACGGTGCTGCGGGGCGGCTTCGGCATCATGTATGAACGGATTCAGGGCAATGATATGTACAACGCCGGACCGAATCAGCCGTTTAGTGCCAGTGTCACATTTAACAACGTCTCGCTCTCGAATCCGAGCCTTGGTCTCCAGTCCGGCAGCGTCCTCTCTGCGCCCATCCCTATCGGCAGCATCACCGGCCTTGCCTATACGGATTACAAGAGCCCATCCAGCTATCAATACAGCATGGGCGTCCAGCACCAGCTCTCGTCGCAATCTGTACTTTCCGTTGCCTACGTCGGCAACCAGAACCGACACCAGAACGACTACCGCGAAACGAACCTGCCGGACCCGAGCATCCTGCCCTGCCTGATTGCGGGGAACGCAAGCTGCCCGTACAACACGGTGGTTCCGTACCGCGGGTTCCACTCGATCAACATCGCCGAGAATGCGGAAAACGGTCACTACAACGGGCTGCAGATCGAGTTGCGCTCCAAAATCCACGATGCACTTACGTTGCAGGCCGCCTATACGCTCTCCCGGGCGATTGATCCTGCGCCAGGCACTGCCAATCTCGGCGGAGATCTTTCGGGCGTTTCCAACCCGTACGATCGCTCTTACGACTACGGCCCGAGCGGCGGCGACCGCACGCACATCGGCCTCGTCAGCTTCGTCTACGAGCTTCCCTTCTTCCGGACGGCTCAAAACATGTTTACGCGATCCATGCTGGGCGGCTGGGAACTATCCGGAATCGTTACTATGGAATCCGGCCTGCCCCTTGCGCTCACGCTGAACGGCTCACAAAGCAGTAATGGTCTGGCCAACGGGACGAACCGGCCGGATATTAGCGGAAGCATCGGCTATCCCCAAACGGTTTCGGAATTCTTCAATACGTCCGTGTTCTCATCTCCAGCGGTGGGAGCGTGGGGCGACCTGAAGAAGAATGCCGTTCGTGGACCCGGCCGCGACAACTGGAATCTGTCGCTGTTTAAGAGCTTCCTGCTGAGCGAATCGCGCGGCAGCCGCTTCGAGCTGCGTGTCGAGACGTTCAACACCTGGAATCACACGCAGTTCAAGGACATTTCGACGGGCGTCAGCTTCGATTCCGCCGGTAAGATCACCAACAACTTCGGCCAGGTGACCGGGGTGTGGGATCCGCGCGTGTTTCAGTTAGGAGCGAAGTTGATTTTCTAAATGTAACGGTGAACTGAAGTTCACTCGGTGAACTGAAGTTCACTATAAAGCCGGACCAGGCGGTCCGGCTGCAGGCCCGGCGGCCCGCCCCACACAGGAGAATGTCCAGAGTCCAGGGAATGCGCGGCCTCATCGCGACGAAGGGCCGCTGATCTTCATCAGCGGCTCTTCTGTCTGCTTCTCGTGCAACTTCTGAACGGTCGCGAATTCGGCATCGGCTTCCGCCTTGCGGCCTAACTGGGAATACAGACGCGCGAGCCGGTAGTGCGCATCGAAGCTCTCGGGATCGGTCCTGATCGCGGCGCGGAAGGCGCCGATCGCGGCATCCGTCTGCTTACCTTCGACGTACAGAATTCCCAAATCCACGTGAACGACATGCAGATCCGGACGCAGCCTCGCGGCTTCCTTCAGGAGCGGCAGCGCGTCTCCCTTCCGGCCGGTCTTCAGGAGGACGTCGCCCAGGTAAGCGGTGGCTTGCCCGTTCTTTGGATTGTTCTCTAACTCCCGCCTGAATTCGCGCTCCGCATCGTCGTAGCGCTTCTGCTCCCAATATAAATAGCCAAGACCGAAATGCACGTCCGGCTGGCCAGGAGCCTCTTTTGCGGCAGCTTCAAACTCAGCGGCGGCATCGGCGGTGCGGCGCTGCGCGTCGAGGGCCTCCCCCATCAGCATGTGGGCAGCAACCGAGTCCGGATCGCGGCTCAGCAACGTTTTGAAAAGGTCCATTGCTTCGTCATACTGGCCCGACCACATATAGCTTTTTGCCAGGAGGTACGCGAGTTCGGTATTCTGCGGCTGCGCGGAAGCGAGAGGTTTGAGAAGCTGGGCCGCCCGGCGGTACTCGCCCAGCCCGAAATGAGTCATCGCCAGCAGGGTTTCCGCCTGATCGCTTCGAGACCTTGCATTCTCCTTCTCAAAGGCTGCCAGAGCAGGGCGAAATTCGCCGAGCTTGAAATAGGCAAGACCCAGATTCAGATAGATTCCAGGAAGGGTAGGATCGATGGCGATTGCGCGTTTATAGACCGGAATCGCTTCGCGATACTTCTCTTGATGTGAGAGGCTTACTCCCAGCTTGGCCTGCGCCAGGGCCTCGGCATTGTATTGCCGGGCATAACCAGCCAGCCCGAGCGCAAGCAACAGGACAGCGACTTTCACATCTATGGAGCGGATGCCTTCTTGTGCGCCAACCGACTGCACGCGTCGGGCGTGTGCAGCATCTTAATCGCGTCGCCGCCGGATTCGATGGTGTCGACCTTACCGCTGCTGTCAATCACGAAGGTAACTCGACCGGCAATGGCGTACTTGGGGATAAAGACGCCATATTCTTTCGATACCTTTCGATCGACGAAATCGCTCAATAGCGGGAAGGATAAACCGAGCTGCTCGGCAAAGGCCTTTTGCGACGGTGTGTTATCGGTACTTATGCCGAACACCTTCGCGCCGGTCGCCTGAAATTTTTGCATACCAGCCTGGTACGCTTTCATTTCGGCGGTTCAACCACCGGTGAAAGCGGCCGGAAAGAAGGCCAGCACAATAGTGCTCTTGCCGAGGTAGTCTGCCAGATGGACGGTCCCCCCATCAGTAGAAGGAAGCGTGAAATCCGGAACTTTATCGCCAACTTTCAGGGTCGAGGAGGGGGGGGCCTGGGCGGCGAGCAGGCTGATGCCCAATGCGCTCGCAATGGCGAGCCGCCTTGTGATGTGCATAATTCTCTTTCTGACGGTATCACGGATACGCCGAGCTGTGTACGGAGGTTAGGGGCGCGCATGTTACCGATTTGTAAAAAGGATCCAGCGGGCCGATCCTGCTGGGTGTAAAGCTCCGCACAGCTACTAACTCGCAAATGTACGTGTGTAGCGTAACAACGGTCAATTAGCCGGCATCCATTGTACGTTTGGGTACCACGCACAGAACATTGGAGCCGTTCCAGCTTACGTCGCTGACCTACGCGCCGGCGCGCAGGTTTCGGCGGCGTGCAGTTCGGTGGATCTCGCCAGCCGCAGTATTTATGCTTGCCGCCGCGGGCACGTTTATCGCTGTGGCCGTCCGAGAAAGAACCCCCGATCCGCAGGAACTAGCGGAAACCGCGCCTCGCCTCCCTGAAAGTGATTCCAATCTGGGCTTGCGCGTAGATTCCGATGGCGACCGTCTGTCACTAAGCTGGAACCGGCGGAATCCGCTGGTGCGGTCCGCAGTGGGAGCAAGCCTGGTTATTGAGGATGGTTCCCAGCACCGCGAGGTCCGCCTGGATTCAAGCCAGTTAACAAATGGAGCGGTGTCGTATAAGCCGGTGTCGAATGACGTAACCTTCCGTTTGCGGGTCAACGGCAAGCGAGGATCGAACGCAGACAGCATGCGGGTGCTGGACGGAACGAGTTTCCCCGCATCAAAACCGATTGCGGCTTTGGGGGCTGCCCGCCTGACGCCAAAGTAACTTGCGCGCCGTCAGGAAGCCTTTTTGTCGAAGACCAGAGTCTCCGAATTCTCCACGGGCTCAAGATGCGTGAGCTTGACGGTCAGCGTGTTGCCATCGGGCGCGAGTTCCAGCCGCCACTGTGTTACGGAATCCTCCTTCGGCCCGTCCGTTTTCAGAATCACCAGGGCCGTGCCGTCATACCATAGCGATACTTTCGCCTTATGGCCATTCTCGTCGAACGCGCATTGCGTTCCGACGGTATCGCAAGTAAACTTCGACGTAACACTCTTTCCGCCCCGCTCCGCGACGACGCGGTTGAAATCGATCTTGCCGGAGGCGTCCTGGATCGTGTAAGTAACTGAACTTGCATCTTTTGCCTGACTCTTGGCCGCGTCAAGCTGCCACGTTCCGCTGAAATTCGGCTGAGCATCGTCGGCGGCGGGCAAAGAAAACGGGAATACAGACGCCGCAAGTACTGCCAGCGCCAAGTGGGTATAGCGCACGCAACCTCCTCTGAGCGGCTCCCGGCAGGCCGGGAGTCCAGAAATGTTCTTTCCTGCTTTAACTATAACGAAAGGCGGTCAATCCGAAAATCCCGAAAGTACCCGAAGGTTGGAGCGCAAAGACACTAGTGAAACAAGTGTAGTGCCGCAGTGAATTCGTTACTATGGAGCCGAGATTTGGGCCGATTGGCAATCGGCCCGCAGGTTGCCTTCGGCCAACCCGCCCCACAAACAGACGGCGCATTAGTAGGGTTCGCCACGCCATTTGATGTTACAACCCATACTGGGGATCTGCTCATGATTAACGGCATGGCCGGCCAGGACAGCGTTGATCGCAGCGCGCAGGTCACGTCCTGTAACGGGTGTGCTGTTGCCAGGGCGACTGCCATCCAACTGGCCCCGATAAACAAGGATGCGGTCCGCATCGTAGACGAAAAAATCAGGTGTGCATGCGGCCATAAATGCGCGGGCAACATCCTGACTCTCGTCGTAGCAGAAAGGGAAGCGGAAATCCAACTCCAGGGCCATCTGACGCAGGCTGGGGGGTGCATCGTCGGGATATGCGCCGGCATCATTGGAAGATATGGCAAGAATTCCAAGCGGACTATTTGCGTAATCCATGCCGATACGGGCGAGTTCGGCCTGGACATGCTTCACATAGGGACAATGGCGGCAGATAAACATGACCAGCAGAGCTTTTTTGTCGCGGAACCGCTCCGACGCAATGATTTCGCCGCTGACAACTTCTGGTAATTGAAATCCGGGAAGCGGAGCGCCCAAAGGAGCCATGGTGGACTCAGTGCGTGCCATACTGCTCTCACCGACCAGCGTAACAAGCGGCCGGGGAAATCGAGGCCAGGTAAGAGGATGAGTGAACTGCAAACGGCATTTCCAGAGACAAGCCGCCCGGCCTACGATCCGGGACTTACCCGCCAATACTCGGGAGTTCTGAAGCGCGCGATCAACAAAGATGGACGGTTCAACGTTCGCCGGGGCGGCCGCAACTGGCGCGACGTTCATTTGTACATGTTTCTGATCAGCACATCCTGGCCAGTATTCTTTCTGCTGGTTACGCTCGGCTTCATTGTAGTGAACACTATCTTCGCTGTCGGCTACATGGCAATCGGCATGGAGCATCTGAAAAACGCTTTTGCACCCACCGCAGAAATGCGTTTTGTGAATGCGTTCTTCTTTAGTGCGCACACGTTGACAACCGTCGGATACGGAAATATGTATCCAGACGGGGTGGCGGCGAACGTAACTTCAGCTTTTGAGGCGCTGGTGGGCCTGCTGGGATTTGCGATTGCAACTGGACTGATGTTCGGGCGCTTCTCGCGGCCCTCGGCACGCTTCGGATTCAGCGAAACGATGCTGGTTTCTCCGTATCTGGACAAAACGAGCCTGCAGTTTCGAGTCGTGAATCGCCGCTCGAATAACCTGATTGACGTGGAGGCCCGAATGATGCTGATGACGGTCGGATTTTCGGAAGGCAGGCTGCAGAGAAACTATGTCCCCTTGGATCTTGAGCGGAGCCAGGTGCTATTTCTCCCATTGACCTGGACCATTGTGCATCCGATCGGCGAGAGCAGCCCGCTTCATCGAAAAAACGCCGACGATCTGGCGAACCAGCAGGCGGAAGTTCTGGTTATGATGAAAGCTTTCGATGATACGTTCTCGCAGACGGTGCAGGCGCGTTATTCGTACCGCTACGACGAGATTGTATGGGGCGCCAGGTTCGCGCCGGCGTTCGACGTGGATGAGCGCGGGGATTTGCGCGTGGAAGTGGACAGAGTCGGAGAGATTGAAAGGGCGGTGCTGCCTGGGCAGGGGAGTGAGAGCAGCTAGGTTTTGGGCGGGGTTATTGCTGTGTTGTTTCGGTTGTGTCCGCGCTGGAGCACTGGAGACAAGCAGCGCGGAAGCGGCATTAGGAGCCGTTCACGTATGGTACGAGACCTTGGGCGACGGGTCCGACCAGGAACATCTGCAGGAATTTGGAACCGTAGGCGCAGGACCGGGGCCGCTCGTACATGCTTATGAGCAGCTTGCTGAGGCGCTACGGAAGCAGATGGGCCGGGATCAATTCCTGGCTCACTTTCGGGGACTGGCGCGAATGCGGTTGCTACAGGCGCATCCGGTTTACGCCACTTTAGGAGAGGATTCGGTTCAGGTGTTCGTGGAGGAGGAACGCACCATGGCCATTGAAGGGATTCCGGCGATGGCCTGGTTTGAGGGGTTCGTGACCGTGACGAGGAATCCGGAAGGGTGGAGAATTTCGAGCCTGGGGGACGTGAAACCCGAGGACATCATCGATGCGCTGGATGAGCATCTGCCGGGGCGCGGCGATCCGGTGGAAGCGGCAAGAGCGCGCGCACGGTGCGAAAAGGAAGCCTGCTCCGTGCTGAGGAAGACGTTAACGCAAAGCGGGACGGAACACTTGAACAAAGTGACGCTCCAGACGCCGCACGGCATTGAAACGGTTTCGCTGGCGCGGTTGCACGATGGGGAGTGGAAGGCGATCGATTCACAACCGGAGGACCGGTAGCGCGTTCGAACGGGAAAGAGCCGCTTATGCCAGACGGAGAGAATTCGCGGTGCGTCTTCTGCGAAATCGCCACGGGAAGCCGGGCGGCCTGTATCGTTCACGAAAACGAGGACGTGATCGCATTCCTGGACGATCATCCGCTATTTCCCGGCCATGTTTTGCTTTGCCCGCGCGAACATTACGTGACTCTGACCGATGTTCCGGAGAATCTCGCAGGGCCGCTGATGGAAACGACGCAATTGCTTGCCCGGGCGGTAGAATCCGCGGTGGATGCGGAAGGGACCTTCATCGCAATCAATAACCGCGTAAGCCAGACCGTTCCACACCTTCACATTCATATTGTTCCGAGGCGGCGGCGTGACGGGCTGCGCGGCTTCTTCTGGCCCCGGCAGAAATACCAAGACGAGCTGGCGCGCGAGGCGGTAAGGGACGCCATTGAGCGCGAAGTACAGAAACTGCTGCTGTGATACGCGTCAGCCGGCGCTGACCGGCGATGCGCCTTTGGAAAGCGCTTCGACCAGTCGCTCTCGGTCGCGCAGCCCTCGCGCAATGGCGGATTCCGTGGCTAGCCGATACACGATCAGGCCAATCGCAAATTCGAGACCCAAAATACTGATCAGCGCCCAATCGCTATTGTGCAGAGCCCAGCGGGCGAGAAATGCAAAGCCGACCAGCGCATACATGCCGACACCGCAAAGAAGGAGCCAAAGCTGCATCCTGGCGCCGCCTTGCTTCTTAAATGTCTGCGAAGGATCGACGGGGCGCGCCATGGAGACGGAGGCGAAGTTGCCCGCGGCCAGCAAGTAAATAGTGACAACGGCGGAGGCGGCCGCTCCACTGAAGGCGCTGAAGGGGGTCACGGCGGCCCGAATGAGCAGCGCGATGAGCAAAACCGCCAGCGTTTGGAGCAGGACAAACGCTACGGCTGCCAGGTTCTTCGCTTTCACGACCGTTTCGAAAGGAACCGGAACCACAAAGTAGAGTTGGGCGGCGCGACGGTCCAGTCCAAAGATGTTCAACAGAAGCACATCGCTGAGCAAAAGTAATCCGTAGAGATTCACAATCGGAAGGAAATTGCTGCTAATGAACCCGCCTGGATTGCGGATCTCCTGATTGAACGTGACCGGGACAAAGACCACGACGCTAAAGATGCAGGCCATGCCGAAGAGCACGCGGAAGCGCGGCATGCGCAAAAGGGAGCGAAATTCCTTTTGCAGCAGCGCAGCCAGAGGATCCCGAAAGGCTTTTGCGGGCCAATCAAGCAGGCGGATTTCGTTGGCCTGTTTTGTGACAAGGCCCGGCCCGGAGGATCGGATGGTTTCTTCGTGGCGTAAGCTTCTGGCGAATTGCCAGCGCCCCAGCGCGTATGCAGCGAAGGTCCAGACCAGCAGGAGCAGAAGGTCGAACACGGAAAAGAAGCCAAGGCTCAACGAGCCGGCCTCCCGCCAGGGCGCGGCCGAGCCGTGCGCTGTTGCGAAAAAGTATGGCCGAAGCAAATGACCGAAGCGAGTGCGAGTCAGGAATTGAGGCAGGATACTGATGCTGATGATGAGGGCCGCAAAGAGCTCGCGAAAGCGGTTGCGCTCAAACGAATACAGGATCAGGTCCCGGATTGCGAGTTGAAGAAAGAGATTAAACGGAATATAGAGGAGCAGAAACAGAGGAGCAAAGAGCGGAATAGCCGGATGCCGCCAGAAGCCAATCAGCGCGCCTGCAAGTATAAGCAGCATTTCCGGCGCGCTGGTCAGACGCAGAAGAACCTCAATGCCGAACAGCGAGCTATCGCGTACGGGAAAGACCCGTAGTTTATTGAGTTGAAGGGACCAACCGGTGCTGAGTGTAAACAGCGGCACAACCTGCCAGAAAAGAAAAACTCCGAACAGGCCGACAGGCGTCCAAAGCCGTAACTGAGGAACCGCAACATCGGGGAGACGCACGGCGAGTACGACGCCAAGGGCCGCATAGACGGCGTACCAGAACAACGAAATGATCCACATCAGCACACCGCCGAACGTGGTGCGCGGGAGATGATTGCGAGTGATGCGAAATTGCGCCCATGCAATAGCTAGAATCTGCTGCCACATCGCTCAGAGCCACTCGAATTTGCCGCTGTAACGCTCCCCGCCGACCAGTTGCACAAAAATGTCTTCCAGGGTGGTTGCACCGGCTGCGGCCCGATCGCGCAGTTCCGCGATTGTCCCCTCGGCGATCACTTTGCCGCGGCTGATGATGGCCACGCGGTCGCACAGCCGCTCGACCACATCGAGAACGTGCGAAGTAAGAAAGACCGTTGCGCCGCGATGGACCTGCTCCAGAAGAATATCTTTCATGAGGCGCGCCCCGACGGCATCGACTCCTTCAAAGGGCTCGTCCATGAGGAAGAGCCGCGGGCTATGGATAAGGGCGGCTGCCATCGCCACCCGTTTGCGCATGCCCTTTGAGTATTCGCCGATCAGCTTGCGCGGGTTCTCGTCGAGCTGAAACACTTCGAGCAACTCCCGGCTTCGCTCTTTGGCGGACGTTCGCGAAAGCCCGTACAGGCGGGCAACAAAATCCAGATACTCGGCGCCCGTCAGGTAATCGAATAGCAGGGAATCGTCTGGAACCATGCCGATCTCTTTTCGAATGTCGAGAGAGTGCTGGGGCAATGGCATGCCCAGGACGTATATGCTTCCGGAATCGGGCTGCGCCAGGCCCATGAGCATCTTGATGGTCGTCGTCTTCCCCGCCCCGTTCGGTCCGAGAAACCCGAAAAAACAAGCTTGCGGCACGGTCACCGAAAGCCCATCCACGGCATGGAACCCGTTATAGACCTTATGGAGATCGTGAATCTCGATCGCGGGCGTGTTCGCGCCCATGGTTTCGGAGATAACGAGTTCGGGCGCGGCAGACATCAGGGCCGGCTTCCTTCCGGGGCCACCTTCACTTGCGCCCCGGCGCGGACCGTGGTCATCAGTGTACCCATCTGCCGCAGGATCGCCAACTTCGCGCGGGTCACCTGCGCTTCAGAATCGAAAAGGCCAATCCAGCGGTTACTCTCGTCGATGCGCGCCTGCTCCACCTGGCTCATTGGAACCCGCCCTTCACCATTCTGGGCAAGGAGCACAGTCAACTCTTCGCGTGCGAGGTCGAGTTGCATGCGGGCAAGATTGCGGATGTTTTCCGCCTTGTTCCATTGCTCATAGCTCCGCCGGGTATCGGTCATGATTCGGTTGCGAACCTGGTCCATTTGAATGCGCAGCTTCCGGACATCGATATAGGCCTGCTGCGAAAGGCCCTTGAACTGCGACCCCACAAAGATTGGTATGGTGACGGACGCGCCTAGCTGCGCATTGTTCCGCTGAAACTTCTGAAAGTAATTTATGTAGTTGTAGCGCGCAAAGAGAGCGTATTGCGCCACCAGGTCCACCTGCGGCAAGCGGGCGGCCTTGTAGGAGCGGATGTCAAGCTGTCTGGCCAGAATATTCGATTGAAGCTGGCGCAGCTCACGATTATTGCGAAGGGCCGTGTCGGCGGCTTCCTGTTCAGAAGGCGGAGCGGCGTCAGCCATAGCGTTGGATTGGAGCGGCCGGACGCGATCGGTGGCTGGATACCCGAGCACAACCGCGAGCATCATCTCGTAATAATCTTTA
>JAICXK010000146.1 GCA_025980435.1 Bryobacteraceae bacterium
ATTGACGAACACGCCGGTGGTCAGGTGCAGGGTTTTGTTCTCGGTCTCGCCGGTGGGCGAAAAGGAGTCGGCGCGTCGGATAAGACGCAGGCCGGAGCCGTCGCTCCGGCGGGCATAAATAATGGTCGTTTGCGCAGTCAGGTTACTGCCGTGACTGGTCTCCTGCAACGTAACCGTATGCGCGGGGAGAGACGGAAGGGCGGCGGCGTGAAGCTGCCAGCGCAGCGAGGCGGCCCGATAGGCCCATGCGCCCAAAGATAGGAAAACGGCAGCGCTGATGACGACGACCCAGAGACGAATGTGTCTGGAAAGGAATGTCATAACGGCGCCTCCTTTAAAAATCGCACGGGCAGAGGCCGCCCGTGAATGAGACTATGCCGCAGAATGGGGTACTGAGCACCGCGCCGCAGCGGCCGCCGATTCTGGTCGAACAGAGTTCGCTTTCGATCGAACGATAAGCTACTTATACCCATCCTTAATGAAGATTTGCATGGCATGTCTTTCGCATTGGCTTCCAGCGGTCGTTTTGTCGCTGGCTCTCAGTCCGTCATTGTTAGCAGCCGATCATCCGGTGGAGACGATTTCTCTCCATGGCCTCGATCAGCCAGTCAAGATTCTCCGCGACAAGTGGGGCGTCTCCCATATTTACGCCTCGACCGAACACGATCTTTTTTTCGCGCAAGGATACAACGTGGCCCACGACCGCCTCTTCCAACTCGAACTTTGGCGTCGTCAGGCGACCGGAACCATGGCGGAGATCACCGGCAGGAAGGAGCTTAAACGGGATATCGCCAACCGGCTCTTTATGTATCGCGGCGATTTGGAGCAAGAACTCAACTGGTATCACCCGCACGGTAGTCTCATCATCGAGGCCTTCGTAGCCGGCATAAATGCCTACATCGCCGAAACCCGCCGTAACTCGTCGCTACTCACGCCGGAGTTCAGGATGCTCGGAATCAAGCCCGGAGACTGGACTTCTGCCGTGGTGATCAGCCGCTTCAACGGACTGGCGGGCAACCTTAATGAGGAGTTCAATCTAGCGCTTGCGATTCGGGTACTCGGCGTCGAGAGAGTGAAGGATCTGGAGTACTTTCAACCACCCGACCCAAATCTAAAGCTTGATTCTACGATTGATCCTTCGCTTCTGACAGAACAAGTCCTGGAGTTGTATCGCACCTTCCGTACACCCCTCCAGTTTTCCGCTGACGAGTTGGCGAGCGGGTTTCGCAATTTGAATTCGATGGCCCGCTTGAACGACTTGATTCCGAAGCCAACCGCGCTGGATCTGGCGCAGCGTCGACAAGACATCGGGAGCAACAACTGGGTTGTCGGGCCGAAGCGGACCTCCAGCGGTTACCCGCTCATGGCGAATGATCCGCATCGCCTCCAGCAGGCGCCTTCCCTGCGTTATATGGTGCACCTAGTCGGGCCCGGTTGGAATGTCATCGGCGGCGGTGAGCCATCGTTACCTGGCATTTCAATCGGACACAACGAGTTCGGCGCCTGGGGTCTCACGATATTCGGCACCGATACCGAAGATCTCTACGTCTACGACACCAATCCCCAAAATCCGTTGCGGTACAAATATCAGGGGAAGTGGGAGCCGATGAAAGTGATTCATGATGCTATCCCGGTAAAAGGTGAACAGCCGGTATCCGTCGACCTCAAGTACACGCGCCACGGACCTGTTATCTACGAAGACGAGGCTCATCATAAGGCTTACGTGGTGCGTGCCGCCTGGCGCGAAACAGGCGGGGCTCCCTATCTAGCCAGTCTGCGCATGGATCAGGCTCACAGTTGGGAAGAGTTCCGCGACGCTTGCACATACAGCCGCATGCCGGCGGAAAACATGGTGTGGGCCGACCGCGATGGAAACATCGGGTATCAGGCAGTCGGCATTGCGCCGAGGCGGCCGAATTGGAGCGGACTCCTACCGGTTCCGGGCGATGGGCGGTACGAGTGGAACGGCTTTCTTCAGCCCAAACTGCTGCCGAATGCGTTCAACCCGGAGAAGGGTTTTTACAATACTTCGAATGAATATCAGATTCCGCACGGCTGGCCGTATCACGAAGCGCTCCACTATACGTGGGCCGATCCCTTTCGGGCGGATTCTGTAGCAGAATTTTTAGGGTCCGGGCGGCGCTTCACAGTGGCGGATATGGCCGAACTGCAGAACGATAATTTGTCTATTCCAGCGCGGCGCATTATGCCTTTGCTGCGGGATTTGAAATTGTCGGGTTCCGCAATGCGGGCGCAGGGGAAACTGGCACATTGGAATTTCATACTTGACCGGGATTCGGTGGACGCCGGAATTTATGAGAAGTTTCAGCGCCGCCTCTTAATGAACATAGAGGCTCTCGTGGTTCCTAAGCCGGCGCAGCAGTTCATTCATCCATCCATGACCAGAATTATTCAGTGGCTCTACGCACCCGATGGCCGTTTCGGCGCGGACCCTTTAGCAGGGCGCGATGCTCTGCTGGCAAAAAGCCTCGAAGAGGCCACAGCCGATCTAACCAAACGTTTCGGGAGCGATATGGAGACGTGGAAATTAGGGGGGTATCATCATGCGACCATTTTTCATCCGCTATCTTCGGCGCTCAAAGCCGAGGACCGAGTCCGCTTCGACGTAGGCAATTTGCCGCGAGGCGGCGATAGCTACACAATCGATGCCACCGGCGGCCAAGATAACCAAACTGCCGGCGGATCGCTGAAGGTCATTTTTGATACCGGGAACTGGGATGACTCGATTGCGGTGAATAATCCGGGACAATCGGGCGACGTGAATAGTCCGCATTATCGCGATCTCTACGAACTCTGGGCTCGCGGCAAATACTTTCCGGTCTTTTTTTCGCGACCCCGCATTGAATCGGTGGCGGAAGAGAGGGTTCAGCTCAATCCGGCTGCCGCGGTAGCATCCCCTGAGAACCGCGGCTTGCAGTAAGCCAAGATCGTGACACTGAGTATTGAAGACCGCTCCGTTGAAGACGCGGCCCCTCGCTGGTGCTCGGGGTTCCGAACTGGGTCGCTTACGCTTCCGGCTCGGTTTCGGCATGGCATCGAGACGGGGCTGCGTCTTCATTGTTATCTGCGACCCGAAGGGCCATGGCTTACTCCCTGGCGGTCGCGGCTCGGTACGCTGTTGAAGACGCTTGAAGCGCTTTCTATGCCGTGATCAGTTCATCGCGAAATTGAGCAAAAATTGGCGCGTGGTCCGATGGTCTGTCCAGCGCTCTCTGCCCTTTATCGATTGCGCAGCTCTCCAGACCTTCAGCCAGTTCCCTCGAAACCAAAAGATGGTCAATTCGAATGCCGCGGTTGTACTCAAAGGCCTTTCGGAAGTAATCCCAGAATGTAAAGTAGCCGCCTTGCCCGGGATGCAGAGAACGAAACGCATCGACATAGCCAAGGGCGATTAAGGCGCGATAACGGGCGCGGGGCTCGGGTTGAAACAGCGCGTCGTGCATCCAGGAAGCAGGTTTGTGGCAGTCGATGTCTTCGGGAATGACATTGAAGTCGCCGCCCACGAGCGTTGGCATCCCACTGGTTGACCAAATCCGCATTTGCTGATAGAGGCGATCCATCCACTCCAGTTTGTAAACAAACTTGTCGCTGCCAATTGGATTTCCGTTGGGGAGATAAATGTTAACAATTCGGATATTGTTGACCACTACTTCGAGAAATCGCGCGTGGCTATCCCTTTCGTCGCCAATCAGGGTTGTCGAGACGACCTCAATGGGATGGCGAGATAAGGTGGCAACACCGTTATAGCCCTTCTGCGTAACGGCCGCGCTTGCGTATCCGAGATTTTTGAACAGCTCCGCCGGAAACTCGGCTGCTTTGAGTTCCTGCAGTAACAGGACATCCGGATTGTGCACAGTTAACCAAGTCATTACGTGCTCCATGCGGGCACGAATCGAGTTGACGTTCCAACTGGCAATAACCAAAATGATGCTAGCCTTCGGGTTGTTCAGCGCTTTGTGACGTTAGGACTACGAACTGCAATTAACGAAATCTGTTCAATTTCAGGATAGATGCCCTCTGCATTTGGAGTTCGATCCACCGATTTTATCTGCTGAATGGTCGTGCGCGCCGGTAGAGGGTCTTTGAAGTATTTGGCGTAGATGTTATTCATGGACTGAAACTCGTCCACATTGTCCAGATAGACATTGGTAGAAACCACGGATTGCCAATTCAAACCCGCCTCTTCCAGGTTGTCGAGCAGATTTCTCATGGACAGCCGGATTTGCTGATCGATGCGTTCCACAAACACACCTTCGTTCGGCCCGGGAATGAAGGCGCTTTTCGCCGAACAGTAAAGCGTATCTCCGGCAAATACGCATGGGCTTGCCGTTGGACTCGGCGCCATATTTTTCGGACGTACGGCCTGTCTGGTAGAGAGATCGCGAACAGCGACACCGGTGAATTCTATTTGCGCGTTATCGGGTAAACCTTCCACTTTGATCGTCGCTCGCGCGGGCGTGTTTCCAAATTCGAAATGCTGGGCGTAGATACGGTTCATGGTCTTCATCGGAATGCCGGTAGTGAGATACGGGTTCACGAAAACCATATTTTTCATGTCCAGTCCGGCGGCGCCGACTACTTTTTGCATGCCCCCCAGCGCGAGCGTTACTTGTTGAGCAGGATCGGCAGGAACTGCCCCCGTTTTCAAGTCGCGCCCCCGCATGGCCGAGATGAACAAGCGATCTTTCGTCAGAATTCCCGGTGAAGTTGGCTCGTCCCAGTGAACTCCAGATAGAACAACAGGCTTCTTGTCTCGTGGATCTTGAACCGCCACAGCATTGATTTCAATAGGCGTACCGACCAGTTTCGCCACGCCCAGAACCGTGCGAGCGGGCGGATCGTGAGGAAAGTATTTCGAGAAGGCGCGATTTACGGCATCCAGGGTTTGGAGGTTTTCCAGATAGACCTGCATGTAAACGACGTTGTCGAGAGAAAGGCCCGCGGCGCGGACGATGGATTGAACGTTCCTGATGGCTTGTTCAGCCTGACTCTCCACATCGGAGGCCAGCTTTCCGTCCGCGTCTTTTGCCCCTTCACCGGAAACATACAGGTAGCCGCCAACGAGCACGCCTGGGCTATAGGGGCCGACCGGTTTGGGCGCATCAGGCGGAAACACGGATTTGATTTGAGCTATAGCCAACGATGCCTGGCTAGCGATCAACAGTGTGAGAAGAACCCTTCGACGAATTACCTGACTTGGCAGGAGCCCTCTGCGCATGGCACTTCATCTTAACTAACGGCTCCTGAACAAACCGCTTGTTGCGCGCGCAGCTCAGAATCCGGTTCGCGTGTGACAGAACCGCGAGCGTCAGGCAGCGGTTATTGCGCCAGTCGTTTCCCGCGCGGCCGCTTCCGCGCCGCCCGCGCGAACTAACAGTCCGTAGGCGGCCAACCCCAACAACAATACGCCGAGAATAGCCCAGCCTGCAGCCTCGTAGTTTCCGGTCTTTTGCTTCAACCATCCCGTAATGAGGGATGCGAAAATACCGGAGACGTTTGAAGCGAAGTTTTGGATCCCGATCATGCGGCCGATAATGCCGGCCGGGAAAATAGTTTGTGTAAGAGCCCAGTAGTTCGCGGTGGTTAGACCCAGACCCGCTAACGAGAACACGGCGAAAAACAGAGCCAGGTCGTTTGACTTCGAGAGCATGCCGATGAGTTCCGTAGACGCAATGACAAATCCCGTCATTGTGAACACCCGCCGTACTCGCACCGCATTGCGGCCGTGTGCGATGATCCGGTCTGCCGCCCAGCCAGCAACAATGCCCACCAACGCCATACCGCCAAAACTGAACATCGTAAACAGGCCCATGGCCGCGGGCGTGAGGTGGCGCGCGTCGGTGAAATATGCCGGCAGCCAGGTCAGGCAGAAATAGATGAAGTAGTTGTAGGCGAAGGTGCCCAAGAGAATGCCCCAAATCACCGGCCTCCGAAAATGAGCGGCGATGTGAACCTGATCCGTTTGTGCATGCGGGTTCGCGTGTTGAGTCTTGGCGTATTCGGCTTGTTCCGGAACGAAGAGGAGCCAAGCCACCAGCCAGACAAGGCCACCAAGGCCCAAAAGAACAAACATCATCCGCCAACCGAAACGAAGCACGAGCGCGACGGCGAGCGGCACGCCAATAGCTGCTCCGAGCTTTGTGCCGGAAAATAGAATGCCTGTTGCGAGGCCTCTTTGACTTTCAGTGCAATGCAACCGGATCCATCGCACGCTGGCGGCCGTACTGACCGACTCGCCTATTCCAAGCACCAATCGGCTGGCCACAAGCTGGCCGATGCCATGCGCCATTCCGGCGCCTGCCGAAGCCAGTGTCCAAAGCGAAAATCCGATGGCATACGGCCGCTTGGGGCCAAAGCGGTCGACGATCCAGCCCGCTGGAATCTGGAGCAGTGCGTAAGACCAGAAGAAGGCGGAATTCAGCAGCCCTCGACCGTTGTCATCCAAAGGGATCCAGCCATGCAGGCCCTTTAATGCCAGGACCGCAGACAGATTTGCGCGATCAACATAGGCAATGACCATGCCGAGCGCCAGCAGAAGCACGACCAGCCATTTGCGGCGCTCCTGCTTACTGTGCCGGTCCAACATTAACCCTGCACCGCTTGCAGCAAGCCACGAATGTATCCGAACGCAAAGGCAAACGCCTGACGGCCTCCCGTGTCTCCTTCGATAACGGGCACATGGTCGGGCATCAGCATGCCGTCATAACCGACTTCCTGATACGTTCGCAAAGCCGCGAGCATATCTACATCGCCGGCATCGGGGAATGTTTCTTGAAAATTTAGAAAGCCGCCGCGAATGTTCCGGAAGTGCACGTTGAAAATTTTCTTGCGCGCGCCGAAATAACGGATCACGTCATGGATCTCCACGTTCGGATCGCGCAGCATTTCGCTCACCGTTCCCTGGCAAAAGTTGAGTCCATGATACGGGCTGGAATGAATATCGATAAAACGCTTCAGACCCGCGACGCTGCCCAGAACCCGATGGACGCCGCGAAAGCCCTCTTGCTCCGGCATGCCCGGATCATGCGGATGACACGCGATGCGGACCTTTGTCTCTTCGGCCGCCGGCACGACACGATCCAGAAAGTAGGCAATGCGTTCCCACATCTCATCGGCGCTCAACGGGCCTGCCTCTGTCAGGGGCGGCTCCTGTTTCGCTTCGGCATATCGAAATGTGCTGTAGCTCGATCCGCCACGCCCGGGTGTTCGTGCCGTTCGGACTACACCCAGGATGTTGAGGTTGTACTTGACCATCGGGATGCCCGCTTTCCCGCAATTCCTGATCATGGAGCAGATGTTATCGATCTCGCGATCGCGCTCGGGGCTCCTGCCCAATATGATGTCCGGATTTTCCGCTTTGGTGATATAGGAGGAGCTGAGGGGAAGCGGTACTGCCGCCAGAGTGATTCCGTATGATTCCACTCGTTCGCGAAGTCTGGTCAAGCCGTCTACAGACCAATTCTCGTCGAGCTTCCGCGATGGCAAGGCGCTACAGATGTGATCTACACCAAGCGCGGCCAGCACTGTCAAACTGGCGTCATCCGACCAGTTCTGGTTGCCGAGCTTCATCTTCGCGGAACCTGCTGCGGCGGCCTTCCGCTCCGGATCCGCGCCGAGCGCGCCAGCAAATGCGAAAGGAGTGGCGGCAAGCTTTGTGAACGTACGACGCTTCATAGTCCTCCTATCTAAAGAACTCACCGATTATGCTAGTGGAGACCTGATGAGGATTTCCGGAATTAAGCTGCACTCGATCGCGATAGCAGATCCGCCCCTGCGCAGTTCCTATGGTTTCCATGTCGATACAGCTAAAGCTCAACCAGGGCATGGAGCACAATGAATCGCCGTAAATTCATCTCCGGCGTCATCGGCACTTCCATCGCAGGATCGCGATTGGCTGCGGCAGCAATGACGCGCGAAGAAAGCGTGCAGCAGGTCCTGGTGATGTTCAAATGCCATCTGGACGTCGGGTTTATCGACACCCAAGCGGCCGTCATCCACAAATATTTCTCCCGGTTTTACCCCCAGGCGATAGCTATCGCACAGCAAATGCGGCGCGAAAGCCCGGATGGAAGGCCGCAATACGTTTGGACCACCGGCTCGTGGTTGTTGTATCGCTATCTTGAGCAAGCCAGTAAAGAAGACCGTAAACGCATGGAGCAGGCCATTGCCGAGGGCAATATCGCCTGGCATGCTCTGCCGTTCACGTGGCAAACGGAACTCCTCGATCGATCCGCAATTGCCGGTTGCCTCGGTTTTTCCAAAGTGCTTGATAGTCGCTTCGGCCGCCGCACCACGGGCGCCAAAATGACCGATGTGCCCGGCCATTCGCGCGGCCTGATTCGACCGCTATCGGAAGGCGGTGTACGTTTCCTGAATATCGGTGTGAATTCAGCCAGCACGCCGCCCGATGTTCCCGATCTTTTCATATGGAAAGATCCGGACGGACACAAGCTGATCGTCATGTACCATCGGAAGGCCTATGGCGGCATTGTGATTGTTCCGAGTTCGAAACTGGCTGTCGCCGTCGAGGTGCGCGACGACAATAGCGGCCCCCATACTCCTGCGGAAATCCGCAAAATTCGCGATGAGCTTCGAGCAAGATTTCCGAACGCTACGATACAGCCCAGCGATTTGACTGCTATCGCAAACGCTGTCCAGCCGTATGAGCATGCGCTGCCTGTCGTAACCGAAGAGATTGGGGATACCTGGATATACGGTGTGCCGAGCGACCCATTGAAGGTGGCGCGCTTCCGTGAGCTACTGCGTCTGCGCCGCCGTTGGATAGAGTCGAGGAATTTCCAGACGGGCGACAATACGGATCTCACTCTACTTCAAAATGCGGCGTTGGCCGCGGAGCACACCTGGGGGACCGATACGAAGACATGGCTGGATTTCGATCACTACACTCCGAAGGCGCTCCGCGCGATGCTGGCTCGGCCTAATTATCGAACTGTTACGAGCAGTTGGGCGGAAAAACGAGGCGACATAGATGCCGGCATTGCGTCGCTGCCATCCAAATTACGTTCTGAAGCTGTTGAAAGCTTCACCCGATTAAGTCCTGTAAGCCCGAAAACCGCAGGGCTCCAAACGACGGACGCGCAGCTTGAAGGAGAGCATTTTGCAGTCGGACTCGACCGAGCTACGGGAGCCATTACCAGGCTGATCGACCAAAAAACAAAACGTGATTGGGCGTCTCCGGACCATCCGCTCGCGCTCTTCACGTATCAAACGTTGTCGCAAGCCGATTACGACCGATTTCTCAAAAGCTACATCACGGTGCAGACCGACTGGGCTCCAAAAGATTTCGGCAAACCGAACATCCAACATTTTGGAGCAAAAAGCAGGACCTTCCACACCAAACTGTTGTCCGCATATACGCCACAAAGCCATAGCGCGCAGAAGCTGATAGCCAAACTTGGAATCGACGGTCCAGCCAATGACGATGCAACGGGTTACCCTCGCGAACTCTGGTTGACCTTGACGCTTCCGAAGGACGAGCCTGTACTCAAAATTACCTTCGCATGGTTCGGCAAAGAAGCCAACCGTTTACCGGAAGCCCTTTGGTTGACTTTTCAGCCGATCGCTCCCGCAAAGGACGGGTGGGCGCTCAACAAAGTGGAGCAAACCGTGTCTCCTCTAGATGTCGTTCCAGGCGGGAACAGGACCATGCATGCTGTCTGGGACACGGTGAACTATCGTGACGGGCAGGGTGGAATCGCGATCGAAACAGTCGATGCGCCAGTCGTCTCGTTGGGGGTGCGTTCACCGATTTTCTTCTCGAAAAACCAACCCGATATCGCGAACGGCCTGCACTTCAGCCTGTTCAACAACGGCTGGGGCACGAATTACATTCAGTGGTTTGGCGAAGATATGCAGTTCCGTTTTGAAATTCGAACGTCAGGAAAGAATTCATGACGCGCCGTACTCTTGTTGCGCTTGCCGGTATTGCGCCTCTGAGCCGAGGGCTGGCAAAAGCTGCCGAAGCGAAAAAGCAGATCAAGATCACCGGCATCGAAACAGATTTACTGCGCTTGCCTCCGAGCGCATTTGAGGGGGACGCCATCCACGATTTCGGTTCCGCGGAAGGCGGCGTCGTTCTTCGCGTGCTCACCGATGCCGGCATCACCGGCTGGGGCTACAGCAACTTCGGGATGATTGAAGGCGGCCCGCGTGTGGTGCAAACCATTTTGGAGTACGAGGCAAGGCCGGTGCTCATGGGCCAGGACCCGGCATTTCCGAAACGAATTCGCGCCGATCTATGGCGAGCGCTCGAGTATCAAGGGGTGCAAGGCGTTACACAATTCGCCATGTCGGTGGTTGATATCGCGGTCTGGGACATTTTGGGAAAGGCGGCCGGGTTGCCTGTATACAAGATGCTCGGGGCAGTGCGCGACCGCATGCCCGCGTACGCAATGTGCGGATGGTATCGCAAAAACGATCAAGATCACTCGCAGTACAAACGCACCATTGCTGAAACTCTCGAGATCGGATATCGCGCCTTTAAAGTGAAGGTCGGCCGCTACTCGCTAGACGATGATGTCGAGCGCATTGAAGTTGGCCGGAAAGCGGCCGGCAAAGACATCCGGATAATGGTAGATGCAAACCAGGCGTTCAATCGAGTGGAAGCGTTGCGCCGGGGTCGCGCATACCAGCAATTGGGTTGCTTCTGGTATGAAGAACCAATGCCTCCCTGGGATCACGAAGGCTATGCGGAACTGGCAAGCTCGCTGGACATGCGCATTGCTACCGGTGAAAACGAGTACAACAAACACGCTTTCATGGATCTTTTGCTCAAGAAAGGCGCCGACGTGGTCCAGCCTGACAATCGCCGCGCCGGCGGGCCGACGGAGTGGATCGAGATCGGCGCAATTGCCGACGGTTTTGGAGTTGAGCTGGCGAGCCATGGTGGAGGGCCGGTCGACATGAATATTTTATGCGCGATCCCGAACGCGATCTATATGGAATCGGGCGGCAAACAGAAAATGATCGACGGCGAAGTGCTTGCGCCGGAGGCGCCCGGAATGAGCAGCGAAGTAAGCACCGATTTCATTGCTAAGCACAAGATTACTTAATGGCCGGCAGATTGCCCGTGCGTTCGCTGTAGCGAACGCTTGCCGCTTTGAGCGCGATCGCGCCATATCTTTCGGAGTAGCGCCGCGCCCGGTTCGATTCCGGCATCCACGGCGCCGAGCGTTTTCGCCGTTTCCTTGTCGTCGCTGCCCACGATGAAAGCGTCACACGCCCTTTGAAGTGAATTTGCCCGGCTTATGGTCGTTGCCCAGATCTTAAACGAGGTCAGTGCCGACAGAACCATGAGGAGAACCAGTACCGCTTGGATGATTCTGAACTTCTGAGGCCGTTTCCGCCAGACAATGATGATGACGAGGGCGCCAAGACCCGCCCAATAGAGCATCGCAGGCGTCTGATAGCGGCTGGCATACGCCTGCCCAACGCCGAATTTCAGCCGCCCCAGCGCGGTCGCCACCGATATTGCGAGCATCAGGCTGCACTCGGCTATACAGAACCACTCAAACCCGGTTGTCCGCTCCTTTTTTCGAAAGGAATGGGCGACGAGAACGGCGAAACACACAATCGACAGCAAGGCCGTAATTCGTTCCTTGTGCGGCAGGAGCCTGGTCCAGCTTGCGCCGAAGTAGGTCAGAACATAGACAAAGATTCCCTTTGGGTCCGCCAGGACGCGTAACGGCGGGTGGGCGGGATCGGGAGGCTTGAAATGCCACAGGTACGCCGCGGTACTCAGCGCGAAAATGACGAGCACAATAGCCACGAAGCGAGCACGCAGGCGGCGCGTCGCAGCAACCCCGAGCACAACCGGGCCGATCAGCAACCCGCCGGCTACATTCATCGCTGCAAGAATCGGCGCCACGGCCACACCGAA
>JAICXK010000385.1 GCA_025980435.1 Bryobacteraceae bacterium
GCGGCGCGAGATCACATTGCGGAAACGCTTCGCAGCACGCCCGATTGCGCGCATGATGCTGGTATCTTTCTCCTCGATTCGAATAGCCGAGCCGTCGTGGAGCCTGGCGGTCAATCTGCAAACGGTGTCTACACCGCCGCGTGGGCCGTTCTCATCCGCAAGATGAACGGCAACTTCGCGCAGGTGCTGTTCGAAACGGCTGGCGGCAAAGCGCAAGCGGTACTCAATTCGTTTCCTGAGACGGGTCTTCACTTCAATTCCGTGACTCGCAACAAATAACAACATGATGATTCCTCAATCCCATTTCTAACACCTATAGCTCGGCCAGGAAAAATAGAAAGTTTAAGCGTAATTCATCGCCTTTACCGATGGAGATCAAGGAGCAAAGAGCGTGCTCCGAGCGGCCTCCGTGATGGCCGCTACCGCTGGATGCTTGATCTTGCGCTCCGCTGAAACCGCATAGAATTCTTCTGTAACGGAATCCATCCGGCCAAGCATTCCCACCCGGACGTACCGCTTCACTTCCTGCTCGATGGCCGCCGGCGCGGCAAAAATTCCGGAGCCTGAATGGCCAAATACGTTAATAAGAGCATTGTCCTGGAATTCGCCGATAATGCGGGGGCGAATGCCGTGACGGGTGAACCACTGCTCGATATCGCGGCGGAGCGCGGATCTTTCCAGCGGCAGCAGAAAGGGGGCTCCGTCCAGGCGAGCCGGAAAATTCTTCCGATACCGGGCTGCCATGGAGGACGAAGCGAAGAGAGAGACTCCGGACGATCCAAGCCGGTGGCTAAAGACGCGAACACGCACGGGATGAGCGGGAGTATGCGTCAGAACAAGATCCAGCTTGTGAGCCGACAAACCGGCGAGTAACTCTTCCGGATCGTTTTCATAGCAGACAAGCTGGACTGTGTCCTTCAGGGCAAACACCGGCTGCAGAATGCGGTACGCGATGAGCTTCGGAATGAGGTCGGAAATACCTACGGCGAAGCGAATAGGCCGCCCACGCGGCCTGCCTTTGAGCACATTCGTCAATTCCCTGCCTAAGCCAAAGATCTCGTCCGCATATTGGAACACGAGCCGGCCGGTTTCCGTTAGAATCAGCCGGCGGCCTGAACGAGTGAAGAGCTTTTCTCCCAGACTCTCCTCGAGGGCACGGATCTGCCCGCTGATGGTGGGTTGCGCCAACCTCAGTTCCTGGCAGGCACGGGCAATGCTACCCTCCCTGGCAACCACCCAGAAGTAGAGCAAATGATGATAATTCAGCCACTCCATCGGTTATCAGTATAGCTGTAGTCACATCGGAAAATCCGATGGGTGTTGCTCAAACTATCTATTTGCCTGATGTATATGGGCCTTTGTAAGATCGGAGCAGGAGAACAACAACGATGAGAAAATCTTTGAAGACTGGGGCTGCTCTGCTCGGAATCGGCATGATGGCGGTCCCGTTAATTGGCGCGACAAATTCGACAACGGCGAGCCCGCCTGACTCGCGCGTACTATTCGATCAGGCCATGCCTTCGAACGCCGCGCAGAAGGAAGTAACGGCGCTCCTGAAACAGATCGCGGCGCGAGCGCGAGCCACGTCGCAACACGCGGCGAAGCTGGAATCGTTTGCTCGCGGCCGGGACCTAGGTTTCCAAACGCACGCTTATGAGCTGAATCGGGCATCGGACACCATCAATAGAATGGGCGCCGACCTAAGCCGCCTCCAGGAACTTCGGGCCGAAGCATTGCCGTGGCAACAAATGGTCATCAACCGGATTCAGCCCATGCTGAGCGGGATGGCGAACCACACAACGGAAGCCATTGAGAGCTTGAATGCGAATCGGGGCCTTCTTCACTCACCGGAATACCGGGAGGCGATTGGGAACGTATCCGACTATGCGGACGAAGTTCGTGACCTGATTTCCGCAAATGTGGATTACGCGAAGGCGCAGGAAAGGCTGAAGCGGCTGGAAAGCGATTGGGCTACTTCGGACCCGGCAGCATACGCTGAAAGCTAAACCACACTCAGCCGGGAGGCGCTTTGAAACGAGCGCCTCCTTTTTTGCCTGCGAGCGGATTGTTGTTGGTAGCCGCCCTCCAGGCGGCTCCCTTCAGCGTGGCGACGCGCGATCGGGCCGAACCACGTCCCAGAATTCGGTCGACCAATGCTCGTACAGGCGCGATGATGTGAAAGTGCGCGGCAACATATCGATGTACTTGCCCGGTGTATAGTTCAAACCGGCAATGCCGCCCGTATAGAACACCTCATGGCAGGTGTGCATTCCGCCGCCGATCAAATAGGCGACGCAGCCCATCAGATATTGCTTCATGGCTTCGGGATTATTGAGAAGCGCCGGCTGAAAAATTTTGGCGCTGGATAACAGAGTGCTGGTTGTACCCGAAGCGGAGGCGGCGAATACGAGATTGTTTTCCCCCAGAATTTTGCGGAACTCCGGCCGCATAGCGCGTGCCGAGATCATGAACATATCGGTGCCCCGGTTGCGCGCCTCAAGCCGCATATTATTGAAGTCAATTCCGCTGCGCTCAAGCGACTGCGCAAACGGGATTGTAAAGTCATTGGTGATCAGGCCGGGCATTGCCGACTGGGTGTAACTTGTATTCGGCCGGTTCTCGCGGCCACGCGCGCTTCCTTCGTACCAGTCCTCTCGAAATCCAAACCTGGTCGCCACTTCCATCGGCTTGCCAACGCCTTGTTCGTTACTGCAGTAAATCTTCAAGAACGTGTCGTGCAGATTCATAATCTTGGGCAGGTCGCCGCTCTTAAGCGAACTGAGCCACATGTCGATCTTCGCCTTAAACTGATTCACTTCGGCCTGCGAGGGCGTCGCTACAGGCAGGCGGCCAAAGCTGGTGGGATTCGATACGTACTTGCCATCGACTTCTGCAATCTTCTTGAATGCGTCCGGGCCCGAGAGGCGCGAACTCAGGGTTTGCCAGTACGACTCGATACCCCGGCTGACCTCATCTACTGCCGGTTGGGCGAACTTGGGGTTGTCAAGCATCAATTGGCCCAGCGCCGTATCGCAAGCCAAGCGTCGTTGGCGCTCTACTTCATCGTCGTAATAAATGAGTTTCGATCCTGCCTTGGCATAACTCGAGCGCCCTGTTTTGGGGTCACCAAATATGACCTGGCCATCGGCCGTGAGCGCCACCGCTGCTTCGGTCGCCTTGGGTCTGCCCGGCCTGGCGACATAGCCGCGTTCGTTCAGGAAATCTTGCAGCAGGTGATCTGGCATAGATGTGAACTTAGCACGACGAGTTCCTACTTCGTGAAAACCAATGTCCCAAAATGTTCCGGCACATGGTTCGGATCGCGGTTCTGGACGCATGTTGGCTGCCAGCAGAGAAAATGACGCTGCTTATCCGGCCCGAGCCCGTCAATCCGGTAGAGATTCATACGCCATTTTGTGCCCTCTTCAATTGCCTTGCTGCTAACCGCTGATAGAGGAATCCTCGCGGCTGCGTACCAGACTTTCTGCTCTTTGTCGATACGAGCCATGGTTCGCCAGCCTGAACTCCAGTTATGGTCGTAGCTCTTATGGTCCAAATCAATCGCCAGGTCGATCCAATCTCCGGTAGGGGCAATTTCGAATTCCCGGTAGTGCCGGATGTTCGTCCAGTCATCGCCCAGGAACATTTCGACCACATCTCGATCCCAGAGCCCCTCGCGTTTCTTGGTGTTGTCGGCGGGGAGGAATAGATTCAAGACCGTGTACGGGCATTGGAACAGGAAAAACAGATCCGTATCGGTCCAGAACGCGCGTATTACGGTCCTGATTTTCGGA
>JAICXK010000144.1 GCA_025980435.1 Bryobacteraceae bacterium
AATCATTGGTCTTCGATTCCCGGCTGGTTCGAGAGGACTCGCTCACCAGCGTCAGGGTCGATGGCAGTGCGAGTCCTGTGACATCCGTCACGCTTATGCGCACTTCTCCAGTTTCGAACTGTCCGAACGCAAGATACGACGCACCTATTAGAAACAGTGCGAACCGGACAGAGCATTTCACCTTGCTGTACTCTATTCTGACATCCGATCCTTGTGTGATAACGTGCTCCGCGTATGGATTCGTTACCAAATCGCGTCTAGTGTATGGAGGGAGAAATGGCCATTGCGCCCAGGCAGCAGAGCTCGGATACGAATCATGTATGGATTAGCCAGCCGGAGGGGAGAACTAACTTCTACTCTGATCCGGATGGCCGGTTCACAGTGATTGCGGCAGATGGAGCCGATGCGCGCCGGTGTATGCAAATGGACGCATACTCGGCGGCGACGGCATTTGTTGAAGGGAAATTCGATGTCCATGGCGACATCTTCGAAACCATCCGCTATTTCTCGCACCAGCCGCATTCCGTGTTGCGCCAGGCGCTTTTCTCCGGCTTGGCGCATTTGGAGCACTTGCGAATCGCTTCGCTGCTGGGGCAGAGAAAACCCGCCGCTCACAACATCCAGTTCCACTACGATCGTTCCAACGAGTTCTACTCGCAATTTCTTGATTCGCGAATGGTTTATTCCGCGGCCTATTTCAGCGACCCGGAAGACTCGCTCGAAAATGCGCAACAGCAGAAGCTCGAGAAGATTTGCCGCGACCTGGTGCTTCGACCCGACGATCGGTTTCTCGATATAGGATGCGGCTGGGGTGGGCTGGTCACCTACGCCGCCGAACACTTCGGGGCGAGAGCTTTCGGGTGTACTCTCGCGGAGCAGCAACTCGCTTTTGCGCGGCAGGCGATCGAGCGCCGGTCGCTACAGGAGAGAGTTTCCGTTAACTTGTGCGATTATCGCGACCTGGATGGCTGTTTCGACAAGATCGCGTCGGTCGGAATGTTCGAACACGTCGGAAAGTCGCGGTTGGCGGGTTACTTCAAGAAAGCGTTCGACCTGCTGAAGCCGGGTGGCCTCTTCCTGAATCGCGGCGTGATTCGCCCGCAGGGCGTGTCCGATGGCCCCGAGACCCTGTTCATTCAGAAGAGCGTTTTCCCCGGTGGCGAGCTCGTTCACCTCGATGACGTGGTGCGCGAAGGAGAGCGCGCCGGCTTCGATGTGGTGGGTCTTCGCGATCTGCGCAAACATTACGCGTTGACGTGCAAAGCGTGGGTCAAGAACCTGCAAAAGAACGCGACCCGCTGCCGCGCACTGGTTAGCGATACGACTTACCGGACGTGGCTTTTGTACCTTGCCGCTTCTGCTGTTGGCTTCGAAGACGGCCGGACCGGCGCTGCCCAGGTATTGCTGCTCAAGCACAGGAACTAGTGAACACACGGGAGAGGCGCTTTCGCCTCCTCCTTATGCGTACAGGCCGCGCTGTTTAATTGCGTTCGCCACCCGGTCCAGCGCGAGCATGTAGGCCGCGGTCCTGTTACGTACACGATGTTTCTCCGCGTAGCCGGTTACCGCCTGGAAGCTGGCCACCATGATCTCTTCCAGACGATCGTTCACGAGGCCCAAATTCCAGAAATAACCCTGGCGGTCCTGCACCCATTCGAAATACGAGACCGTCACACCGCCGGCATTTGCGAGTATGTCCGGAATTACGAAAACCTTGTTCTCAGCCAGAATGGAATCGGCGGCAAACGTTGTAGGGCCGTTGGCTCCTTCGCAAAGGATCCTGGCTTTAATAGCGCCGGCGTTGCTGGAGGTGATCGTGTTCTCGTGGGCGGCCGGAATCAGAACATCGCATTCCATGAGCAAAGCCTCATCCTTGTCCATGTCCTCGGCTTCCGGAAAACCTCGAATGGAACCCGTTTCGGTGCGATGCTCCAGCAGGGCGTCGATATCGAGCCCATGCGCGTTAAAGACCGCGCCATCATACTCGATGATGCAGGTGATTTTGAACCCGCGTTGACTCATCAGGCGCGCCGCCATGCCGCCGACGTTTCCGAAGCCCTGGATAATCACACGGGTGGTTTCGGGCGTCAGGCCAAATCGCTTCAGTGCTTCCATCGTGACAATCATGCAGCCGCGGCCGGTGGCTTCGGGACGTCCGAGAGAGCCGCCCAATTCCAGCGGCTTTCCAGTTACAACCGCCGTTACGGTGTGCCGCTTGTGCATGGAATAGGTATCCATAATCCATGCCATCGTCTGGGCATTCGTATTCACGTCCGGCGCAGGCACGTCGCGTTCCGGTCCGATGAATTCGTAAATTTCGGCGGTGTAGCGGCGCGTAATCCGCTCCAGCTCGGATTCACTCAGCAAGTGCGGTTCGCAGATGACACCGCCCTTGCCGCCGCCGAACGGAATGTTGACGACCGCACATTTCCAGGTCATCCAGGCGGCTAAAGCGCGAACCTCGTCCAGTGAAACGTCCGGCGCAAAACGTACTCCTCCTTTGGCAGGACCGCGTGCGATGGAATGCTGCACGCGATAGCCGGTGAAAACCTCGATCCGGCCGTCGTCGAGCACCACGGGAATATTCACGGTCAGTTCCATCGCCGGCTGGCGCAAAACCTTGCGCATACCATCGTCGAGCTTTAATAGCTCAGCCGCCTCATCGAACCGGTGGGCGGCCGATTCCCATGGATTTATCTCTTGATCGGCGGAAGCGGTCGCATCCAGAACCATATATCCACTACACTGTCATGAGCGAAAGCCTTCTGGCAAGGTCCAGCGCCGGTCGCGGTACCGGATAACCCTCCGCCGACTGAACACGGCAGCGGCCGCTTGCGTCTATAGAGCAGCATTCCACGAAAGGTATTTTTCATGACCCCCGACGAGCGAAATATGCTGCAGGATCTGGCGAACAAAGTTGCGCAGACCCCAACACCACCGAGAGATGCGGAGGCTGAGGATTTTATTCGAAAGAACATCGGCTCCCGACCCGACGCTCTGTACCTGATGACTCAGACCGTCCTCATCCAGAACCTGGCTCTGCAACGGGCGCAGCAGCAGATACAGGAGTTACAACACAGCTCGCAAGCGCCCGTTCCAACCGGCCCAAGCTTTCTTGGCGGGCAGAGCGCCCGGCCATCCGGCTATCCCCAGCCTGGCGCGCCGCCTGCTCAACAGTATTCGGCTCCTCCCCCTCCTCCTCCGCAATATGCGCCTCCGGCCCAAAGCGTTGCGAGCCCGGGAGGCGGCTCATCCAGCTTTTTGCGCGGCGCAGCGCAAACTGCGGCTGGAGTGGCAGGCGGCGTTTTGGCGGCAGACGCGATCTCCTCGATGTTCGGCCACCACGGCGGAGGAATCGGCGGCTTCGGCGGAGGCGGGTTCCTGGGCGGCAGTGGGCCAACCGAGGAAATCGTCAATAACTATTACGAAACGCCTGCACGGGAGAGCCGTGGCGAGGACACCGGCAATTATGGCGATAGCGGCGATTACAATGACGTGAGCGCCGATGATCAAAACCAAGGGGATGATGGCGCTCAATATGAGGACACCGGCTACGACTCGGGAGACGATGGCGGGTTCGACGACAATTCGGGCAATGATTTCGCGTAGCCGTCCGGCTCAGGAGTGATTTTTTAGCTGCTGCCCGAGCTGCCGCATCAGCTCGTCGCGTTCAGGTCCGTCGAGTTCCTGTTGCAGCCTTCGAAGCGCGAATCCAACCACGTCGCGGTGATGAAGCTTTGATCCGGCTGCCTCATCGGCGCTGAGCCTGAGCCACAGGTCATGAAGCTTGTCCACGTCCTCGGGCCAGAGCCGGGGTGGGTGCGGGCCCAGATTGACATAAGTCGACGGCCGGCCTGGCGTGATGATCTCAAGCGAAAACGGATGCCGCGGTTCCGGAAGATGCTCCCATGCCAGGCCGATCCTGCGGGCCAGCTCATCCGAACTCATTCGTTGGGATACACCCGTCACAAGCCTGGAGACTTTAAGCTGGCTTGCTGTTTGCACCAGCGCTTCGAAGGGATCAATTGCGGGCACAACCAGGAGCTCAACCGGTTTGCCTTCTTTCTCGGCTACATTAACGACGGCTGTGAACAGGCCTCTTTCATCCCGGCCGAAGAGTTGATCTTCATTGAGGTCATATTCGCTTTCGATGCCCACCGGGCGTACCGTCATCACAACAATGTCATTCCGCCGCAGGTCAATCCGCTGCAGTGTGCGCCTCAGATGCTGCATGTTCTCCGGATTCCGAACCGCCACAAGAACGCACCCGGTGCGAGCGTGTAGCGCCTTGGCATCAATACTCGCCTGCTGCTGCAAATTGAACTCTTCGAGAGAACGTTCTTCCCGTGTCTTGTGTTTCCGGGCATTCACCCTTTCGGAAATCGTGAACACCATGAAAAAGGCGATCGTGAACCCGACCCCGTACATCGTGGCGTATTGCTTGGAAAAGAGGTTGACAACCGCGGTAGACAGGAGAATTAAGGTCGTCACACCAAGGCCGATGGGAATCTCTTTCCCGGCAATGTGAATATTCACCGGTACTTTATACTCCTGGTCGTGCCGCTGGAAACGTAATGCAAGCACCCCGACCGCCTTGAGGGCAAAGCTCCAGATTACGCCGAAGGCATACGCTTCGCCGAGCAGATATAAGTCGCCGCGGCTCAGGATGATGGTCGTGAGCTGCAAGATCGTAATCAGATTGATTATGCGTGAGGTGGTCCCGAATTTCTTATGCGGCTTGCGAAACAAGTCGAGCAAAACGCCGTCTTCCGCCACGCGATTCAGAACGCCATTGGCTCCAATCATCGACGTGTTCACCGCCGAGGAAAGAATCAGCACACCCACGATGACCACGAAAATGTGGAATAACAGCCGCAGCAATTCGGGTCCGGCGAGATTCATGGCCAACCCGCCGATGAGGTTATCCACATACGTCTTACGGATGGCGTCCGGAATGATCATGGCAGCAAACAGCGTGATGAGGCCGGTTGAGAACAGGGCGTATATGCAGACGATGTTGCCCGTGATCTTCAGGTTCTTCATCTTGGGCGAAGCGATCTCGCGATATACCTGGGCCAAGGTTTCAAAGCCGCTCATCGAGAGCAGCGAATGGCCAAAGGCGATGACGATCGCGACAATCGGCACGGTTGGCCAGATGGTTCCATGGAACCACCCAAGCGACCCCTTGCCGAGGACCAGGTGCTTTGGTAAGGGGCTCGGCGGCAGTTCCCAGCGATTGTGCAGCACAATCGTCAACGGACACCAGATCAGAAGCGCTACGACCATCACGGTGGTAATTTGCATGATGCGCAGCGCCGCGGAGCTCGATTCCTCAATGCCTTTGGTGTTGCTTCGCCAGAAATAAAGCGTTACCAATACTCCAAAAAAAGCGGCAAACGTATTCGGGTCGATCTGTGTATTGCGATGCGCGAAGCCCAGCAGTTCATTGATCAGGCGCCCGAGATACTGTCCGGCGGTAACGCAACTGATGGGGCCGGTCAAAACGTAATCGAACACCAGCGCCGAGACCGAAACCCTTGCGGCAAACGGACCCATGCTGTCGCGCACCACGACATACACTCCGCCACGGACGAACATGCCGCAGCTTTCCATATAAACGGAGCGCACGGCGAAGCTGAAGATCATTACTGCCAGCACATACCAGGCAGCCGATTTGCCGATTGCGACCTCGGCGATGCCCCCGGCGTAGAACATCGAGGAGGCCAGATCGCTCAAAACAATCGCGGCGCCACGCCAGTAGCTGATAAACGAAAGCGCTACCGTGGTCGCGACCACAACCTTAGCGGTTGTGGGAAAACTGGGTTTTGTCGCCATTAAAGAATGAAGCTTCCAGTATGCCGCGTGCGTATTTCGCACTTTGGCACGAAAACTTCAGCCGCACGCGGATGGCGGATGCCGCGCCGTTACTTCCGCCCGGCTTCTTCCGTCTCTTTCCACTCCTGCTCGCTCAACTTTACATCCGCAGCCGCTACATTCTCCTCTAGGTGTTTCACCGACGATGTCCCCGGGATCGGCAGCATTACGGGCGAACGATGCAGCAGCCACGCCAGCGATAGTTGCGCCACGGACAGGTTATGCCGCTTCGCAACCGCCTCCAGCGGGCCCCCCGGTGCAACCAGTTTACCCGCTGCTACCGGAAACCAGGGAATAAACCCAAGTTGATGCTCTTCGCAGTAGCTTAGGATTTTTTCATGCTGCCGGTCACTGATGTTGTAGCGATTTTGCACACTCACAATTTTCGCTGTCTTACCGGCGCGCTCAATCTCTTCCGGCGATACTTCCGACAAGCCGATGTGGCGGATCTTACCCGCCTTCTGCAGGCCGGCAAGCGCACCCAACGACTCCTCCACGGGAACTTTTTCATCGATCCGATGCAGTTGGTATAAATCGATCCGCTCCAGGCGCAAGCGCCGCAAGCTCATCTCCACGCACTGCGTCAGGTACTCCGGACGCCCCACCGGGAGCCACTTGCCCGGCCCCTGCCGGGTCAGGCCGCCCTTGGTTGCAATTACCAGGTCCTTGGGATATGGATAGAGCGCTTCGGCAATCAGCCGCTCGCTTACTTCAGGTCCATAGGAATCGGCCGTGTCGATGAAGTTGATTCCAATCTCAACCGCGCGCCGCAACAGGCGCCGGGCTTCATTGGGATCCTTGGGCTCGCCCCAGATTCCATCCCCGGTGATCCGCATGGCGCCGAATCCAAGCCGGTGAACCGTAAGGTCACCGCCAATTGTAAACACGCCGCTGGCTTTCGCATTTGCTGTGATTGTCGTCATATCCAAGCTGATTCGCACGCTTGAAAATCGTTTCCGGGTGATCAACTCGGGTTTGCACGGGAAACTCGCATCGGGTTCCCCGACTTTGACCGGCGCTGTGCGGCTCCTAAATAGCGAATGCGCCGATTGAGTTCGTTTCTACGCTGATATAACGCCCGCAACGCGTCTTTCAAGAAACAATCGAAAGGCGATTCGGAATAATACTCCCCATTTTGTTCGGCACGCCCGGCAAAATCTTTCATTTCCGCCTCCTCTAATTCTCGACCTCCGGCAGGACAATCCCGATCGCGCGCTGTCCTCGAATGTTTATAAAAAGCCGCAAATTCTCGTCACGACCGAATTCCAGCACAAATTCCCCCAACGGATTGGTGGAAGTCTTCTGGATCACGTCCTCTCCCCTCAGCAAGATTACATCCACCCCCCGGATCGCGTTCTCAGGGTATCTGGAATTGAGGATTTGCCCAAGCAGTGAGATGCGCTTGCGAAGAGGATCAGATTCCAAGCGCAAGTCAATTACGAAGGGCTCCGATTCGTGCACCAACTGACGGCTGGGCTGCGGAAAACCTCGCATCATTGCGGGCTCGGCCTGCTGGAAGCTGTCAAACACCAGCCTTGCCATTTGGGCGATCTGCGCCAACCATGCCCACCGCTTTTCGGAGTTGAAAGCAGCCTTGACGGTTTCCACGACGCTTCCGGAGGGCTGATAGGCCGCCTCGCGCGCGACTAGTGCTGAGATAGTCTGCCAGGTTTGCAAAGATTGTCGGCATTCAGGGCAGCCCCGGTCCAAATGAATTCGCATCTCCGCCGCTTCGTCCGGTGGCATTCCGCGAGCGAAATCAACCCACTTGTCCATTGAGAAATGATGCATCAGTCCTTCCCGGCAGCGTGCGCGTTCAAGAGTAAGCTTTTTTTGCCTACCTATCCCATAAGGGCGATCGACAAAGGAAAAAATACAAATGCGGGGTGGCGCTGGACGCAGGTTACCTGGCGAGGGCCTTACCAATCAGCTTGAAAGGCGCCCAGTGGTACGGATGCGGATAATCCTTTCGCAGTTCGAGCATGGCCATTCGCAATGCGCCGGCTTTTCCTGCTTGATTCCCCAGGCGCCCGTAGAACTCCTTCATAAAAGCAGACGTACTTCGATCATCAACATCCCACAAAGACAGCAGCAGAGACTGGGCGCCCGCATACAGCAGGCCGCGCGTCAATCCCAGCAGTTCATCGCCTCCTTCCACGACATTTAATCCGGTGACACAACCGCTCAGTGTAAGTAAGTCCACAGGCAAGTTCATGTGATACAGATCATAGAGGTTGAGATACGAATCGGCAAGCTGAATTGCTGAGAACAAGGGACTGTCTTGTCGAAAGTAACCATGGCTTGCGATATGTACAAGGCGGCTGTGACGTCCCTTTTCTCTGAGCGCCTGCTCCGTTGCATCTGCTCCCAATAAAATCCGGGGGCAGGGAGCCGCTGCCGCGACCGCCTCAACTTCCTCTCTGATGAAAGGAGTTCGAGGGTCATCGATCCCCAGAATTAACGACGGGCCGGCAGGAGCCTCGGGGCGGCTATGACAGTGAGTAAAGATGCTGGCACTCGGCTGGTAGCAGATGGTGAATCTGTCAATCAAGTAGCTTTCGCCATCGAACAGCGCGTGGAACGGGACCGCGTGTAGCGGGCCATAAGGAACTACGACGAGGTCATGACCTCCGACGAATTCTTCTACAGGCGCAAACAGCGATTCATAGAGGCCGTTAAGATGAGCTTGCGCTGCTTTCAGGAGAGCGCCCTGGAAGCGGTCTATATAATCGCGGCTCAGACGAAACTTCGAAAACTGGAACTGTAGCATGCGCAAGCGCTGCCCGATAGGGGCGACAAGGCAGGCGGCGACGATCTTGATAGAGCTTTGCGTGACTACTGCGGCATATACTTGCTCTCCGATGGCGAAGTATTCGAGAAGAGTTCCACTGGGGCCGAGCGCGCCACGAATCTGATCCAGGGTCGCGGTGCTGGAATTCCGAAGTACACTGCCTACGCGGGCGGAGGCCGGCGCTTCGAGCAGGAGCCGCTGCAACTCGTGTTCACGAGCCCGGGCCTGGAGCTTGAGCGGCTGGACCTCTTCCGGAGAAGCTCCCTCCCGGGAGAGCTGTTCGCGTTCGATGCGATGATAAAACCAGTTCAGCTCCTGCCTTAGCTCGCGTACCCGCAGGTCCCCCTCGCCGGCTTCGCAGCCTTCCGAAGCAGGTGGTACATGGCTGAGAATCAGATCCCGCAAAGTCCGGGACTTCGCTTCTTCGATGTAGGAAAGCGCCTCTTCCTCGCGCGACTCACCGAAACCGCGATCTAAACAGAGCTGGGCCAACCGGGCATAAACCTCCGCCCTGTTTCGCATCAGTCCGATCTTGAGTTCTTCTTTCTGGAGGCTGCTGCGGAGCATTTCGAGGGAGTCTCGAGCCGCCCGGTAAGAATCGAAAGCCTGCTGCGGCCGGCCGAGGGCTTCCTCGACTTGTCCACGCAAGAACCGGGCCTGGTAGGACAGCATGGGTGCATCGAGATGATCAACAACCGCGAGCGCCGCCTCGCATTGGCCAGCGGCTTCATTGAATTCTCCGGTCCGGAGATAAACGCGCGTTAAGAGCAACAAGCTGAGCACATACTTTCCGGGCATGGGCTGCGACCGGAAGAAATTCGCGGCGGCGGCAGAAAGGGCCCGCGCCTCAACAAGCTGGTCGCGATCCAGCAAAACAAGCGCCCGGTACAGATCAATCAAATATGGCCAGACCTGATTTCCTTCGCTGCGCATCATTTCCTTTGCCCGTGCAAACAGCTCGACGGCCCGTTCGGCGTTACCTTGCAGGCTTTCAGCTATGGCGAGATTAGTAAGGGACCGGGCTGACTCGTAACCCATCCCCAACTGCTGAAAATGATCGAAGCTATGCTGCGCCATTTCCGCGGCTTCCGCAATCAGACTCAGTTCCAGGTAGATTTCCGATTGATCCAAATCGCACAAAGCGAGGTGATACGTGTCCTCATTTTTACGGCAGGTCTCGCGAGTGGCACGTAAGAGCTCGAGCGCCTGGGCATAATCGCCTCGGAGGTAATAGAGGTATGCGACGTTGTAGTCGGCCTGAGCCACCAGGAGCGGCATGTTTTCCTGCCGGCAAAAATCGCGAACGCGACCGTAAGCCTCCAACGCTTTGTGAAAATCGTCCAGCGCTATCAGACAGACCGCCATGTTATGGAGGGCGACGCCGATTCCCTCCATATCTGCGAAGGGGATCAGCGCGCGATAGGCCCGTTCATATGCGGCCAACGCTTCGGAAAATCGATTCTGGCGGTGATAAATGTTGGCAACGTTGATGTCCAAACGCGCGGCACGCCGGATATCGCCAAGCCCAGCGAAAATCTCCCGCGCCCTCTCGGCTGCGGCAAACGCCCTTTCGTATTCGCCCAACAGGGCCAGGGATTGAATGGAGCTGCTGAGGGTGCGGCCCACTTCATTCACGTTTCCGGCTTGCTCGAACAAGCCGGATGCTTGTTGGAACAGGTCGACCGCGGATTTGCAGTCTCCCATAAACCACATGGCGTTCCCCTTGGCTCGCAAGCCGCGTGCCAGCGCTTCGCCGTTTGCCAGATTTACGCCGATCGCGAGCGCGGCTTCAGCCAGGGCCAGGGCTTTTTTCAGATCGACTCTTACGGCCGTCCGAACCGCTTCGGCCAATTCCTCGACAATCTGCAAATTCAGCAGTTGAGGAAACCGGTTCAGAAAAGCAGTCCGGCTTGCACCGTCCTGCAAGCGGCCCAGCTCTAACGAAAGCTCCTCAGTTTGTTCTTCCATGCTTATACCTGGAAACCCTTCTTATCAAGCGCCCGCCGCAGTTTTTCGAGGCATCGCATTCGGGTAGCCCCCATTGACCCCTTGGCGAGTCCCAGCGCCTCTGCGGCCTGGTCATAGCGAAGAGGCGGGTTCCGAAGAAAGAGCGCTTTTATTAGTCGCTTGCATTCAGGCGAAGCTTCGGCCAGAGCCTCGCGCAAAAGCTGTTCGCGTTCCAGAGCTTCCACAAGCTCATCGGGCATGCTAGCTGTTTCCGGAATTCCCTCCTCGTTTATGTCGAGGTTCAAGTGCAAGTGCCGGCCACTTTTCCAACGTGTGCAACTGTGTGATGTAATCTTTATCAGCCAGGCTGCTAAAGCTCGCGGCTCGCGCAGCTTAGGTAAGTCACGAAGCAGCGTCAGGCAGACCGACTGAAATATCTCGGCAGCATCCTCGGCGGGCAGACCTGATTTGACGGGAATCGAAAAGATGAGGTTCTTGTACTTGTCTATAAGAGAGGACCACGCTTCCTCGCTGCCAAGCAGACATTGTTCAACCAGAGCCGCATCGTCCCGAGAACCTTTGAGCGCATCAAAGCTCTTGGGGTTGATGTTCATCTACTTTCCGGCGGCATCCTGTTGCGGAGAATAAAAAGCTGTTCCACATTCCAAAGAGTGTAGTTGTTGAGGATCGCGGGCTGGAAATTACCGATCCGGTCCTTTGCCCCTACCAGGACGTTCGGACTCACCAGAAAGATGGCAGGCAGGTTTTTCCAAACGAGCTCCTGAACTCGATCATAGATGTCTTTTCGTTTCCGATAATTCAGCGCGGTCAGTTGCTCCTGCATGAGGCGGTCGATCTCGCGTTGCCAGGGGGCTGGAGCGGTATTGGATTGCAAGCTCCACACATGCGTGCCTCCATTTGAGATCAAAACGTTCATTTCGGAATTCGGATCGGCATCCCCATCGACCAGCGCCATAATGGCGGCTTCGTATTTGCGTGAGGTGAAGATCCGATCGAGGAACGTGTGGAACTCCAAAGGAATTACGACCACCTCAATGCCAAGCTGCTTGAGATCCTGTTGAATCATCGTAGCCATTTGCACTTGTTGAGTATTACCGGCGTTAACAGCGATGGAAAACTTCACGTTGCGGCCCCGTGAGTCTACAAGAGAGCCGGATTTCCACGCAAATCCGGCCTGCCGCATCAGATTTCGGGCTCGCGAGACAGAGTGCAGCGGTGGAGGAATGGCGCGATCAACCCATCGCCTGTTTCCCGGCGTGACCTGGACGGACAAAGGGTGGGCCCGTCCGAGGTAGGCGAGCCGGACGATGCTCTCGCGGTCTATTGCGCTCGAAATCGCGTGGCGAAAGGCCGCTTGTCTAAACCACCGCTGTTCGACAGGGAGCGCCGGATCGCCCGATGGCCCGGCGGTGTTCAGGTTGAAGAATAAGAAACTGTATTCGAGTCCCGGTCCCAGGTCGCACAGCCGGAAATGCCGGCGCCGGCGATCTTTTTGGAGAACGGCGAAATCGGCCGCATTCAAACCGCTGATG
>JAICXK010000087.1 GCA_025980435.1 Bryobacteraceae bacterium
GGCGAACGTGGATGAACGCGACAACTGGAAGGTTCATTTCTCCGATACGATGCGCGGCGGGCAGTATCTCAACAACTGGCGGATGGTGGAACTGCACGCCAAGGAGGCCCCCGAACGCGTGCGCGAACTGGAGGCGTGGGGCGCGCTGTTCGATCGCACAAAGGACGGCCGCATCCTGCAGCGGAATTTCGGCGGGCACCGCTATCCGCGGCTGGCGCATGTGGGCGATCGTACCGGCCTGGAAATGATCCGAACGCTGCAGGATCATGGCGTCCATCTGGGGATGGACGTCCACATGGAATGCACCGTCCTCACTCTGCTGAAAGATGCGGGCCGGGTTGCCGGCGCGTTCGGATATGAACGCGAGCGGGGCAGGTTCATGCTGTTTCGAGCCAAGGCAGTAGTGCTGGCGACGGGCGGAATCGGGCGTGCCTACAAGATTACGAGCAACAGTTGGGAATACACGGGCGATGGACACGCGCTAGCGTACGCGGCGGGCGCATCGCTCATCGATATGGAGTTCGTGCAGTTCCATCCGACGGGGATGATCTGGCCGCCCAGCGTTCGAGGGATTCTTGTAACCGAGGGAGTGCGGGGTGAAGGGGGCGTACTGAAGAACAAAGAAGGCCGGCGGTTCATGTTCGACGATATTCCCGAAAATTACCGCGCCCAGACCGCGGACAACGAGGAAGAGGGCTGGCGTTACACGCAGGGCGACCGGAATGCCCGACGTCCGCCGGAATTGCTGACCCGGGATCACGTGGCGAGGTGTATCGTCAGAGAGGTTCGCGAAGGGCGAGGCAGCCCGCACGGCGGCGTGTTTCTGGACATCGCGTGGATCAAAGAGCGCCTGCCGGATGGCGCCGCTCACATCAGAAGGAAGCTTCCCAGCATGTATCACCAGTTCAAGCAACTGGCGGACATTGACATTACGCAGGAGCCGATGGAGGTGGGGCCCACTACGCATTACATGATGGGCGGCGTACAGGTGGAGGCGGACACGCAGATGTCGGATGTGCCGGGATTGTTCGCGGCAGGCGAATGCGCGGGCGGCCTCCACGGCGCGAACCGGCTGGGCGGCAATTCACTCTCCGACCTGCTGGTGTTCGGCAAACGTGCCGGTGAATATGCGGCCCGGTTTGCCAAAGAGAACGGAGCGGCGAGGGTGGATGAGGGCCAAGTGGAAGCAACCGCGCAGCGCGCCCTGGAACCGTTCGACCGCATCGGCGAGAACCCTTATCAAGTGCAGCACGATTTACAGGAGTTGATGCAAGATCTGGTTGGAATCGTGCGGCGCGAGGAAGATATGAAACGCGCTCTGGCGCATTTGCGCGAGTTGGAGCAGAGGGTGGACCGCGTCGCGGTTGCAGGAAACCGCGAGTACAACGGCGGCTGGCACGCAGCGCTGGATCTGCGGAATCTGTTGACCGTGTCGGAAGCGATCACGCGCGCGGCGATTGAGCGCAAGGAGAGCCGAGGCGCCCAATTTCGCGAAGATTATCCGGCCAAGGTCGAGGAAACGGGACGCTGCACGATTGCAGTGCAACGGTCGGAAACTGGCGAGATGCAGGTGAGGCGGGCGCCGTTGCGGGAGATGCCCGCGGAGCTTCAGCAGGTGATCGCCGAGATGAAGTAAGGAGAGAATGGAATGCCAAGCGCAACGTTTCGCATCTGGCGAGGGAGCCATGGGGAGGGTCAGTTCCGCGAGTACACGACTGAAATTTCTCCTGGCATGGTAGTGCTCGATGCAGTACACCGTATTCAAGCCGAGCAAGCCAGCGACCTGGCGGTCCGGTGGAACTGCAAAGCAGGCAAATGCGGCTCGTGTTCCGCGGAGATTAACGGCAACCCCCGGCTGATGTGCATGACGCGGCTAAACGCTCTTCCGCTGGAGCGGCCAGTGACGATTGAGCCGATGAAGACCTTTCCTTCCATCAAAGATCTGGTGACGGACGTCTCCTGGAACTATCGAGTGAAGCACACGATCCGGCAGTTTGATCCACGCTCGCCGGATCCGGATGGAAGTTGGCGCATGGCACAAGGGGATGTGGATCGCGTCCAGGAGTTCCGGAAGTGCATCGAATGCTACCTGTGTCAGGATGTCTGCCACGTGCTGCGGGAACACAAGCTGCACACCCAGTTTGTCGGGCCGCGATTTCTGGTCTACATCGCCGCGCTCGAGATGCACCCATTGGATAGCGCGAAACGTACCGGCGATTTGCGGCGCGAGCATGGCATCGGCCTTTGTAACATCACGAAATGCTGCACAAAGGTCTGTCCCGAGGGGATCAGGATTACCGACAACGCCATAATCCCTCTCAAAGAGAGGGTGGTTGATGAGTACTATGATCCCCTGCGGAAGCTGTTTCGGATCTTCAAAGCGTGAAAGGAGCACAGGATGGAGTTCGAATTGAAATCTCTTTCGGCAGATGCAATTCCGGAGGCTCTGGCAAAAGCGGAACGATACCGGCTACTGGAGGAACCTTCTCAAGCAGAGAGCATTTGCCTGGATATTTTGCGTATCGAGCCCGCCAATCAGAAGGCTCTGGTCATGCTGCTGCTGTCGTTAACCGACCAGTTTGGGACAGAAGCTACACCGACGCGGGCGCGCGAGGTCCTGATGAACGTACAAGGTGATTACGAGCGGGCTTACTATGCCGGAATCATCTGCGAACGATCGGCAAGGGCCCGGATGCGCCAATCGCTCCCCAGCGGACGATCGAGGGCTTACGCGGATTTCGTCGATGCCATGCAATGGTATGAACGAGCCGAAGCATTTCGCCCGCCGGGCAATGATGACGCTATTTTGCGCTGGAACACGTGCGCGCGGACGTTGATGCGGCATGCCGATCTACGCCCGCAGGCAGAGGAGAGATTGGAACCTGTGCTGGACGATTAGAAGGCGGGCGGACCGGACGGTCCGCCCAAGCGGAAGGTTAATTTTCACCATTAATGGCGGCGTCAGAATCGACCTGGGTACCCGAAGTCGACCAGATACTGCTGTTGCTCGAATCGGTTCCGGTCGACCAGATGGAGCTAGTAGACCAGATGGAACTGGTGCCCCAGATACCACTTGTAGACCAGATGGAACTGGTGGACCAGATGGAACTGGTGGACCAAATGGAACTGGTAGACCAAATAGAGCTGGTAGACCAGATAGAGCTTGATCCCACAATGCCGTTACTTCCCAATGTGGCCGCAGCTCCCCAGCCCGCCAGAACGCCCTGCGCGCCGTAAGGAGTTATAGCCGAGCCCGGATCAAAGCTCAGGAGGATGGTGCCGGCGCTCGGGTTGAACGTAGCAGTCGGAGAAAGAGAGTTCCCGACAGAGAAGTAGCTGGTCGCAAGAGCGGCCTGCAGATCGAGATAGCCCGCCCCAACCGTAAAGAGGTCGTAATAGCTCAGATAGGTTGTGCCGGTAAGCGTATCCAGGGCAGTGCTGGACGTGGGAAAGGTCTTGTATGCGGTCATCATGAGCCGAGCCTTCACCTGGTCTGGGGTCAGACTTGGCTGCGCCTCCAGAAGGTCGGCGACAGCGCCGCTCACGGCTGCGGCGGCCATGCTGGTTCCGTTCAAGAGGAAATAGTTAGAAGAGGGATACATGCTGGAGGTCCCGTTATAGTAACTTAGCGGAACCACATTCGTCGGGAGCTCGGTTACTAATGTAGGCCACCCGGAAGCACGCACGGAAACAATTCCATTTCCAGGAGCTACCAGGTCCGGTTTGACCACGTTATCAAAAAGACTGGGACCCTTTGAGCTATAGCTGGCGATCCGGTCGTCGGTTCGGGTATAGGTTCCCATTGCTTTCATGGCTCCAACGGTAATCGCGTAAGGATCGTTACCTGGAGCGTTGATGGTGCCATAGCCGTGTTCGCCGACGGAGTTATCGCGGCCGTCGTTGCCCGCGGCCACGACTACTACGATTCCAGCTTTCCAGGCAGCTTCAACAGCCTGGCACAGCGGATCCTGTTTGTAGCTTTCCGTAACAGCGCGTCCCAGCGAAAGATTGATTACCCGAATGTTGTACCTGGTCTTGAGCTGGATGGCCTGTCCTATAGCCGCAATGACCATGCTGTCCGAGCTTTCGCCATTCTGGTCTAGTACGCGAAAGTTGATGAGGTTGGCGTTCGGGGCCAAGCCCTGCAGCGTTCTGGTGCAACCCAGGCATTTCGAATTGGCGCCATTTCCGGCAATGATGCCGGCGACGTGAGTCCCATGTCCATATGAATCTTGGCCGGTACCGCCAGTGAAGTCCTGGGTATAGACGATTCTGGAATAGCCCTGGCTGTTTTTGAAGTCCGGCCTGAGGCTGATGCCGCTGTCGATGACAGCGACGCCGATTCCACTGCCGTCCCAGCCGGCTTGCCAGGCAGCAGGAGCATTCGCGGCAGTCGTGGTGTAGTCCAGCTTCGCTTTCAGCTTGTGGTCTACCGAGATGTGAGTGACAGTGGGGTCATTGGCCAGATCGGCGACGGCCGAAGCAGGCATTGAATACGAGCCGCCCTTCAGAAGGTTAAGTTTGTTTCGCAGGCGTCCGCCGTGGTTGCGAACTCTTTGATGATGAGCTTCGGTTGGTACCTGATCGAATTGGACAATCACATCCACGTTCCCGTTAGAGCCCATCGCCTGAAGTTCTGACGAGACTTTGGATCCCGGCCCTTTCGCGAAGGCCAGCTCCGCGGCCGTGAATGCGATCAATAAGAATATTGGTTTCATATATGGACTGCTGCCTTGGGCCCCTCCGGGCTGTGCTCCGGATAAGTGCTTTCGGCCTTTCTGATGTGCTCATCGGTCACGATTTGAACTCATCCGCAGGAATCGTTAGCCGACCGGTACCTATCCCGTAACGTCTAAGCGATTCCTTACCCCTGCACCCTCTCGTTCCCGGCGAATGCGGTCGATAGATGGTTTGTGCGGCCGATTTCTAATTCCATTGGCGTAGGCCGGGGAAATAAGAACCATCTGGCGGGTTTTGTGGCCGCTTTGCTCGCGCTCGGTGTATTGGCGTCTCCCCGCGCGGCGGCATTGAACCCCTCCGAAGCTATGACGCAGTACGTCCAGAATGTCTGGGGAACGGATGCGGGCCTGCCGCACAACTCCGTTGACGCGATTGCACAAACATCCGACGGCTATCTGTGGCTGGGCACCGAAGAAGGGCTAGCGCGGTTCGACGGGTCGCGCTTCACGGTCTTCGACAAGGAAAACACGCCGGCTTTCGAAAGCAATCACATTTCAGCGTTGCTGGCGGGTTCGCGCAAGAGCCTCTGGATTGGAACCCAGGGAGGTGGTCTGATACGCCTTCATAACGGAACGTTTTCTACTTATACCACCCGGGACAGCCTTCCCAGCGATACGATCCTTTCACTCTATGAAGACGGCAAAGGGATCTTGTGGATCGGCACCGATGGCGGAGGCCTTGTCCGGTTTCAGAACGGGAAATTCCAAACGTATACGTCCAGAAATGGACTGCCAAATAACGCAGTCTTTTCGCTCGCAGGCGGTGGGGACGGAAGCCTGTGGATAGGAACTCACGCCGGCCTTGCACGGTTGCGAGACGGCAGAATCACTTCTTATACAACCAAGGATGGTCTGATCGATAACTACATCAAATGCCTCTTCACGAGCCACAACGGAGATCTCTGGATCGGGACGAATGAAAGAGGCCTGAGCCGGTTCAGTAATGGGCGCTTCACCAACTACGGTACCGGCGATGGATTATCGAGCAGTACAATCTGGTCGCTCTACGAAGACCGGGCCGGAACTCTTTGGATCGGCACGTTTGATTCCGGTCTGAATCGATTCCATGATGGAAGGTTTAGCAGGTATGCAGCGAAGGACGGGCTTCCAGCGAACCGCGTGTTGGCGCTCTTCGAAGACCGCGAAGCAAATTTGTGGATTGGTACTGGCAGCGGCTTAGCGCGTCTGAAAAACGGTTCGTTCACGGTCATCACATCGACTGAAGGCCTATCCAACAATGTTGTCCTGCCGGTATACGAGGATCATTCCGGCACGATCTGGATTGGCACGAACGGCGGCGGGCTCAACCGCCTCAAAGATGGGCGGATTACGACGTACACGACCCGGAACGGGTTGTCCGATAATGTCGTGTTCTCGATTGCGGAAGATAGAGACGGCAGCCTGTGGGTTGCGACGCATAACGGACTGGATCGCCTGTCGAACGGGACGATCACCGCGTTCAGCACCCGCGACGGACTCGCGAGCAACATTGCTCTCTGTTTGTATCAGGACCGCCAGGGTGTACTGTGGGCGGGCAGCCGGGCGGGACTCAGCCGCTTCGATGGCAGGCGCTTCACAACGTTCACTACCAAAGACGGGCTTTCGAGCGACTACGTGTCGGCGCTTTATGAAGACGCGCGGAGCACGCTCTGGATCGGAACCGGCGGCGGCGGCCTGAACAAGTTTCAAGGCGGCCGGTTCTCTTCTTACACGACGAAGAACGGACTTTCGAGCAACACGATCTGGACTCTTTACGGCGACTCCGACGGTGTCCTATGGATCGGGACCAGCGGCGGAGGACTGGACCGCTTGAAAAATGGCAAATTTACGGCTTACACGACGCGCCAAGGCCTGTTCGACGACGAACTCTTCAAAATCATTTCCGATCAGCGCGGCAATCTATGGATGAGTTCGAATAAGGGTATCTTTCGGGTTAGCAAATCGCAACTGAACGACTATGCGGAGGGCCGAATTTCGTCCATCACATCGACCCATTACGGAACGTCGGACGGGCTCAAAAACAAAGAGTGTAACGGCGGCTTTCAACCGGCTGGATGGGAGACAAGGGACGGACGACTTTTATTTCCCACGATGAAGGGCCTGGCTGTTGCCGATCCGGCCCGATTCAAGGCCAACACGCTGCCGCCGCCGGTGTCAATAGAACAAGTCGCGATTGACGGCGCGAGCTTTGATCCAATGGGGGCTGTACGGGCAAAGCCCGGCAAGGGACAACTCGAATTCGCATTTACGGCGCCGAGCCTTATTGACTCGGACAAGATCCGGTTCAAGTACAGGCTCGAGGAGTTCGATAAAGACTGGATTGATGCGGGAACCCGCAGAGTAGCTTACTACACAAACATTCCGCCTGGCAACTACCGGTTTACAGTGATCGCCTGCAACAACGACGGTATCTGGAACAGAACCGGAGCTTCTGTCTCCCTCGCGCTGCTGCCGCATTTCTATCAGACGAACCTGTTCACAACCACTTGTATTGCCGTACTGATTGGCTTGTGCTTTGGAACGTATCGGCTTCGAATCCGTCATCTGAAGAGCAACGAGAAGCGACTGGTCGGCCTGGTAGCCGAGCGCACACAAGCGCTACAGGAACAGGTGAATGCGAAGGAGCAGGCCCACGCCAAACTCGCCGAGGCGCAGCAGCACCTTATGGAGCTCTCCCGGCGTTCAGGCATGGCGGAAATAGCCACCGGAGTCCTACACAATGTAGGCAATGTTCTGAACAGCGTCAACGTAGGCGCGACCGTAATCGGAACGAAGCTTCGCGAGTTCCGGGTCGATCATCTCTCTGCTGCGGTGAATATGCTGCAGGATCACGCGGACGACCTGTCGCATTTCATTGATTCAGATCCCAAAGGCCAGCGAGTAATGCCATACCTGGCAAAATTGGCCGCGCATCTGCAGAGTGAACGCAATCAGGCGATAACTGAGCTCGAAACTCTGACAACGCATATCGACCATATCAAGGAAATTGTAGCCACCCAGCAGGACTACGCAAAGGTCTCGGCGCTGGTGGAAGTCGTTTCGGTCTCGAAGTTGATCGAGGACGCGATGCGAGTGGTTGAGGCGAGTCTGGACCGCCACAACGTCGAAGTCTTGCGGGAGATTGAAGATGTGCCCGGAGTGGTCGCGGCAAAGCACCAGGTGCTCGAAATACTGGTGAATCTGCTGCGAAATGCAAAACAGGCAGTCGTTGAGCAGAACGGTCCCCAGCGGCAGATTCGTGTTTGTGTCCGGCGGCAAACGGACGATCGCGTTCGCATTGAGGTCCATGACACAGGCGTTGGGCTTCCCCCAGAAAATCTAACGCGGATCTTCGCCCATGGATTCACGACGAAGCGGAACGGACATGGCTTCGGGCTGCACTCGGGTGCGCTAGCCGCGCGCCAGATGGAAGGGGCCTTGTGGGCCGAGAGCAGAGGGCCCGGTCTTGGAGCAACGTTCATCCTTGAACTGCCTGGAAAAGTTCGGGAGCCTGTTCAGGAAGCAAACGCGGCGTAACGCGGAGAACGATATGGAAAGCAATTACAGGATTCTCATCGTAGATGACAACCGGGCCATTCACGATGATTTGCGCAAGATCCTGGCGGGCGAGCGGGCCGAGGAGTCAGATCTGGTTTCAGACGAAACCTTTCTGTTCGAGTCGCCGGTACGGAATGAGGCGACAACCAGGTTCGAAATCGAATCCGCCTATCAAGGACAGGAAGGGCTGGCGCGAGTGCAGGCAAAGCTGGCTGAAGGCAGCCCATATGCGCTCGCCTTTGTCGATGTCCGGATGCCTCCAGGATGGGACGGAGTGGAGACAATCACCCAGCTCTGGAAGGCCGATCCGAATCTGCAGGTAGTCATCTGTACGGCCTTCTCTGATTACTCCTGGCCGGATATCCGCGGGAAACTGGGACATTCGGATAACCTTCTAATTCTCAAAAAGCCATTCGACAGTATTGAGGTCATACAGCTAGCACACGCTCTCACCCGTAAGTGGATTGTGTCTCACCAGGCCCGGGCAAGACTGGAAGACCTTGACCGGATGGTGGCCCGGCGCACCGCTGAGCTGCAAGCCACAAATGATTCGCTGAAGAAAGAGTTCGCGGAACGGGCAAAAGCAGAAGAAGCCTTTCGCACCGTCTTCGACGCGAGTCCAATCGGCATAGCACTTCTGAACGAGAACCTCCGTTTTGTGAGCGCCAACGATGCCATGCTGCATCTCCACGGCATCACACGCGACCGGATTATTGGGAACGACCCGGTGGAGCTTGAATGGTTCGATACCCGCGAGGATTTAACTCGCGCGATTGATGGGGGTCTTGCGCCAGTCGGCATCGATCAGCGTCAGGTGAAGCTGAGGCACGCCGGCCGCGGCAGCCGCGCGGGCTTGCTTTGGGCCCGGCAAGTAGAAATTCGGGACGTCAGGCACGTTCTTTGCTTTCTGCTCGACATAACGGAGCGGAAACAAATGGAAGAGGAGTTGCGCCGCGCCAGGATTGATGCCGAGGCGGCGGCCGAAGCAAAGAGCGAATTCCTCGCGAACATGAGCCATGAGATCCGGACTCCGCTGAACGGCGTGCTCGGCCTGAGCAGCCTTCTCGACGACCAAACGCTGCCGGAATCTGCCCGCGAAGTTGCGAAGCTCGTACGCACATCGGGTGAAATGTTGCGCCGGGTGCTCGACGATGTTCTGGATTTCAGTAAAATCGAGTCCGGCAAGCTGGAGTTAGAAAAGGCGGCTTTCTCCCTGCGGGAATCGCTGGAATGGAGTCTGGGGATCTATCAGAAGGCCGCGCTCGATAAGCAACTCGAGTTGAAGCTGAGCGTCGCAGATAATGTCCCGCCTCAGATCGTGGGGGACGCGACCCGCCTCCGGCAGGTTTTGACAAACCTGATCAGCAACGCCGTGAAATTTACGGATCGCGGTTCGATTACCATTTCCGTAGAAGTTGAGCAGAACAAGTCCCAGAGCGGCGCTTGCAGCTTGGAGATCTCAGTCACTGATACCGGCATTGGAATCCCGGAAAATCGGATCAACCGGCTCTTTCAATCCTTCAGTCAGGTTGATGCTTCGACGAACCGGCGCTTCGGTGGAACGGGTCTTGGATTAGCGATCTGCAAGCGGCTAGTGGAAATGATGGGAGGCGAGATAACGGTTGCAAGCAGCCCGGGCGAAGGGACGACCTTGACCTTTACAGTACCAGTGAGTATCGCAATTCCGGAAATCCCAATGGACGGGGGAGCAGACTGTTACGGGCCTTCGAGGCGAGTCCTGGTCGTTGAGGATAATCCCATTAACCGCATCGTGATCGAGCGCATGTTGCAGAAACTGGGCCATAGCGTCGATATCGTCAACGATGGGGATACGGCGATTCAGCGAGCCCAGGAGATTCACTACGATCTGTTATTCATGGATGTCAACATGCCGGGTCTGGACGGTTTGCAGGCAACACGGCGCATTCGGGCCCTGCCCACCCTTCATGCGAAGGTTCCTATCATTGCTTTGACGGCATCGGCAATGGCAAATGACCGCCAGGATTGCCTCAGCGCAGGCATGAACGACTATTTGAGTAAACCCATCAATATCGAAGGGGTCAAGCGGGTAGTCGACCGCTGGACTTCCGATAAGTTGACTCCGAGCGCAAAGCGGTCCGATCGGGTTGCCACCAGTGAAATTGAGAATGCGGAACTCACGTTCGCACTGACCTCGTTTTACTCAGACGCGAGAATATAAACCGCATGCCCGAGGCCAGGCATGCCTGGTCACTACAAATTCAGGTTGCGATTCCTTTCCCTTCGACAATCCGAATATAGGAATTGACAGGAACGTTTGTGAATTTGTCCACTCGCTTGCTCGGGGCAGGCCAGTAGATTTCCAGGAGATCGATCTTTGCAGCCTTGCCAATGCCCAAAACTTCACGCGGGTCGTGAGAGGAAAGGTAGCTGCCGCCGTTGTTTTTCAACCTGAAGCGCTTCTTGCCGGCTGCCGTCCAATAGATTTTGGCCCCGATTGCATCGCGGTTGCAGGCGGCGCCTTCGAGTTGGATACCGAGCCAATTGTTCCCCTTGGCGGCATTGTTCTTCAGCAGCACGGGCGCTCCGCCGTTGTTGCAGATAAGAACATCCAGCGCGCCATCGTTGTTGTAGTCGCCGACCGCCAGGCCGCGCGCCGCAAAGGCTTTCTGAAAGGCCGATCCGCCTTGGTCGCTCACGTTGTGGAGCTTGCCGTCGCTTCCTTGATGGAACAGCAACATGGGCTCCTTATACTTCACCTGCGAAGAGTAGTGATCGATCATGTCATCGGGATGGCCGTTTGCCAGAATGAGATCAATCGCTCCGTCGTTATCGTAGTCGAAGTATTTCAGGCCCCAGCCGCTCAACAGCCGGGTCGCTTGCGCAACCCCTTCGACATGCGCGACATCGCGGAAGGTTTCGTCTTTGTTGTTCTGATAAACGGAGAACATCTCCTGATCGACATTGGCAACAAATAAATCCTGCCAGCCATCACCGTTCAGATCGGCCGCATCGACGCCCATACCGGAGCGCGCCTGGCCGTTCTCACTGAACCCGACTTCGGCCTGCATCGCGATCTCTTCCCATTTCCAGGAGCCATTCGGCCCAGGGCCTCGATTCATGTACAGGAAATCCTGGACGGTGTCATTGGCAACAAAGAGATCCATGCGGCCGTCGTTGTTGATATCGGTTGCCACTACGCCCAAGCCCTTGCCGAGCGATTTTGCGATGTCGGTCCCCTTGCTCGTTTCCGTGAAGGTTCCATCGCCGTTGTTGTGATAAAGAAAGCTCGCGGTTCCTTTAAAGATACGAGGAATGCAGTAATAATGCTTGCCGAGCTTGTTATCTCCACACTCGAACTTATGGCCGCCGGAGTAATCGACGAAACTGCAGATAAACAGATCGAGCCGGCCATCATTGTCGTAGTCAAACCAGACCGCGCTTGTGGTCCAGCCCGGACTTGCGACGCCGGCCTTCGCGGTGACATCGGCGAATGTGCCGTCGTGGTTGTTCTTATACAGGATGCACTTACCGTAGGAAGTCACCAGCATGTCGGGCCAGCCGTCGTTATCGAAATCGCCGACCGCAACACCCATGCCGAACGTGCCACCTGTGACACCAGCTTTTTCGGTGACGTCAGTAAAAGTTCCGTCCCGATTATTCTTGTATAGGGCGTTCCGGATGGGCTTCGGAGGCTTCCAAAAATCGCAAGGTCCGCTGTTCACCAGGTAGATGTCCATCCAGCCGTCGTTATCGAAATCGAGGAAGGCGCAGCCGGGCCCGAGCGTTTCGGGGAGATAGCGATTGGGCGACATGGCGTTATCGTGCACCCACTCGATGCCGCTGGAAGAAGTAGGCACTTCTATAAAGAGAGAATCGGATTGGGGCGAACCTGTTTGCCTGCCGAAAAGGGTTGATGCGCCGCAGCCGGCGGCCAGCCAAATCAGGTCTCGCCGGGTGAATTTCACAGGTGAGGCCGCTCCCTTACGGTCGCGGTTCAGTTTCGAGTGTTGCATGCTAGTTTCTGTTTGGTGCGAGCTCGTGCAGAGCGGCTTCGATCTCTTCGGGGTGAAAATCGAGTTCGGTTAAGCGGGTGCTGTACCGTATTCGTCCATTTTTACCGATCACAAACAAGCGGCTGGGCCAGGCGGCGTAGGCGCGTTCGACTGCACCATCCATTCCGTCGACGACGGCCGGGAACGGCAGGCGCAGTTTGCGGCTGCACATGACAGCATGTTGTTCCTTTTCGGCTAAATCGTGAGCGGGAGCGAGCGCGACACCTTCGCGTTCGTTGCGGGTGCTCTGCCAGTTGCCGGAGGCATGGGCTTCGCGGATATAGACGAGCAGAAACGGGATGCGCGCGCCATACTGCCGGTGCAAGCGTTTGATTTCGTCCGCGGACGAACGGAAATTAGGGCATGAGTAACTGCCGAATATAAGAACTACACCTGCCTTTCCGCGGAGATCCGCTAAGTTGACGATTTTTGCAGAAGCGGAATCCGGAAGAGAGAAGTCTGGGGCTGGTTCGTTGACCTTCGGGCCGGGCTCATTGGCACGCGCGGTCTGCTGCAGCTTTTTCACAATGGCGGCCTCACGCGCGACCTCCGGCGACCGATCTCCAGCGCCGGCGAGCGCTTCGCTTAACGCGAGATGCGCCTCGGCGGATTGGGGGCGAAGGGTAAGAGCACGCTCCAGAACCGGAATGGCTTGAGTGAATTGCTTCCGTGCAGTCAGGATTTGGCCCAAACCGAGATTTGCAGCGTAGTCATTAGAATTATTGGACAATTCTTTACGAAACGCGGCGGCGGCGCCATCCGGATCTCCGGTTTCGAGGAGAGCGCGTCCATAAAAGGATTGGAGCTGAGGCAGGTTCGGATTGAGATCGATCGCGCTTGCGAGCTGTTTTACGGCGGCAGGATAGTCACCCGACGCGAACATACGCGTGCCCAGGAGAAAGCGCGCTTCCGCCGTATCGCCGTTACGCAGGATGCGGTCCAGAAACACCTGCCCTTCCTGGATGCGGCGCTTGCGGATGAGCGCAGTGCCCAGCATGTAGGCGAATCCGAGATTGTTCGCGTTCTGTGCCTGCAGGGGTTGTAACAGATCGATCACCTGCTGGTCGTCGCCGAGTTGCAGATTGCAATCGGCCAGCAGCAGAGTTACCTGATTTTCATTCGGATGCGATTGGTGAAGCGCGGCGAAGCGCCGCGCAGCTTCCTGAACACGGCCGCTCTTTTCATATGCGAGGGCTTCGTCAAGAGCGATGCGCGGATCTCCGGGGAGAAGCTTTTCAGCGGCTTCGTACTCGGCGATGGCCTCATCGTAGCGGCCGAGGTGCGCGAGGGCAACACCTCGGTTGACGTGCGCAGCGACGTCGTCGCCCTGGGCGGAGGCGATGCCAGTTATTACGAACAGGCAAAGGCTAATTCGGATAGGGTGCATTCGCGCTCGCGATCCGGATCATATGATCAGTGAATTTATTATGCGAACCGGGCAGTTCCAGTTTTGGCATGTGGCAACCGACGCAATTGCGGGCGCCAACCTTACAGGCGCGCGCTTCCGGCTTCCCTCCCCCGTGGCAGGCCTGGCACTTTGCATCGTAGTGGCTGTCGATTGGGTCTACTTCGCGATGCGGATCGTGGCACGCGATGCAACTGATGCGAGCATCTTCCGTGTCATAGCACTTGCTGTTCGTCAACCGATAAGGTTGAAACCGGACGTTGGCGATTCCTAACGGCCCTCCGGAAGCGACCTGCTCCCAGGTGCGGTGGCACTGACCGCAGAAATTGGAGATCTGTTCAGTAGAGAGCGATTTCAGGTCGCGCATTTTCGCCAGCCGGGCGTCGCCTCGCTGGAGGCCTTCCATATGGTTTTCGGTAGATCCGTGGCAGCGCTCGCATTGCACGCCGGGCACCATGGTATTCAGTGTAAGTTGCTTTGCGTGGAGGGCGTTGGTGGCGTGGCACCCAAAGCAGGCAACCTGCTCGCCCTGATCCATAAGCTGGCCCGCGGCATCCATCAGATTCGCCGGTTTGGCGTTTGCGGCTCCGACCGTGAGGTCGAGGCCGTTAATCTCGCGGTAGTAGCTGACGCGTGTTTGATAGAGAGATCCATCCTTCTCGAAGACGTAGGTCTGTCCGGCCGCGCCCAACCCGAAGGCCCAAGCAATGGGAACCGAGAGGGTGTGAACGCCGTCGGAGACGGAATAGATGCTCCGATCGCCGGTTCGTTCGATGCGATAGGAATAATTGTCGCGGGTGAACGCCAGCAGAGGATGGTCGCGCAGAATCGCGCAATCGGAAACGAGCTCGAGCGCGTGAGCCATGGAGGTTGCGGGCTGCGGCTTGGCCTGGGCCGGATGACATGTGGCGCAGGTGCGCGGCGCAGCCGACTGCTTGAAAACCTGAACGAGCGGGACGGAGCGTCCCGCGCAGCCCAAGGGGCCGCCCCACAAGGCAAGAATGAGCACGGCTACGGTCATTGCGCTTTGGCGGCCGGCTCCTTTGCCTGGCGGGCAGCATTCAAACGGGCGACGACCGCGCGCTCACGGTCGCCGTCGGCCTTGCGCTTCTGCCGGTAATAGGCGGTCGCGAGAGACACGTGCGCCTCAGTAAACTGGGGAGATTCCTTAACCAGAGCTTCGAGATCGCGGGCTGCTTTTTCGACTTCTCCCTGCGAGAGTTCCAGGGCCGCGATCTGGTAGCGCACGCCGGGATCGCCAGGGCGGACCTGGAGCGCATGCTGCAGGTACTTCAGGGCTTGCTCGTTCTGGTCATCCTGGCGCAAGAGCACGCCCATGCGCAGATTCGCATTGAAGTTATTGGGGTTCGATTTCAGTTCGCGCCGGAATGCCTTTTCCGCACCGGCTTGATCGCCGGTGGCAAGCAAGGCGAGACCGTAGTACGAGTAGACATCCGGAAGGTTCGGGTTCAACTCCACGGCCTTCTGAAAATCGATAAGCGCGCCGGAAAAATCGTTGACCATGAATTTTGTGGTACCCATGAGTAGCCGCGCTTCGGCCGAGTCGCCATTCCGGAGGATTTTGTCGATGATGAGCTGACCTTTTGCGGCCTGCCCATCGCGGACCAGCGCGGTTCCAAGCAGGTAATTGAAGGTCCTGTTTTCGGGATCGCCTCGTTGCACGGGTGTCAGCAGGTCGACGAGTTCCTTGTTCTTCCCTAACCGCAGATAGCAGTCCGCAAGCACCGTGATGACCTGGACATTAGAAGGCTCCTTGTCATGGAGGTCCTTCAAAATATCCGCCGCACGTACCAGGTCGGCGGATTTGTAGTACGCCAGGGCGAGATTGAGACGCACCTGCTTATCTGGCTTCAGACGGAGGGCGTGTTCGTACTCGGCCACGGCCTCCGTGTAGCGGCCTTGGGCTGCAAGCGCTGTGCCTAGATTGGAACGAATCTCGGGAATATCGGGGTATTTATCCAGGAGAAGGCGATAGTCGTGGATCGCATTGTCCAGTTTACCGGCTTGCTGGAAGGCAATGGCTTCTTTCAGCAGGTCTTGCGGAGAGGAAAGATTCTGAGCGTAAACAGAGCTTACGCCCAGCAAAAGTGCTGCAACACGATACATCAGGTGAAAGCCCGATTATATGACGGTTCGGGCAGGAGGCCGGGGGATTCCCGGCCTCCACAGAATTGCTCAGAAGTAGAACTTCACGGCCAGTTCGACGATGCGATTGCCTTGCTTGCTGGTCACGGTTCCAAAGTTCGGGCTGCTATTCGAGAATGAGCCATCCGCTTTCTGCGTGAAGGAGAGGCCGAGGTTGCTGCCGTTGAACGACCACAGCGGATGGTTCAGGAAATTATAGGCCTGAACGCGAAATTGGAGCTTCATCGATTCCTTGATCTGGAAATTCTTGAATATTCCCAAATCGGAATCGAAAAACGCGGGGCCATAAGAGACCGGAAGGAGCGTCGGACCACCAACGCCAGGCGTGATCGGTACGGAGAAACAGTTCCCGTTGATGAACTGATTTTTGCCCAACCCGGAGTTCGGGTTACAGGTCACAAGCGGATTTAGTTGGATGCCGTTGGTGCCGAAGATCGATTGGTTGTTAATCGGGATGCCCGTCAGATTGGCAGCGCTGACTGAGCCGGGGATCACGGCATTGCTGCCGCAAACGACGGGATAGGCTACGCCGGCCGCAAGTGGAGCAGTTGGGCAGGGGGTGCCGCTGCCGACAAGCGACATGCTGAAGTTGCCATTGGTGCCGCCGGTACCACTCGCAGAGGTAAGATTCATACCGCTCTCCCACTGCGTAATGCCGGAGAGCTGCCAACCGTTAACCACTCCGGCGGCGAACTTATTGCCATGTATGGGATTGCCCAGTTGAATGGAATAAGCGGCATTAAAGATGTGCCGGCGGTCACCGGGCTGCACGCCGTAGTTGTTCCCCAGGTTGAACGGATCGAGCGTGGCTCCGAAACTCCCCAAAGTATTGTTACCGGGACTTACGATGCCCAGCGCTTTACCGTAGGTGTAGTTCGCGCTGATGGTATACCGGCTCCCCTGGTGTAGGAATTTAAACTGCAGCGAATTGTAATTTGCATACAGATTACTTGTCGCCAGATTGAGGTCGCCGTAGCCGAGATAATGACGGAAATCGTTGGCGTTCGCGGTACCTGGGTTCGGCTGGCCGAGGAGCGCTCCAACGGGCACCAGGTTGATGTTGCTTCCATATCCACCGCTACTTTGCAAGTCGTGGCTCTGGTTTCCGAGATAGGCGACTTCCAGCAAACTGGACCGCGGCAGCCGCTGCGAAATGGTGAAGCTATAGCTATCTGTATAAGGCTGCTTGTCATCGCGGCTATCAACAGCGGAGGGAGTGGGGGGCGCAGCCGTGAACGGTATCGTACCGAGATTTTTTACAAGTAGCGGCGCGTTGATGTTGCTTGGAGTCAACGTGACGGACTCCGAGCCGGCGGAGGTATCCAAGCCGCTGGTGAACTGGCCGGAGTGATAGTAGAACCGGCCCCATCCGCCACGCAGAACCGTATTGCCTCTTCCCGTCAGGTCATAGGCGACCCCGAAACGCGGCTGCCAAAAGAGAGTCCTGCTTGGAAATCCGGGCAGAGGAACATTGGCGTCACGCGCATGCCATTGGAATCCGCAGAAGGTAGGAGCCGAGGTGCAAGCGGAACCGGCGTACTGTGAAGGGATAAAGACCGAATAGCCGAACCCTTCATCGTCCGTCCAGGGACTGAAGTGCGTCATGCGCAAGCCCAGTTCCAGGGTGAGCTTTGGGGTCATTTTCCAGGAGTCCTGGATAAAGCC
>JAICXK010000190.1 GCA_025980435.1 Bryobacteraceae bacterium
CGCAACAACCGCTTAAAGAAGCTGATGGAGCTGCATGCGCCGGACGTGATTGTCCGCAATGAAAAGCGCATGCTCCAGGAGGCCGTGGATGCGCTGTTCGATAACGGGCGGCGCGGCCGTGTGCTGCGCGGCGCAAACAACCGCCCGCTTAAATCACTATCCGACACGTTGAAGGGCAAGCAGGGACGCTTCCGCCAGAACCTGCTGGGCAAGCGCGTGGATTATTCGGGCCGCTCCGTGATCGTGGTTGGCCCCGAACTGAAGCTGCACCAGTGCGGTCTTCCCAAGAAGATGGCCCTGGAACTCTTCAAACCCTTCATCTATCACCGTCTGGAGCAACGCGGCCACTGCACGACGATCAAACAAGCTAAAGAGCTGGTCGAGCAGCAGGATCCGGTGGTTTGGGACATTCTCGAAGAAGTCATTAAGGATCACCCCATCCTTTTGAACCGCGCTCCCACGCTGCACCGTCTTGGGATCCAGGCATTTGAACCCGTTCTGGTCGAGGGCAAGGCCATCAAGCTGCACCCGCTGACCTGTACTGCCTTCAACGCCGACTTTGACGGCGACCAGATGGCCGTCCATATTCCGCTATCCCCCGAAGCGCAGATTGAAGCATCCACTCTGATGCTGGCTTCGAATAATATTCTTTCGCCCGCTCATGGAGCGCCGATCGCCATTCCGACGCAAGACATGGTGCTTGGCCTTTACTATCTGACCAAGATGCGCCCGAACTCGAAGGGTTCCGGCCGCACTTTCGCTTCCATCGAAGATGTGCTGATCGCGCTCGAAATGGAAGAAGTCGAAACACTCACAGCCATCAAGCTCCGCCACACCGGCAAAGTTATCGATCTTTCCAAGGCTTTCGATAACCAGAACGTCATGTACACCGAGCCGATCGAGTACAACAAGCAGTACATGGACACGACGGTCGGGCGCGTGATTCTGAACGATGTCCTTCCGAAGGAAATGCCGTTTATCAACGGTCTTCTGAAGAAGAAGGGGTTGGGCCAACTGGTCCAATACTGCTATCTGAAATTCGGCCTGCAGATCACCGTGCAGATGCTGGATGAAGTCAAGAAACTGGGCTTCCTTTACGCCACGCGCGCGGGTATCTCCATCGGCATCGATGACATGGTCGTGCCCGAAGAGAAGGCCGGCCTGGTCCGCGAAGCGGAGAAGCAGGTGATCGAAGTTCAGCAGCAGTATCAGGAAGGCGCTATCACGCAATCGGAGCGCTACAACAAAATCATTGAGATCTGGTCGAAAGTTACCGAAGCGGTCTCCGACAAGATGTTCAAGAACATGGAAGAGGACGACCGGACAGGCCGGATGCTGAATCCGATTTACATCATGGCCGATTCCGGAGCGCGCGGTTCCAAACAGCAGATTCGACAGCTTTCCGGGATGCGCGGCCTGATGGCCAAGCCTTCCGGCGAAATTATCGAAACTCCCATCACGGCGAACTTCCGCGAAGGCCTTAACGTGCTGCAGTACTTTATTTCGACGCACGGCGCCCGTAAGGGACTGGCCGATACAGCGCTCAAGACCGCAGACTCGGGTTATCTGACTCGCCGTCTCTGCGATGTGGCGCAGGATGTGATCATCACCGAGGACGACTGCGGGACTACGGACGGCATCTACGTTGAACCGATCATCGAATCCGGCGAAATTATTGAGCCGTTGCGCGACCGTATCGTCGGCCGTGTGGCGCTCGAGGATCAGCGAGATTACGAGAACAATGTGATCGTCGAAGTGAACCACGAGATCACCGAGGAGCTTGCGAGCGCAATTCAGGCGGCCGGTATCGAGCGCGTGAAGATCCGCTCCGTGCTGACATGTGAGTCGAAGCGCGGCGTGTGCCGCCTCTGCTACGGCCGCAACCTGGCGACCGGCCGGATGGTGGAGCGCGGGGAAGCGGTTGGCATCATTTCGGCGCAATCCATTGGCGAGCCCGGAACGCAGCTTACCATGCGCACGTTCCATATCGGCGGCGCGGCCACTCGTGTCAGCGAGCAATCGACCCAGGACGCCAAAACCGACGGATTTGTCCGGTTCAGCAACGTGAATACGGTTCGCAACAACAAGGGCGAGCTGATCGCAATGAACCGTAACGGAATCCTGATTATCGTCGACGAAAAGAATCGCGAGCGCGAACGCTATCCGGTGGTTTACGGCGCGAAGATCAACGTTGAGGATGGCGCGCCTGTAAAGGCCAACCAGATTCTGCTCGAATGGGATCCCTACACGTTCTCGATTCTGACGGAAGTCAGCGGCGCGGTGCACTTTAAGGACCTGATCGACGGTGTGACTACCACAGAGCAGGTGGATGAAATCACCGGCAACATGCAGGTCGTAGTCACCGAGTCATCCGACGAAAAGCGCTTTCCGACCGTGATTATGCGGCCCGACGGTAGCGCGCCCGGAAGGAGCAGCCGCTCGGAAGAGAAGCGGTACCTGATGCCTACCCACGCTCACCTGATGGTTTCGGACGGCGAGGAGATCCACGCCGGCGATGTAATCGCGAAAATTCCGCGAGCCACGACGAAGACCAAAGACATCACTGGCGGTCTGCCGCGCGTCGTAGAGCTGTTCGAAGCTCGCAAGCCGCGTGAAACTGCGATCATCGCGGAAATTAACGGCGTCGTGAAGTACGGCGAAGTCACCAAGGGTATGCGCAAGCTCTACATCGTTGGTGACGACGGCGTGCAAAAGGAATACTCGATTCCGCGCGGCGTGCACATTAACGTTCAGGAAGGCGAGCGTGTGCGCTCGGGCGATCCGCTCATGGACGGTCCGCGCAATCCGCACGACATCCTGGCCGTACTCGGCGAAAAGGAATTGCAAAAATACCTGGTAAACGAAATCCAGGAGGTCTACCGGCTTCAGGGTGTGAATATCAACGATAAGCACCTGGAAGTGATCTCGCGCCAGATGATGCGCTGGGTCCGGGTAGAAGACATCGGCGATACCGAGTTTCTGCCCGAAGAAGTGGTGGATAAGTTCAAATTCCGCGAGGAGAACTCGCGCGTAATCGATGCAGGCGGGCGTCCGGCGGCCGGTAAGCCGATTTTGCTGGGCATCACGAAAGCATCGCTCTCGACCGATTCATTCATCTCCGCAGCGAGCTTCCAGGAGACCACGCGTGTTCTGACGGAAGCCGCCATTAACGGCAAGGTGGATTATCTCCGCGGGCTCAAGGAGAACGTCATCATGGGCCGCCTCATTCCGGCCGGAACCGGGATGGAGTTCTACCGGCGGGTCAAGATCGCCGGCGAAGATGTGGTGGAAGAAGAGCCGCTTCCGGAACAGGAAGTATCGTTCGGCGACGGCTTGCAGGACTATTCAGAAGAAACTCCCGGCATCTATACGGGCGGACTCTCCGAAGATCTAGGGGAAGAAGCCCTGGGGGCCGAAGAAGCGTAAGTCAGAGAATTCAGTCACAACAAAATTGAGGGCGGCTCGTGTGCGGGCCGCTCTTTTTTTGGCTCGTCAGAAGATCGTGGGTGCATTCCGGCTCTTCTTGTCGGCACTGAAGTGGGCCAGAGAGGACGAATCAGCCACCCGAGCTGGTAAGGCGCGTTGGAAGCCTTTGGGCATCCTCAAGATGCGTGGCCATGCATAATTCCGGGGTTCGACCTCGTATATAGTTGTATGGTTGCCGTGGCGACGGCCTTTTCGCGTGTGGCGGAACCCGAGTCTCAGTGCATCGCGCGTGCACTGCGGCGAAGAGACTCGGAATTCATTGGCCGAATGGTGTCGCGGTATCATTATCGGCTCCTCCGATATCTGGTCTACTGGACATCCAGGCGTGAACAGGCCGAGGACCTCGTTCAGGAAACCTGGTTGCGTGTACTGGAACACGCGGGGCAATATAACGGCCGCCTCCGTTTCGAGCCGTGGTTGTTCTCCATCGCACGAAACCTGGCGATCGATCACCTGCGAAAGCAACAAACGGCGACGGCAAGGCATCGGATGTGCCGAGAGGACGAAGCGGGCCTGAACCTTCCGGCGCCGGATTTCGAATCGCCGTTCTTCGCGGCCGCAAGAAGCGAAGATGCCAAACGAATCGCAGCCGCTTTGGGTGCGCTAGAGCCAATCTACAGGGAAGCGCTTCTCCTGCGTTTCCAAGAAGAACTGTCGCTCGCGGAAATTGCCCAAGTCGCAGGCGCTCCCATCTCGACCGTTTCGTCGAGGATTCATCGCGGCCTGTCGATGCTCGAAGCCTCTCTCGGAGGAGGCGCCGATGCCGCTTGAGAACCATGAAAAAGCCCGCTTTCTGCTTCATCGGTCCTTCGTTGAAGGAATTTCGCTGGAAGACCGGCACTGGCTCGATGCGCACGTCGGACAATGCGCCGAATGTGGCCGGTACGCCGATCTCTCGGCGCGTGCCGTCCGAGCGCTGGATTGGTTCGCGCTTGAACTCGACCCGGCAGCAGCGCTTCGGGTTGAGAACGTAGTCCGCAGCCGTGCCGAGCGGATGAGATCGGCCGAGGCGCATGCAAAAAGCCTTTGGATCGGCACAGCGGTCGCAATATTCCTCACGTTCACGGGATCTGCCGTTACGTGGCGCCCTTTGGGATGGCTGGCCAGTCAATGGAATCTCCCCAGCCCGGTATGGCAGATCGTATTCGCGGCGTTCTGGTTGCTGCCATCCCTTCTACTCGCGTTGCTGCCGCTTTTTCGAAGAAGGCTTCTGGGAAAGGATTCCGATAGCAACGGACAAACCGTATGAGCTGGCGCAGCGGATTCGGTTTCATTCCAGGTCCGGCCAAAATCCTGGCCGCTTTAGCCTTCGTGCTTTTCTTTTTCGGGGTCTTCGAGGAGTATCGGGCGAGCGGTCTCGGGACCTTAATCGGTCTGGTGGGCGGTACGCTTGCCTGCGCTTACTTTCTTCTCGCAGGCTATGTTTACGCAGACGCAATGCGGCGCGGTATGCCGCCGATTCCCTGGACGGCGCTCGCGGTGATAATTCCGAACTGCGTTGGCTTTGTGCTCTACTTCCTGTTGCGAAAACCGATCCTCCATCCGTGTCCCAGTTGCGGGCGCGGAGTTGCACCAGATGCCGCGTTCTGTCCCCGGTGTGGCCAATCGCAAATGAACATGGGACCGCAACCCGCACGGGAAGAATCTTGAAAAATGAACCGTCGGACCTCGGTGCGCGTACATGAGGCGCAGAAAGGCGAATCTCACATGAAACAGACCGCTATGTTGAGCACAGCGTCGCTGCTCACCATTCTATTGATGACGTTGCACCTGGCCGGCGACATCCTGTTCAAGATGGCCCCGGCAGGCCTCTCAAATCTGTTTGCGGTGTTCATCTTCGTAATCTTGCTGTGTGGAACGCTGCTGCTCGCCGGACGGCGAGCGGGATACATCATCATCTTCTTCGGGTCGGTCCTCGGGCTGGTCATCCCTGTCATCCACATGAAAGGGACGCGGGGTGTTATCGGTGGCGAGATCGGCAACTCAAGCGAAGCTTTCTTTTTCGTGTGGATACTCCTCGCGTTGGGTATCACCGCGACGTTCTCCATCATCCTATCGGCGCGCGCACTCTTGAGCTTGCCCTGGCGCCGGAGCCGCCGCGCGTCAACTGCCGCATAACGCCCGTTGCTGACATTTGCCGGGATCGGCCCTGTCTGACGGAGCGTTTACGGGAGGGAGCAACTGGTTCAAAAGGCAACTGGCTACGAACAGCAAAGAGCTGAAGCCCGCACAGGTTCGCAGGCTGAGCGAACAGGGGTTCCGCCGCCATGGGAGCGTATCAGTGACCCACTTCCGGCTCGGTTTCGAGGTTCGCACAGCGTCAAGACGATGTTGATTCATGGCCCTGTCCATCGCAGACAGTACTCATCGAAAACGGCATCCCAGCGCTAGCCTAATTGGGGTATTATCGAAATCGGGAAGCGGCCATGTGGCCCAGGTCGACTCGCCAGGAGGCGAGGCCGCAACCCGGGGTGTGGCATGTCTTCCGATGGAGCAGTACAGGGAGGTCTGCCATGCCAGTAGATCGCTTAGAAGTCCGGGTTTCCATCACCAAGCTCTTGCTTGCGCTGATTATCGTAATCGTCCCGTTGAGCATCGCGGGCCTGATCATGGCCGAGCGGAGCAGCAACTCGCTCGATAATTCGGTTGGCAGTGATTTCAAGACGATGGCGATGCTCTATAGTAATGATGTCTCGCAGTTCCTGCGTGAGCGTATCAACGACATCAGCGCTTTGGCGCAAGACCCGACTATCGTGAACGCGGTTGCATCGGGTCAAGGCGCGGCCAAAGCGGAGGGCAACAACAAAGGGCTGCAGGCTTCGAACGCTTCGCAGCTACTTCGCCAGCGCAAGATCACGGATCCCCGGCTGTTGTCGCTCATCGCGACCGATGATAGCGGGAATCTGATTGCAGCGTCACAACAGCCGGCGAAGCCCTCTTATGCGCAGGATCCGATCTGGCAAGCAGCCTTTAATAATGGCCAGCCGGTGGCGAAGATCAGCGACATTCTTGACGATGAGTTCACCAAGACCTCTTACGTTCACATCAGTGTGCCGATCAAAGATACGAATTCTGGAGCTTCCACCGGCATCTTAAGCGCGGCAGTGAGTATTTCAGACCTGCTGGCGCGCTTCCGGCAGGGCTCGGTGGGAAATGGCGCGCGGGCCGAGCTGGTGAATGACGACGGAACCATTGTCAGCGGGCCTAACGCAGACGTATTCGCGCGCGTGAAATCTCCCCAGTTCGAGTTTGTTCACGATTCCTTAGGGTCACCGCAGGGCCGCCAGTCAGGTTGGGTCATGGCCGATCTGCGCAATGGACCCTGGATCGTGGGATTCGCCAACACCGGCCTGAAGCAGCACTTTTCGAATCTCGGTTGGGTCGTTTTGGTGAGCCAGGAGGAGCGCCAGGCCGCCGCTCCTATTCGAGGTTTGGTGCACTTCGCCGTGGTCATGGTAATTCTGGCGTTATTTATGCTGACGCTTCTGATCGTCTACTATTACCTACACCGTACGCAGCGTTTTTCGCACATCGAAGAAGAGGACGTTCCGCCCGAAAAGGCGCGGGCCGCAAACGCATTCTGACGAGCGCTGTCTCGCGGCTTCGATCGCATCTAGAGCCGGCTTCTGGAAACGCATCGACTACTCAAAGAGTCGTTCCTTTGCGTAACCTCAGCGGTTGCGTCATAAACTGGTGACACTTTATGAATACGGAACATTTCGAGAGAGTTCTGCTCAGGAGACAGAGTGAACTTCGAAAGGAGATGGCGGCGTTCCAGGGTGAAGCGCGCCAGAGTCCCGCCGATGTGGAAGATCCCATCGACGAGGCCACGTCTTCTCAAGGCAAAGCATCCGCTCTTCAAGAGAACACCTTGGCGGCCGATGCGCTTCGGCAAGTGGACGAGGCGCTGCAGCGTATAAGCGAAGGTACTTACGGCCATTGTGTCGATTGCGGTCGCGAGATTGAACCGGCCCGTCTGAAGGCAGTGCCCTGGACGCCTTACTGTCTGCGCGATCAGCAGAAGCACGATGCCGAAAACCCGCCCACCGGTAGCCTTACACTTTGACTGTGCCTTCCGAAACTGTCCCGGGCCAGATGGATGTGGCGCGTCCCCTTTCCGGATGGCGGAAATGGATCCGCGGCGTCGATGTTCTCGATTCATCCCACGGCAACACGGAGCGGAGTCAGCCCTGGTACCTGGTCATCTGGCTGACTGGCGTCGATTACTTCTCGACTCTTGGCTACCAACCCGGGATTGCGCTGCTTGCCGCGGGTGCGCTGTCGCCCATTGCGACGGCGGTGCTGGTCGCCGTCACGCTGGCGGGCGCTCTCCCCGTCTATGCTCTGGTCGCTGGCCGGTCCTATGTGGGGCAGGGGTCGATTGCCATGCTCGAAAACCTTCTGGCCGGGTGGTGGGGCCGGCTGATGGTCCTTGTTTTGCTTGGGTTCGCGGCCACTGATTTCGTCATCACGATGACCCTGTCGGCAGCCGATGCGGCGCGGCACGCAACCGAGAATCCCTTCCTTCACCCCTATCTCGGCAACGCCAATATGGGCCTGACCTTGCTCCTGCTGGCGCTCCTCGCCGGTGTGTTTCTAAAGGGATTTAAGGAGGCTATCCGCCTCGCAACAGCCGTTTGCGTCCCCTACCTGCTGCTGAACCTGGTCGTCCTGGTGCGTGCCGTAATGGTTGTTTTGAATCATCCGATAGCCGTACCACACTGGAGGAGCGCGCTGTACAGACAGGGCGATTGGACGCATATTGTGACGGCTTCCATCATTCTCTTTCCGCAGCTCGCGCTTGGGTTGAGCGGCTTCGAAACGGGCGTTTCCGTTATGCCACTCATCGCGGGCGGGGCCAATGACGACAATAGCGAGAAGCCGCTCGGCCGGATTCGCAACACGCGTAAGTTATTAATCACAGCCGCGCTCATTATGAGCGTCATGCTGATACTGTCCAGCTTTGTCACCACGCTGCTCATACGCCCGGAGGATTATCGCGAGGGAGGTCCGGCGAGCGGGCGGGCCATTGCGTTTATCGCGCATCAATATCTCGGCAACGTGTTCGGGTCGGCCTATGACGTTTCGACGATCCTGATTCTGTGGTTTGCTGGAGCCTCCGCGATGGCAGGCCTGTTGCACCTGGTCCCGCGATATCTGCCGCGCGTCGGGCTGGCGCCTCAATGGGTGGCCTATGCGCGGCCGCTTGTTCTGGTCCTGTTCGCCTTTGATGTGATCGTTACGCTTGCATTTCACGCCAGTGTGGAAGCGCAGGGCGGCGCCTACGCAACAGGCGTCCTGGTCTTAATAACGTCGGCGGCCTTCGCATCCGCGATTGCGCTTTGGAAAGAAGGCTCGCGCTGGTCGAGCCTTTGCTGCTCCGTAACCGTGCTCGTCTTTATCTATACGACTCTGGCAAACATGGTGGAGCGCACCGACGGCATTATCATCGCGAGCTTCTTCATTCTGTTCATCCTGATTGTCAGCGGGATCAGCCGGTATGCACGATCGACCGAGTTCCGCGTTGAAGGACATCGTTTCTTGGACGCGGAATCGGAACGGCTCTGGAACGAGATGATTCCAAAAAAAATGAACCTTGTTCCCCTGAGAAGCCTGGATGCCGCACTACGCTCCAGGTATACGAAGCAGATCAGGCGCTATTACAATCTGCACGGGCCCATGGCATTTGTCCGCGTTAAACTTCTCGACAACCGGAGTGAGTTCCTATCTCCCATCGAGATCAACGTGCGCCAGGACAATGGCGATTATCTGATCGAAGCGACGCAGGCGGTCGCCCGAGCGAACGCAATTGCGTATTTAAGTGAACTGATACACCCGGCGGCCATCTTTATCCGTCTGACATTGCAGAACCAAATGCGCCAGGCATTCCGGTACTTGTTGTTAGGCGAAGGGGAGACAGGACTCATGGTTTATTCCATCCTGCAGCATTACTGGGAGGCCAAGCCCGGCGGAGTAGAGCGGCCGCATTTGTTTCTGATGAGTGCGTGAAGTGAGTGGA
>JAICXK010000389.1 GCA_025980435.1 Bryobacteraceae bacterium
ACCCAGCCGATATCCGCCGTACACCAGTAAACATCGTCTTCACGCAAATCGAAGACCCATTTCATCGTCATCGCGGTTTGCAGCAGATAGCCGGCCGTCGTATGAAGAATGCCCTTCGGTTTTCCTGTGGTGCCGGAAGTATACAGAACGTAGAGCGGGTGTTCCGAATCAAGATCCTGTGCTTCGCAGGTCTCCGCCTTGCGCTCTAAGGACGGTGCATCCGAGAGTTGTTCATCTTGTTCGTGCCACCAGAGATCGCGTTCCGGCTTCATCGGAATCGCTGATCCGGTCCGCTTATAAACGATCACGTCTCGAACGTCGGGACACTCCAGCAAAGCTTCGTCAACCGCGTCTTTTAGTCGAACCTCCTTGCCGCGCCGCCATCCGCCATCCGCCGTAATCACCACCCAGGCATTTAAATCCAGAATGCGCGCCTTTAACGCCTCCGCTGAAAAGCCGCCGAACACCACGCTGTGGATAATGCCAAGACGCGCGCACGCGAGCATGGCGATCGGCAGTTCCGGAATCATTGGCATGTAGATGATCGCGCGGTCGCCGGTCTTGTATCCGCGGCGCTTCAGTACCGTCGCAAAACGGCTGACCAGGCGGTGCAACTCTTCGTACGTGATGATGCGTTGATCACCCGGCTCGCCTTCCCACATAATTGCCGCCTTGGTCCTGCGCTCACCGGCCGCATGCCGGTCCACGCAGTTGTAGCACGCATTGATCCTTCCGCCGGTGAACCATTTCGCGAACGGCGGGTCCCATTCCAGCCCCTTTGAGAACGGCCGGAACCACGAGAGCTCTTTCAGCGCCAGTTCTGACCAGAATTTCTCCGGATTTTGCCTGGCACGGTCGTAGAGCTCACGATATGCCTCGATACCACTGACCTGCGCGCGCGACGCAAACTCTGCACTGGGAGGATATGTCTTCGATTCACTCATGCGGATTCGCGGTTACAGTTTAACGCAGCACCCGCGGGGCTTCGCCGTCCCGCCGGCGAACGCTAGCATCAAATTAGGTATGAACTTGGGCCGCCTGTTGATCTTTGCCGGATTCGTTCTGGTCGGCTTGGGCGTCGCGGTCTTGCTTCTGAACAGATTGAATCTGCCTTTGGGACGTTTGCCCGGCGATATCGCGTGGCGTGGCAAAAACACAACCATCTACTTTCCTTGGGTTACCTGCTTGCTGCTCAGCGTTCTGGGAACGCTCATCCTTTGGCTTATCAATCGCCGCTGATTACCGCACCGATCCGATGTGGTCCGGCGGCCAGAAGACGAACACCGCTTTGCCGTAAATGTAATTTCTCGGCACGAATCCCCAGGCGCGGCTGTCATTCGAGGAGCTCCGGTGGTCGCCTAAAACGAAGTAATCGTTCGGTGGCACCACGGTTGGCGGATAGGGCCTGTCATCCCGATAGTCTGGCGGAATATAATTTTCCACCAGCTTCTTCCCGTTCACGATGACGTAGCCATCTTTCACCGCGACTGTATCGCCCGGAAGCCCGATGACTCGTTTGATGTAGGACTTCGTAGTGTCTTCCGGATACCAGAAGACGACCGTATCGCCGCGTTTGATGTCGCCGAGCCCGAACTTGTAGCTGAACTGGTTGATAAATAACCGCTCCTGGTCGTAGAGGCTCGGCATCATGCTGGTGCCTTCCACCTTTACCGGCCGGTAGAGGAACAAAATAACCAGCAGCGCGATCAGCACCGATAGCATCAGGTCGCGAAACCAGGCGATAGCGGTAATCAGGGGTGAACTGGGTGCTGCCGCCCTTGCCGGCACAGGGGCTGAAGGCGCAGTCAGTTGGTCGGCCTGTTCGCTCATTTCTCGGAACTTACTTCTAGATTACTAGGTAGTCAGCCGCCGCGGGCGGCTTCCGTCGTTCCGTCACTTTGGACGAGCCAGGTCGAATTTCGGTTGGCCCATTGCTATGGGCGTCTGTGAGATGCGCGCCTAACGAGTTGCGGTCAGGTCTTGTTCAGCACGCAGCCAGTCGGCTTCGGCCGAACCGTGGGCATATCCGCGAGCAGCCCAATAGGAGTGCGCCAGCTCGGCGATTTCTTCATGTGTGGCTGGATGCGCCGGCGAAGTTGCGATATCGCTGCTGGCTGCTGCTGCCATGGTTTTTGCCGCGGGCGCATTTCCCGCTGTTGACGCCTCTGCTGTGGATGAAAAACCAGCTTTGTGCTGGTGACTCGCTAATCCCATTTCTGCCGCTTCGGTTTTCTTCGACTTGGAAGACCTCGAGTTTCGCGCGTTGCCGGTTGCCTCTCCCGCAGCGCTAATCTCGGGAGCTGCGGTTACCGTTTCGTCCGTGACCTTACGTGTCTTCTTTGAAGCTTTGTTCGACTGCATGGGGATATTGTAAGCACAGTCGAACAAATTTGTCAGCATTTGTTTGAGGTAAAAACATCCCGCTTATCCACCTATCTCTCATGAAAACGTGTGCATTACGGTTCTTTATATGCCATCGGCATATAATTTAAAAGTGACCGCCAGCCCGGCAGAAAGGACGACTGCGAATCGCGTACTCGCTCTGCTCTGCCTCGCCGCTCTGCTGATTGCTTCTGTCGCTGCTTCGGCTCACCGGCACGGTCCCACGCAGGACACCGCCTGCGTGATTTGCCATGTGACGCACCGCGCAAGTGTTGTCACGATTCGTAGCGATGCAGGCAAACCGCATATCACGCCTGCGCATGAACTAACCGTCCGGGCCGTTACTCGCCCTACGCTTGACGCTCAGGATCGCATACGGATCCCGCGCGCTCCCCCAACTCAATTACTACCAGCCTAGCCCGGTTCTGCCGCACTGTTTCTTCGGGGATAGTGGGCGTGGTCAGCGTATTTGAGAAAGAGGTTAGTTTTGAAGTTAGTAATTCGTCCGGCATGTCTTTTGCCGCTTTTGTTTATCTTTTCCGGGGCGTTTATCGATCATGCACTCGGCGCGCAAGCCGCCGGAAGCGGTGGAGTGATTGAGGGCACTATAGTTGATCCTAGTGGCGCTCTGGTTGCCGGAGCGCAAGTTACTCTGAGCAACGTTCTCACCTCGTACAAACAGGCCCTGAAATCCGGCGGGAATGGCGCGTTCCGTTTCGTCAACATCCCCCCAAACCAATACAATCTGCAGGTAACCGTTTCGGGGTTTCAGACCTACAGCCAAAATATTTCTGTCCGTACATCGATTCCTCTCCAACTTAAAATCAGTCTGGTGCTCGCAGGCGCTAGTGAAACGATCAGCGTTGAGGCTACGCCCGAAACAATAGAGAACGTTCCCGCCGCGCACACCGATGTCAGCCAGAACCTGATCGCAACTTTGCCGATTTCTTCCGCCGGACAGGGATTAAGCGATGCAATCACTCTGACTTCGGGTGGCGTCGTCGCTGATTCGAACGGGTTTTTCCATCCACAAGGCGACCACGCCGAGACTACCTATGTCGTCGACGGTCAGCAGATAAGCGATCAGCAGAATAAAACGTTTTCGACCCAGTTGCCTCCAAACGCTTTCCAATCTTTGGAACTCGTAACCAGCGGCGCCAGCGCCGAATACGGAGGTAAGACCGGGCTCATCGTGAATACCGTCACTCGCTCGGGTTTGGGGCAGAAGCCGACCGCCAGCTTCAATGCCTACTACGGTTCA
>JAICXK010000294.1 GCA_025980435.1 Bryobacteraceae bacterium
GGACTGAACGATGCACTTCGTCCGCTTGCCCGGAGAGCGTCGATCAAGTCTACACGCGAGGCCTTCCATGCCGGAGCGAGTCCGAACAGAATCGCCGTTATGACTGTGAGCACGGCGGTGAATCCCAGGACGTATGAATTCACGGTCACGGGGTTTCCGGGCGGCAGCGCGATCGGGTTCGTCACTTTGAAATAATGAACCGCACCAATGGCCAGCAGAATACCGCCGATGGCGCCGCCGAAAGATAACAGCAGGCTCTCGGTCAACAGTTGCCGGACTAGCCGCAGCCGGCCTGATCCAAGAGCTGCCCGCACCGCCAGTTCCTTCTGCCTTGCCAGGGAGCGCCCTAACAAAAGATTGGCGATATTCACGCAGGCAATCAGAAGAACGAAGGTGACTGCTCCGAACAGAACTACGATGCTAAGCCGGAGGTTCGGACCAGTAAGATAGGCGAACTGTTCGGCGAGTGGATGCACAACCGGTATGCGCAAGATACCGTTTTTGTCGTTCCGGTGTTCGTGCTTGTAGAGCGATTCCAATTCCTGCTGAGCACGCTCGATCGAGATTCCCGGCTTCAAGCGACCGAAAACTCCAACATTCGCGTTTTCGGGATCGCGGGCGATTGCGCTGTCCGGCGTGATGAGCATCCACATGGGGGCGGCATTCGGATAGAACGTGAACCCACGCGGCATGACACCCACGACGGTGCATGCGTTTTGGCTCAACTGGATTTGCCGTCCGACAACATTCCTCTCGCCGCCGAATGCTGTCATCCAGAAATTATGCTTCAAAACCACCGTGCAGCCGCGGTGCAAGTCGTCTGGCCGAAAAGTGCGACCAAGCTCCGGTGCAACGCCGAGCAATGAGAAGAAGCCAATGCCAACCGGCATGGCGAGCACTTCGCGCGCTCGCCCGACTCCCGTCATGATCTGCTGGCCGCTTGCCCAGGTAGCAGGGGCAAGCCGCTCGAAACTCTGGCTCTTACTTTTCCATGCTTCGAAATCGCGATAGGAATCAAAAACCGGAGGGCCATTCGGATCGTGCTTTTGGATCTCCCAAACGACCACTAACCGATCCGCATTGCGGTATGGCAAGGGATGGAGCAACAACGCATTGACGATGCTGAACATCGCCGTAGTCGCACCGATTCCTAAGGCCAGCGTGAGAACAACAATCGCGGTAAATCCAGGCGTGCGCGCAAAGGACCGCAGAGCATAACCGAGATCCTGCTTCAATCGCTCCAGCCAATTCGAGATCCGAAACATGGGCTATATACTTCGAGAATACGCGGGCAGTGAACTGCCCGCCAGCACGATAAATCGCGCGCCACAACCATGAAGTTCAATCGCAGCGCAAGGCGATCATCGGATCGATACGGGAGGCGTGCCGGGCGGGAATGTAGCTTGCCAAAAGAGCAACGCAAAAGAGCAAAAATGCCCCGGCTGCAAATGACACTGGATCGAGCGTGCGGATTTCAAACAAAAACTTCGAAATATACTGGACGGCTATGGTGGCTGCCGCCGCGCCAAGGAGAATGCCCCAGGCCGCCAACCGTGCGCCCTCGCCTAATACGAGAGTTCGGATGTCACCTGGTTTCGCTCCGAGTGCGGCGCGAACACCTAACTCTTGCATGCGTTGTGTCACCGCATACGACAGAAGACCGTAGATGCCCACAAGGGATAGCAGCAGCGCAATAGCCCCAAAACTGCTGACGAGTATCAGCGAGGCCTGCCGGATCGAAAGCGATGACGACACCACCTGCTGGAGCGTGCTGAAACCCATAATCGGTAAACCTCGATCTACTGACCAAATCGCCTCGCGCGCAGAAGCGGCGCGACGCATCGGATCCGATTCATGGCTTCGGATGAGGAACACCGCGCTGGTGGATGGGCCGCTCTCGATTTGGTAAACAGAAGTGTAAATCGCGGGCGTCATCGGCTTATCAAGAGCTTCGACGTGGACATCTCCCACCACTCCGACTACGGTCAGGTGCCTGCCGCCCCATTTGAATCCTTTGCCAATGGGATCTTCTTTCGGCCAGTACTGCCTTGCCATCGTTTGGCTTACAACCGCCGCGAAGGGAGAACTCGCCGTATCGGTCTCAGAAAACGTTCGCCCTCGCAGCAAACGAATTTTCATCGCTTGAAAATAACCGCCACTGACCAGCGCGTTGTCGGCCCAGTGAAATTCATCGGGCGGCCGGCCGTCGATTACGAACCCAATCTGGCGCTCGTCGGCAAGGGGAACATGTGTTGTCACGGCAACCGCCGATACGCCCGGCAAAGACGATAGCCGTGCTTCAATCGCACGTTCAATCGCGTGGCGATGTTCGGAAGAATAGCGATGCCGGTTGAGACTTGTGCGAACGATAAGAGTATTTTGCGGATCGAAGCCGAGCGGCACATTGAGTATTCGGATGAAGCTCCTTAAGAGCAGCCCGGACCCGATCAATACGATGACGCAACACGCGACCTCGGCGATGATTAGCGAACGGGCAAGCCGCCCGTTACTTCCGCTCTGTCCAGATTGCCTGCCCGATTGTTTAAGAGCCTCATGCATGCTCGAAAATCGGAACATCCACGCCGGCGCCATGCCACAAAGGAGGCACGTAAAGCCGCACAGGCCAAATACAAACAGAAGTACTCGTATATCTATGCTCGCCGCACGAATGTTGATCTCATTTATGGCAACCGTATTCATCAGATGAAGCAAGCCGTACGCAAGCGCGCATCCTGCTGCGCCTCCGGCTATTGTGAGAATCGCCGTTTCCGTTAGAACTTGCCGCATGACCCGACTTGCGCTCGCTCCCAGGGCTTTCCGAATCGACATTTCGCGCTGCCGTGTCCCAGCGCGTGCCAGCAGCAGATTGGCGACATTCGCGCAGGCAATGAGCAAGAGAAGTCCAACCGCGCCGCCCACCATCGGCAGCACAATGCGCGTATGCGCGCCAAATTGGGGCGACCACGGCTCTGCGGAGGCCTCCAAACGAACGTTTCCGGAATAGATATCGGCATGCTCGCGCTGAAATTGAGAGGCAACTCGCTTCACATCATCCTGTGCTTGTGCGAGAGAGACGCCGTCTTTCAGGCGACCAATCATCGACGTATCGAAGCTGCTGGCCCAATCGTTCAACTGAGCGCTTGTGAATGACAACGGAACCCAAAACGCCGGAGGTTCGCCGGGGCTTGCCGGAGTGGACGGGAAGATAAAGCCTCGCGGCATAACACCCACGATCTGGTAGGGCTGCTCATTCAGCCGGATGATTCTTCCGATTACATGGGCATCTTCTGCGTAGTGCCTCCGCCAAAACGGATAACTGAGGACTACGACCTTTGCGACGCCGGGAACTTCTTCTTGTCGCGTGAATGTGCGGCCAAGCAGAGGCTGGACGCCGAGCGTCGGAAAAAGACTCGATGAGGCAGCATAGCCGGAAATGTGCTCGGGTTCGCCTTCGTTCGTAAGATCGAGGGTCTCCGGCTGGTAACCCGCAACGCTTGAAAATGCGCGGGTGCGATCACGATATGCAGTGAACTCCGGAGGCGCCGCGCCAAGATGACCTTCGAACAGGCCCGGCCCGCTCTGCCAAATGCGAATGAGACGGTTTGCATCCGGGTAGGGAAGCGGCCGCAATAGAACCGCATCCATAACGCTGAAAATGGCGGTATTGGCTCCGATGCCGATGGCGAGAGTCAATATCGCGACGCCTGCGAAGCCCGGATTCTTGCGCAGTTGTCTCACCGCGTAGCGAATATCTTGCAGCAGCCGTTCAACCGGTGTCCACGTCCACACTTGACGAATTTCCTCTTTCAGAGATGTTGTGTTCCCCAACGCCCGCCGCGCCGCATAGCCCGCCTCCTCTGAAGACAATCCGTTCTCGCGCTGCTCTTCGGCCTCGAGTTCAAGATCGGAACGCAATTCGCGCTCGAGGTCGTGTTCGCAATGTTTTCGACGCATCCAAAAGAACATAAAACATTCATTCGTAGCGGAGGGCGATCATCGGATCCATCCCGGAAGCGCGCCGGGCAGGGAAGAACGCGGAACAGAATCCCACAACAACTAACAACCCAACGGAAACGAAGATTGTTAGCGGATCGTCCGGCTGCAGACCGAAGAGCTGACTTGAAATTAACTTGTTGGTCCATATGCCTAGCGAGACACCGACGCCTATGCCTGTTGTTAACAGCAGAAATGTTCGGCGAAGGACCATTCTGACAATTCCGGCACGCTCTGCGCCGATCGCGAGTCGAATTCCAATCTCGCGGCGACGCCGCTTCATGGAAACACTGATAATCCCGTAGAGGCCAACCGCAGCTAGGACTAAAGAGGAAAGGCCAAAAAAACCGGCTAAATCCGCCACCAGACGTTCCTCAGTAACAGAGCGATCCACTTGGTCCTTTAACGTCGTGATGGTCAGGATTGGGATGGCCGCATCGATTTGCCTGAAAACGCGGCGCACATCACTCGCGAATGCCATGGGATCACCGCTGGTCCGCACTTCCAGATCGGAGGCGGAGAATCGGGTCAAGAGCGAAAACGCCATGGCGGGCGTTTTACCATTTAGCGAGTTGTAGCGTGCATCCTGAACAACACCGATGATCCGTTGAGGAGACCCGAAGGCAAATGTCTTCCCAATCGGGTTGCGATTGTGGAAGAAACGGCGGGCCATGGTTTCGTTAATTACGGCCGCGGCGGGCTTTTGATCTGCGTCCTTCAAGCTGAAGCCACGCCCTCGCAAAATCCGCATGCCCTCGGTTTTGAAATAGCCCGGGCTCACCATATTCACTCGGATTGTCATCTCCTCGCCGGGCCGCGGCGCATAACCTTCAACTGAAATGTCGCCGCCCATAATGTCTGTACCGAAAAGGCTATTCTTCGCGAGACTCGCCGACTGAACTCCCGGAATATCGCTCACGCGCTTTAATATTTCTCGATTCAATGCGGCGATGTTATTGGACCCATAACCCGCCAAACGGGAATCGAATTTCACCATCAATACATGCCGCGGATTGAACCCCAGATCCTGATGTTCAAGGTTGAGAAAACTTCGGATCAGCAACCCGCCTGCGCTCATCAATAGCACCGATAGCCCTAGTTGTCCGATCACCAGGAGCTCAGCGACGCTAATCCGAAGCCGGCTCAGTGTCCCTGCTTTATTCGTGCTGCCTTTTAGCGAAGGCGCGAGGTCGATTTCTGTGGATTGCAGAGCAGGAGCGAGTCCAAACAGCAACATGGCAGCGAAAGAAATCAATACTGTGAAGGCCAGCACGGCAGCATCCGGCGCGATGTCGAGCGGGAGCGCCTGTCCACTTCCGGCTAGCAAACGAACCAGGAACTTGGTGCTCCACCAGGCGATTACGATTCCGGCAGAGCCACCCAGAATTGCTAGAACAAGGCTCTCGGTCAGAAGTTGCCGGATGACGCGGACGCGTTTCGCGCCAAGGACAAGACGCATTGTAATTTCCGTTTTCCTTCCGGCCGCCCGGGCAAGCAAGAGATTGGCAACATTAGCGCAGGCAGTGAGCAACACGAGCCCGACGAGCGCCATTAAAATGTCCAACGGTTGGGAAAACCGCTTGCGAAGTTCTGAGATGCCGCGGCCGGCGGGTGTTAACTCGACATGACATGTGGAAATGAGCCGTCTCGTTTCGGAAGTGAGATGCGCGCTCTCCTCGTTCGTAAGAAATTGCTGAAGAATATTCGTGACGTGCGCTTGTGCCTTCCGGACGTTCGCACCTGATTTCAAACGCCCGATCACATTCAGCCAGTTCATCTGGGGATCTTCGAGGAAGGTAGACTGCAGCATAGTGAACGGCTGCAGGCGAAGAGGCATCCAGAAATCGGCGGGTTCGTTCTCGATCTTTTCGCCGAAGAATTCCGGTGGCGTTACTCCGACGATA
>JAICXK010000029.1 GCA_025980435.1 Bryobacteraceae bacterium
CCCGCGATCAGCCCCGCCGTTCGTGCCGCGCTTGTGAAGTGGTACGGTCCCCAAACAGGAAATGCCGTGAAGCACTACGAGGCATTTGAAGTTTGCGAATACGGCGCACAGCCGAACGAAGCGCGCATCCGCCAGCTATTTCCCATGCTGCACTGAGCAAACGAATTTACTGATTAATAACGGTGCCGTCGGGGCGGCGAACAACGCCCCAGCCGCCGTTGAGTTTCTTGTGCTCACCGCGTTCAGACGATCCGAAGGGATATCTCGCGGCGGCTTTTTCGTTGATCTCGACGCCCCAGCCGGGCTTTTCGTTCACGTAGACGTAGCCGTCCTTCACGACCGGGTAGCCGTCGAAGACCTCCAGCAGACGGTCATTCGGCATGGTCCATTCCTGGATTCCGAAATTGCGGCAAGCGATATCCAGCGTGACGTTCGCGCAATGGCCGATAGGCGATACGTCACCGGGCCCGTGCCAAGCCGTTTTCACCTGAAAGGTTTCCGCCAGGTTGGCGATTTTACGAGCAGGCGTGAGCCCGCCGGCCTGCGACACGTGAACCCGGATGTAGTCGATGAGACTATCTTTGATGAGCGGCGTCCACTCGTGCGGGCTGTTGAACAACTCGCCCATGGCGAGCGGGGTTGTGCAATGCGCGCGGATCTGCCGGAAATAATCGATGTCCTCCGGAGAGAGAGCGTCCTCCAAAAAGAAAAGCCGGAACTGCTCCATGTCCTTGGCGAACTGCACAGCGAGGCGCGGTGAAACGCGCTCATGCACGTCGTGCAGAAGCTCAATCTCCGGCCCGAGTTCCTTGCGCGCCGCTTCGAAGAGCTGCAACGACCGGCGGACATACGCTTCGGGATCGAATATGGGATCTTGCGGCTGCTCGGCTGCACCGCCCTGATGCGGACCTCCGGGAGCGCCGTAAGCGGCCATGCCGGGAACGCCCACCTGAAGCCGGATGGCTTTTGCGCCACCCGCCATCAGCTTGCGAGCCTGATCGATTGTCTCGGGGATTTCGGCTCCCGCCGCGTGCCGGTAAATCATCGCGGCGCTTCGCGCTTTCCCGCCGAGCAATTCGTAGACAGGCATGCCGGCCTGGCGGCCTTTAATGTCCCACAGCGCCTGATCGACCCCGCTGATGGCATTGTTCAACACGGGGCCATTGCGCCAATAGGAGGAGTTGTACATCAGCTCCCAGGTATCCTCAATGGCATCTGCGGGCCGGCCGAGCAGCAACGGTTTCAGGTAACGGCTCACCGCCTCAACGACCAGATCGGCGCGCTGGGTAAACGTGGCGCAGCCGTAGCCGTAAAGCCCGTCCTGATCGGTCTGCACCTTCACCACGATCAGGCGGACGCCGGCCGGCTCGGTCGTGATGACCGAAATATCTTTTATCTTGAGAATCGGCATCCCGCGAAGCAGTGGTGCTGCGGCAAGCGCAAGGAATTCCCGGCGGCGAATGGCAACGTTCATGGATTTCATCTTGAAAGAGATTCCGTGGAGGGTAAGTGCGCGGGTTGCAGTTCCGATCGACGGCCCTCCGGATGTACGACTAACCAGGCTACAGCGCCGCAGCCACACAGGGCGGCGGCAACCAGGAATGACGGATTCCAGCCAATGTGGCTTCCGATATAGGGAGTGAGCGACGCAGTGAGCGCACCTCCGAACTGGCCGCCCATGTTCATGATGCCCGAAACCGAGCCCGCCGATCGCTTACCAATATCCGCGCTCACCGACCAGAAGGAACTCTGCGAAAGGTAAAGAGCGCCGGCGCCCGCCGCGAGCACAACACTGGCAACCTTTGCACTGGCTACCTCGGTCCCGGCGGCGATAAAGACGGCGGCCAGGCCCATGCCGATTACCGCCATGCCGCAGCGGCCAACGCGCTTCCCGCGCGCTTTCGTCAGCAAGTCACTCCACCAACCGCCAAGCAGGGATCCGACCGCCATCGCCATGAACGGCAACATGCTGTACCATGCGCTCTCACGCAAATTCAATCCGCGCACCTGGTTCAGATAGACGAAAAACCAGCTAAAAAAAATGTAGGCGGCATAGCCATACGCAAAATAGCTGAAGGTGACGGGGAGCATGTCGCGGTCGGTAATAATTTGCATCCAGCCGAGTTGCGCCGCGGAGCTCTTTTCAACGGTTTGCGGCAGGCCGGCCTCGATGAATTGCGCTTCCTCGCGGGAGACGCGTGGATGCAAGGCGGGAGAATCACGCGCGATCAGGTACCAGACAGCGCCCGCGACGAGCCCGATGATTGCACTGCACCAAAAAGAGGCACGCCAGCCATGGTGAATCAGCAAATAGGTAATGAGCGGCGGTGTGACGCCGGCTCCAAAACCGACGCCGGCAAAAATAAGACCGTTCGCGATACCACGTTCGTTTGAGGGAATCCAGTTCGCAACGACGCAGTTCGAGGCGGGATACACGACTGCCTCGCCGACACCCAGCCCGAAGCGGATGGCGATCAGGACAGCGAGCGCAGCGGTGATGCCGACCGGAACTACGGTGATGAGCGCGGTGAAAACGGCCCACCAAATCACCGCGCCGGTAATCACGATACGCGGACCCAGGCGATCGGCCAACCGGCCCGCAGGCGCCTGGAAGAATGCGTACCCAAGGACAAAGGCGCTCTGAATGTAACCGAGCTGCGTGTTGGTCAGGTGAAACTCGGTCGTTATCGATTTGGCGGCAATCGAAATATTGACCCGGTCCAGATAAGCGACGGCGCTGATCAGGAAAATCCAGGCAATCAGAATCCATCGAAAACGAGTTTGAAGGATATTCGGCACAATTAGCGTCCTCGAATATCCTAGAACATCACCTTTCCGTGAACGGAGAAGCTATCCTAGGGTGAACGAGTATGCTTAAGACTATCAGCCTTCTCTGCGGCATCAGCTTCTTTGCCGGCGCGCTCGCGGCACAATCCACGACGGTCGATCTCAAGAATGCTCAGGGCGAGAGCGTTGGGACCGCAACTCTTTCCCCGGATGGAACGAAGGGAGTGAAGATCGCGCTCGATCTGAAGAACCTGCCCCCGGGCGAGCATGCCATTCACATTCATCAGCATGCGGCCTGCGAGCCGCCCGCCTTCACATCCGCAGGCGGTCATTTCAACCCGGAAAGGAAGAAACACGGGTTGAAGAACCCGGCAGGCCCGCACGCGGGAGACATGGAGAACTTCACTGTGGCCGCTGACGGGACTTCAACGGAAACCGTGATCGCTCCGAATGTGACGATGGGCAGCGGCAGTAACTCGGTTTTCAGCAATGGGGGAACCGCTCTGGTGGTCCATGCTTCTGCCGACGACATGAAGAGCGATCCGGCGGGCAATGCCGGGGCGCGCATTGCCTGCGGCACAATCACGAAGCAATAAAAGGCGATCCCAGCCGGGTAGTTCGATACACTACGCTGGCATGAGGAGCAGATCCGGTTTACTCGTCGTTCTCGCCTGCGCCGCTGGTTTACCCGCGCTGTGCAGGCAGTCGGAGAAAGACCCGTTCGCGGGCCGCTGGGATCTTACAATCACGACCGCGAAGGACACGTACCCGTCGTGGCTGGAGTTCACGGGTACAAGCGAGAATCCGGAGGTCCACATCGTGGGCCGTGTCGCCAGCGTGCATGCCGCCAGCGATGTAAAGCGGGCAGGATCGCGTTTGTCCTTCACATCATCGGAATCATTCGGCAAAGAGATTCCGGTCACGTGGGAACTGACCATCAGCGACAGAAAGATCACTGGAACCCAGAAACGCGAAGACGGCATCACGGGACAGATTGTGGGCGTACCGGCGCCTGCCTTGAGCCGGAAGACGCCGGTCATCTGGTCCGATCCGGAACCGTTGTTTGACGCAAAGGATCTGAAGGGCTGGATTCCGGATGTCCCATCGAAGAATCGGTGGAAAGCCGAAGGAGGGGCGCTGGTGAACGAGGCGGCCGGCGCGAATATCCGGACGAAGCGGCAATTTAACGATTTCAGGCTGCACATTGAATACAACTGCCCGAAGGATGGCAACAGCGGCGTGTATCTGCGCGGGCGCTATGAAGTTCAGGTTGAGTATGAACCCCCGGGCGAGAACGACAAGTTCCATGGGATGGGTTCTATTTACGGATTCCTTGCTCCAGCGGTTGAAGTGAGCCCGCGGCCCGGCCGATGGGAAACGTACGACGTTACATTGGTGGGCCGGACGGTTACGGTTATGCGAGACGGTGAGCTGATCATAGATGAGCGGCAGATCCCGGGGATCACGGGCGGCGCTCTCAACAGCCACGAGGGAGAGCCCGGACCGATCTATATTCAGGGAGACCACACCGGCGGAATGAGATACCGCAACATAACCATTTCCGTGCCGAAGCAGTAAGCACAAGCGAATATACAATTAACCACCGTTAACCAGGGATATCTCTGAGTGATTTACTGAAACCTTCTACGAAGTTGCTTTCACTGCCGCGCAACTTATTGAAACTGCATACGAGTTACTTGTGGCACCAAAGCCGCATCTATGGGGGCATCCCTCAGACGGAAACGCGAGAGAGACGGAGATCCAAAGGATCTTCGAAAATCACCAAAGGAGACTCGTATGAAGCTCACTATGACTCACATGATCCTGACCGCGGGGCTCTCCGCGTTGCTCGGGACCGCCAGCCTCGGCGCTCAAAACCTGAGCGAGGTAGCGGATGTACCGTTCACATTTCACGCCGCGCAGCAAACGTTTTCGGCGGGAAAGTACCGCGTAAGCGAAAGGAGCGCGACCGGGCTGTTCCAATTGTATGGCCCGTCCCGTGAGTCCATTTTCGTAGGCGCCATGGTGCCCACAGGCTCAGACTCTAAGCGGCCGCACCTGACGTTTACGTGCTATGGCGGCGAGTGTGTTCTGTCGGAGATCGCGATGCCGGGACGAGAGACGGCCTATCGGCTTTCTAAGTCGCAGATCGATAAGAATCTGACTCACAAGCTGGGCATTGCTTCGATGATTTCGGTGCCGCTCAAGGCCCATTGAGCAGCACGATCCGGGGGAGCGCCACGGCGCTCCCTCTGAATATCCGACACCCGACAGGCGGAAGCGCCTGTCCCACTCTCAAATGAACATAGCTAGTGTTTTACGGCGATGGCGGAGATTTCGATTTTCGCGCCGCCGATCAAGCCCGCAACCTGAACCGTGGCTCTCGCCGGTTTGGGATCGGGCATCAGCTTTTTGTAAACTTCATTCATTTGATTGACGTCGTTCAAATCGGTGACATACACGGTCACGGAGACGATGTCGGACATCTGAAAGCCTGCTTCTTTCACCACCTTTTCGACGGCGGCGATTGCGTTTGTGGTTTGCAGAGTAATATCTGTTCCGGTGACTTTGCCATGCGAATCAGGCCCCTGCTGCCCTGCAACATAAAGCGTGTTGCCCGCGATGTAGCCCTCGCTAAAAGGCATTCCTTTTGTAAAGCCGATGGCGTGATTTTGGGCAAAAGCGCTGCCCGAAATACAGAGTGCGAGCACGCAGGCCAGCCAAGGGCTCCGTCTCATTATCTGTTCGTTTTTCATGTTTTGATCTCCTGTTTTATCATTTCGGCGGGGCCGTGATTTCCGCCTGTTTGGCGAGTTCGCTGTCCACATGCGCGTTTCGCTGCTTGATCTGCTGATATTGATCCATCATCTGTTGGGCTCCCTGCGCATTGCCGGCGGCCCTGTAGGCGCGGGCCAGGTTGTAATGCAGACTGCCGTCGTCATCCAGGCTGAGCGACTGTTGCAGGTGCGGAATCGCTTCGCTGCTCCGATCCAACAGAGCTAGGGCCATGCCGAGGGCCGCGTGCGCGGGAAGCATGTCCGGCTGAGCCCGCAGAACGGCTTCTAAATAGGGGATCGCTTTGTCCGGCTGCTGCGTCTGCCACAAGCTGTCGCCGATGATGAAGTTCAGGTTGGGCGAATCGGGTTCCTGCTTAAGCAGCTTTTCACACAGCGCAATCGCGGAGCGATAGTCCTTGGCCAGAAACAGCGATTTGGCCAGTTCCTGCTCCAGGCGTGGGTCTCCCGGATTCAACTTCAGCGCTGCGCTCCATTCTTTTGAGGCCTCCATATCCTGCCCGTGATCGCGCAGGATCTGCGCTTTCAAGGCGTGCCTTTCAACCGATTCCGGCAAGGATCCCAACCGATCGAAAGCCCGAAGAGCGAGTTCGCTGTATGCTCGCGTAGCCCAGAACATGGACTCGGGAGTCGCGCTCGCCGATGCCAACTTCGCCGCCGACTGGAAATTGTTCCTGAGAAATTCGCATGGCGCAGTTGGCGGCTTGCACGCGCGGGGCAGCACGGGTTCCTTCTTTTCTTCCGCCGCGGCCCAATCGGCGTGTCCGGTCTTCTGATAGACGCGCGCCATGCCGGCGTGTAATCCGGGCAGTTCCGGCAGTTTGCTTTCCGCCTGGCGATAGAAAAAGAAGGCGCTGCGGTATTGCTTCCGCTGTACGCGGGAATCCGCGATAAGCGCCGCCACATAGGGCGACTCGGGAGCGGCCTTCGACAGTTTGTCGAAGTACCGGGTAGCAAGAGCCTCGTACGCCTTTCCCAATCCGTACCAACCATGCGGGTCGGATGCATCGAGGTCCGTCAGCTTTCTATATTGCTCGGCTGCAAGGGCCGGCTGCTGCATCTGCATCCGGGCCATCGCCAGGCTGGTGAGCGCGGGAACGGTGTCGGGATGAGCTTTCAAGACAGTTTCAAAGTGCGGGACGGCATCGGATGGATGGCCGGCCATCTCTTCAGCCAGGCCGAGGTTCAAAACCAATCCCAAATTCCCCGGAAGCGCCTGGACGAGCCTCTTGTAGATGGGGATCGCCTCTTCAAAGCGGCCTTCGCCCATCAACTCTTTGGCACGGTGCGACTGGGAAGCCAAGTCGTCCGTCTGCGCAGACGCCGCATAAACAAAAAGGGCGGCCACGCTCAGAAGCCGCCCGATTGATCGTTTGGAACTGATCACTACTTCATAGTTTTACCAACTGAAGCGGCCGGCAAACCGGATATTGCGTTCGCCGTAGGAACTGGTGATCTGCATGAAGTTACTGTCGGTGACACTTCCCGTATCAGGGTTATTGAAATGAGAGGTGTTCGGCAGGTTGTAGAACTCGGTCCGGAACTCGAATTTCAAATTCTCCCGTATCGGGAAGATACGCGAGATACTCATGTCGGTGTTCCAGACGCCCGGGCCGGAAAGAATGTTCCGTCCGCTTGTTCCGAAGCGTTGAGTTGTTACCGGGGCAAATGCCGCCGGATTGTAGTAATACGCACCTGGACCAACGCCGCCAATGAACGGAACATTCAGCATCACCTGGTCGGCTGTCTGGGAATTGTCGGGGGCATTCAACGAGGTGCCATCGGCGCCGATGAACAAAGGATTGCCGGTGTAGCAGGATTCGATTCCACTGAACTCCCAGCCACCCAGGATCCTCGATGCGATGCCGGTGCTCACATATTTTTTGCCGGGGCCAAACGGGAGGTCATAGACCCAGCCAAGTTGGAAGACCTGCCGGCGATCGAAACCGGCTGAGGCGCGATTTCGCTGGAATGCAGGCGCCCAGTTCCAATTCACTCCTGACCAGCCGTCATCATCCGAGTAGTCGATGGCATGCGACCAGGTATAAGCGCCTTTCAGCATGAGGCCATGTGAGAACTGCTTGTTAAACGAGACCTGCAAGGAGTTGTATTCGGCGCTCAGGTATCCGTCCCACATCTGAGTAGGAACAGTCCGACCAATATTGGCCTGCGGCAAGAGCGCCGTGCCCGAGCCTGGAAACCCAGTATTGATATCATAGTCGGCCAACTGATGGACAGTGTGTTGACCGACGTAGCCTGCCGACAGCACAACCTGGCCCGGGAGCTGCCGCTCCACGGTAAGATTGTACGACTGAATATACCCGCGAGTGATGAAGCTGTTCGGGCTACGTTCGCTCGCGGTTGGATCCAGTGGGACGATGCCGGTCGAGAGGTCGGGACCCGTTACCGGAGGTATTCCATTTACGAGCGTGCTGGGGACGAACGTATTCGCATTGCCGATGTTCGCCACAGAGAAGCTGTTCGGCGCAGTGTAGTTGTTGTTGATCGTAAGGGGGTAGTAACCTCGCAGGGGCCGCGAATAGGCGAGCGGGTCATAATTCAAGCCGTATCCGGCGCGAACCACGGTCTTGTCGTCGATCCGATACGCTAGCCCGACGCGTGGCGCGAAGAGCTTGTGGCTGACGCTGATGCCTGCATCCATCGGCACACTGCCGCGGCCGCCCATGTAGACATCGTTGGTGGTCGGGTCATACCGCTCAATGCCTTTTCCGCAGCAGCGGGTCATCAGCGGATACAACTCGTAGCGGAGGCCCAGTGAGACGGTCAGCTTCTTCGATGCCTGCCAGCGATCCTGCACGAACCAGCCGAACTGCCATTCGCGTCCGGTCATGAGGATGTACTGCTCGCCTTTCTGGGTGTTATCGGAAAGGCCCAGCAGGAACTGCGCATAGTCGTTGTACTGAGTTGCCTGCGTGGCGTTGCCGTTGCCAAGATTGAGGGTAGTCGCCTGGCCATTAAAGTCGAAGTAACCTCGGGGTCCCCCATTGCTCAGCTCGGGCTGCCAGTGGTTCAGATGGTGGCGAACCATATCGAAGCCGAAACGAAGCTCATGAGCGCCCTTCGTCCAGGCCAGCGAATGATTCGTGGTGTAGGTTTCGTCGGTCCGGTACAGCGGCATCCAGTTCGGCACGCCTGTTCCTGTATAGCCTGAGGCCCAGTTCACGTTTGGGAAGCCGCTATCGCGTATATCGTTGCCGTTCAATCCCGGTATGCCGAGCGCAGTGGAGTAATTCTTGCCGAAATCCGTTCCGAGAACAGTCTGGACCATCCGCTGGTATCCGACGTTTCCATCCAGCACCACAGTAGGTGAAAAAACATACGTATGTCCGATGGAAGCCACCTGCACGCTTTGGCGACCAGTGCCCGGATCAGAGCCTGGAGCCGGGCCGCCTGCCGGGCCAAAAATGCCAACGCCGCCGGAAGTGGCAAACATGTTGTCGTACTTCACGAAGATCGTATGCTTATCGGTCCGGTTCCAGTTGACTTTCGCGTCGTAACGGAAAATGTTGATGGCAGGACTCGCGCTAGCCGCATAGTTGTTCACCGTACCGGGAAGATTCGGCAGCGGAAGATAGCTCTGAACTGCCAATGCCTGCGGGCTGAGCATGCTAGTTGGTATTTTGTTCGCCACGCCGCCGTCGTTAAAGATTTGCCGCCCCGTTCCGTCTGCATTGCCCGTAGCCGGGTTGTAGATGCTCGCATTGTACGCGGAGAAATTTCCAGCGCGTTGATCCGCTGTCGGAACCGTGTAGAGGCCATTGGCGCTCGTCTTTTGAGTCACGCCGTCGAAACTCGCGAAGTAGAAGAGTTTGTCTTTCTTAATAGGACCGCCCAGCGTTGCGCCGAAGTTGTTGTAGATACCGACCGGTTTGTCCGTTCCCGGCTGCAGGAAGAAGTTCCGTGCGTTCAAATGTTGATCGTTGTGAAAAATGAAGGCGCTGCCGTGGAGCTGGTTTGTGCCGGACTTTGTTACTACCGTAATCGCTGAAGCTCCAGCCAGGCCTTGATCGGCATCGGCGGCGCTGGTGGTAACGTTTACCACATCGATCGTCTCCGCGGGCGCGACATAACCGGTGTATTGCGGCAGCCAGACATTGATGCTTTCCGCTCCGTCGATCTTGGTGATATTGGTCTGACCGGCTGCGCCGTTCACATGCGTGTTTAACGGCTGGACCGGATTATCGGTCGAGGAGTTGATGAACTGCGCCGGAGTTGTGCCGGGCGCCAGGTTAATCAACGTTTGGTAATTGCGATTGCCGCCCAGGGGCATATCGACGACGGCCCGCGACGTGATCTCGGTGTGAGTGTCGGCCTTGTCGGTCTGCAGTTGGACAGCCTCGGCCGATACGTTGATCTGCTCGGTTGCCTGGCCTACCTGGAGCTGTACATCGGCACGTTGAACCGTATTGGGCGTAATGATAATGCCGCTCCGCTCTACGGTGCGGAAGCCTTTGGCGAGCACTTTCAGGCTGTAAGTGCCCGGAAGAAGATTGGTGAGATTATAGCGGCCGCTGCCGTCGGTGGTATCCGAACGCGTTTGCCCGGTTCCCGTATCGGTCGCCGTAACATCGGCGTTAGGAACCACCGCACCGCTAGGATCGGTGGCGGTACCCACCATGGAACCGTATAAAACCTGACAATCCGCTGGATTCTGCAGACCACAAATCAGAAGTACCGCGGCGATTCCCTGAAATAAGACAAGACCTGCCCTTTGGAGCCTCATAGACCTCCCGTGAAGCGATAAAATTGACCCACTAAAGCTACCGGGATAGTACAGCAGTGGTAGTCGAATTGCAATAGGCGGGAAAGTCTTTCACATAAACAGGAAATAAATTTAGATAACAAAAGAAAAAAGCGGCCCGAATTGGGCCGCTTTTGTAATCGGACTTACTGCTTTTTCTGATTCGCTACCATTGCAGCCGCAAGGCGAAGCGGATGTTCCGTTCACCGTACGAGCTATTGATCACCATGAAGTTGCCCGAGGTCACGTTTCCGCTGGCCACGCCGTTGAAGTGGGACGTGTTCGGCAGGTTGTAAAACTCGGTCCGGAACTGAAGCTGCATGCTTTCACGGATGGGGAATACTCGCATGATGGTCATGTCCGTATTCCACACGCCTGGATTGCGCAAGATGTTCCGACCCGAAGTGCCGAATCGCACATCCTTAACCGGAGCGAAAGCCGCCGGATTGTAGTAGCGGGTTCCGGGCCCTACATCGCCCAGAAACTCGACTGGCCCGACCTGGTCGGCCGTTTGTGTATTATTTGGCGCGTTCAAGGAGCCGCTAGGGGCGGTCACGGTGAACGGCGTTCCGGTATACATGGCTTCGATACCGCTGAATTGCCAGCCACCCACGATCTGGGAGATGACGCCGGAATTCAGATAGGATTTGCCTTTGCCGAACGGCAGCTCGTAGACCCAGCCGAGCTGGAAGACGTGCGTCCGATCAAAACCGGCGGTTGCGCGGTTCCGCTCGAAAACGGGACCCCAGTTCCAACCCACGCTGGCCCAGCCGTCATCATCTGTATAGTCGATGGCGTGAGACCAGGTGTAGGCACCCTTCAGCATCAAGCCCTTGGAGAACTGGCGGGTGACGGCAACCTGCAGCGAATTGTACTCCGAGCTCAGATAACCATCCCACATATTGGTTGCCTGAGTGCGGAAATCGTGGGCCGCGTCGTTATACGGTAACCCGGCGGTTCCCGATCCGGGGAATCCGGCATTGATGTCGCGATCGGCCAGCAGGTGGACCGAATGTGTGCCGACGTAACCGACGGAGGTAACCAGGTCGAGCGGCAGCTTGCGCTCGATCGTGAAATTCCAGGATTGCTCATAACCGCGGTGAAGTTCGCCGGCCCAGGGCGCGCGCTCACTGGCGGTGCCGGGAAGAGAAACGATGCCGGTGGACAAGTCGGGTCCGCTGAAGGGCGGGACACCATTGGTCAATACGCTCGCAGGGTTGTAGCTGTTCGGCGGCGCGAGGGCGAAGTTGATGGTCAGGGGATAGAAGCCGCGGAGCGGCCGGGAGAAAGGAATCGGATCGTAATTAATGCCGTAACCGGCCCGAATCACGGTATTGTCACCGAGCCGGTAAGCGATCCCAACGCGCGGTGCAAACAGTTTGTGGCTTACGGTGATGCCTGCGTTCATGGGTACATCGCCGCGTCCGCCCATGAACACGTTGTTGCTGGCGGGATCATAACTTTCAATGCCTTTTCCGCAGCAGCGTGTCATTAATGGATACCACTCGTAACGCAAACCGAGGGTCAGGGTGAAATTACGCGATACCTGCCAGCGATCTTCGGCAAACCAGCCGAACTGCCATTCGCGGCCGGTCATCAGGATGTACTGCAAACCCTTTTCGGTGTCGTCCGACAGGCCCAGCAGAAACTGCGCGTAGGCGTTGTACTGGTTCGCAGCCGCGCCGCCTTTGGCCGTCGTGACGGCTCCGCCGAAATCGAAGTAGCCGCGCGGGCCACCAAAACTCAGTTCGGGCTGCCAGTGGTTCAGGTGATGCCGTACCAGGTCGAAGCCAAACCGGACCTGATGGGAGCCTTTGGTCCAAGTGATGCTGTCGCTGTGGGTATAGGTTTCATCGGTGCGGAAGAGCGGCATCCAGTTCGGAACGCCCATACCGGTGTAAAACGCGGATGAAGAAAAAGCCGTATCCGGGAATCCGCTCTGCCGGATATCAGGCCCGTTAATCCCGGGAATATTCAGCACTTTCGAAAAGTCAGTGCCGAAATCATTTCCTTTTACGTCCTGAACCATACGCTGATAGCCGATGTTTCCGTCCAGAATCAGGTTGGGGGAAAAGATGTATGTGTGGCCGATGGTGGCGATCTGAATGACCGTGTGGCCCAGGCCGGGATCCGCTCCGGGCGCCGGTCCACCGGCAACGCCGAAAATTCCCTGTCCGCCCGATGTCGCCCACATGCGGCCATACTTGCCCCAGATAGTGTGCTTGTCGTTGCGGTTCCAGTTAATCTTGGTGTCGAGATAGTAGCGGTCGAGAATCGGGCCGCCGGTGGCGGCAAAGTTATTGGTTGTGCCCGGCAGATTGGGAGCGGGATAGTAACTTTGGATCTTTTGCGCAATCGGGCTTATAAGCTGCGCGGGTATTTTCCCACCGGTGAAGATACTGCGCCCGGTGCCGTCCGCGTTTCCGGTGAACGGGTTGTAAATATCGGTCTTATAGGCGCTGAAATCGCCCGCGCGCTGGTCGGCCGTCGGAACAGTATAGAGTCCGTTTGCGCTCTGCTTCTGATTTGTGCCGTCGAAGCTGACGAAGTAGAACAGCTTGTCTTTCTTAATGGGGCCGCCCAGTGTCGCGCCGTAGTTATTGTAAATACCAACCGGCTTATCGATACCTGGCTTCAGGAAAAAATTGCGCGCGTTCAGATTCTGGTTGTTGTGAAATTCGAAAGCGCTGCCGTGTAATTGGTTGGTGCCGGACTTGGTAACCACGGTAATGGCGGACGAGCCTGCCAGACCCTGGTCGGCATCGGCCGAACTGGTGGTCACGTTCACGATATCGACCGTCTCAGCGGGAACCACGTAGCCTACATGATGAGGCAGCCAGACGTTCACGCTCTCCGCGCCGTCGATGCGGGTCATATTCGTCTGGGCATTCCCGCCGTTGATATTCGTGTGCAGGGCGCGGGCCGGCGTATCGGTAATGGAATTCTGAAAAGATGCCGGAGTCGCTCCAGGCGCAAGATTGATCAGCGTCTGGTAATTCCGGTAGCCACCCAGAGGAATATCTTGTACTTGTTTGGATGTGATCTCGGTGTGGGTATCGGCTTTCTCGGTCTGTAACTGGACGGCTTCCGCGGACACGTTGACCTGCTCGGTTGCCTGACCGACCTCGAGGCGAACATCGGTGCGCTGAACGGTGTTCGGCGTGATACGCACTCCCTTCTGCTCCAGTGTTCGGAAGCCGTGGGCCAGCACCTGGATGTTGTAAGTGCCGGGCAGAAGATTGACGAAATTATAGCGGCCGCTCTGGTCGGTAACCGCTGTCCGGACTTGACCTGTCCCGGTTTCGGTGACCTTCACGGAAGCCCCGGGCACGACGGCCCCGCTCGGGTCGGTTGCCGTACCGACTAATGAACCATAGACAGCCTGGCAATAACCTGGCGATTGAAGCCCTAAGGCAACCGCGAATACGCCTGCAAGGACGGCAACTCGGCCGAAGATCCTCTTGCAAGTTTCACTTGCACGCATGAATGTCCCCCTGACATGAATAGCGTTTCTGAAACAGCAAGCACGGGTGCTCGCGTGGCGCAAGCGGATATGGATAAAACAGGGAAATGCCACCCCAATAGAGCAAACCCCGTAGCTTCAGTGATGTTACAGCACTAGGTAAATAATTGCAAGATAAAAATGTTGAAGATGGGATTGGACTGGGTAATTTACGGCCACTTAGTTTTTGCGTATGGCTGGACCAGCGGAGTGGAGCGGGCCTCTGGCCGGCGAAGCCGGTTTTCGAACCGGATTTAGCGTACGAAATTGATTCTTAACGCAAGGACGGATGCCGCCACGAATGGCGGCATGGCAGCCTAAAAGGGCCGCTCCACGGCTGGTTCCCTACTTTTGAATCGCGGCTAAGGCTTGTTTGGCCGGTTCGAAATTAGGGTCGATGCGGACGGCGGCCTCGAACTCGGCTTGTGCCTCTTTGAGTTGATTCACGCGGGCGAGCGCCATACCGAGGCTGGTGTGCAATTCGGGGTCATTGGCGCGATAGGCCAGCGCGTCACGATAGCGGAGCACCGCCTGATTATCATCGCCCGACTTGGCCAGGTCATCTCCCCACAGGAATAACACCTCTCCCAGATGCTGCCGCGCTTTGGCATTGTCCGGCTTTTCCGCGAGCACTTCTTTGAAATCGGCTGCGGCATCGGCCCAATCGCCACTGGTTGCTTCCTCGCTTGCCAGATTGTAGCGGGCATCCGTGTACCTGGGATCGAGTTGTAACGCGCGCTTGAACTGCACTTGCGCCTCAGGCAACCTGGAGGCCTCCACCAACGCCACGCCCAATTCGCTGGCGGCCAGGGGGCTGGCCGGCTGCGCCAAGGAGGCTCGCTCAAAGTAGGCGATCGCAGCGGTGGCATTATCCTGATTCAGGAGCAAATCGCCCATATCGAAGTTGGCTACAAAATCGGCCGGATACTTCTCAAGCCGCCGCTTGGTTACAGCCTCCTGCAGCACGGCACGCTGGTCCTGGTCTCCTACCGGCAATACCTGCAGCCAGAGATCGCCCATCTCGTCGAGGGCCTCATTCCCGTTTCGTACGCGCTTTGGGGGATTGTTCGGGTTGCGGGGATTATCGGAGGAGTTGTCGTAGTGATAGCGCATCGAGATCACGGTCCCCTTCGGAAGGAAAACCGGCTGTTTGTAGTTATAGACACCCTGCCAGTTCAAATCCCAGTTCGGAATGCGAATCAGCCACTTGCGCGAACCGTCGGGAAGCGTCGCATAGCCCTCCATCAGTTTGCACAAGTAATGGGCGTGGGGATAGACCGCAAGCACGTTTAAATCCAGCGGGACCTGAAAATCATCGCTCGAGACAAAGTCCCGATCGCCCGCGGGAATGTCGAGAGCGCCGTCGTGCTCCAGTTCCAGCAACATCGGAAACTTCGTCTGGGGCTTATCGGTGAAATAAAGGCCGATTTCCGGACTGACGATCTCGCGTTTGCCGGATGGCCGAAGGTGAACATTGAGGACGAGGTCCATACCGGGGTCGGCGTGCCAGGCCATTCCATCGGGCTCGACTACGGGTGCGCTACCCGGCTTCCAGGAGAGGAAAAATCCATCGGGATCGAAGGTATGCTCCTCGACAGTCAGATCCATTCCCGGGAATCCGGCTCCCGGCTGCACTTCCTTGCGCTTCGCCGAACCTGAGCGATCGAGGATTACGTTGGCGTGATGAAAGACACGCGCGTTTCCGGGCCTGATCTCCATCGCCTTCACCCAGCGCGCGGCGGTAACGGGTACGGGAAGAACGAAATTCCAAAACACTTCCGGACCGTCGGCATACAGTTCGTAAGGCTTAGCTACATGCAGAATCATGTCAGGTTGTCCCAGCTTCCATTCGGAACTGAATTTGGGAGGCGCCGGGGCATCCGCCGCGGGGCCCGCCTGAGCGCCCTGTTTTACCCAGTCCTGGATGAGCCGGATCTGTTCGTCGGTTAGCCGGCGTTCTTCCTGAAAGTCGCCATGTCCCGGCTCAGGCAGCCAGGGCGGCATGAAACGGCGCTTCGTTACATCGGCGATTTGCGCGGCGTGCCGTTTGGCATCCTCGAAGCCGAGGAGCGAAAAGGGCGCCGATTCGCCGGGCCGATGGCAAGGAGCGCAGTTTTGGTAGACGATCGGCGCGATATCACGATAAAAGGTGACCTCACGCGCTGGAGATGCCGGACTCGTGGCGGCAGCCGCCGTTGCGATCAGCAGCAGGACGGAAGACTTCATAAGAGCTGCAGGGAAAATAACATGCTAGCCCAGTTCAATAACAACCATTCCGTTCAAGACTCGGCCCCACGCTGGGGCTCGGGGTTCCAAACTGGGGTCGCTTACGCTTCCGGCTCGGTTTCGGCATGGCGTCGAGATGGGGCGGCGTCTTCAGAGGGTTAGCCAGTTTCGTTTTTCAATTTGCGCCGAGATTCAATTGAAAAGGGAGGGGCGGGTGGCCGCTCTTTCGCGACCAGAACAGGGCGGTTCCCTCCTGCGGCTTATTTGCGGGAATGGGCGGGCAGTTTTGATTGCAGGCCGTGCAGAACTTTCGGACCGTCTCCTCCTGTTTGTTCCCGGTCGCGATGACGGTGTCGATAGCACACAGGATTCCGGGCGGAATCTCGTCCGGCTCCATCGCGATCAGCATGGCTCCGGTGGGACCCTTCACCGGCCCATCTTCGATGGCGCGCTGCATGACAGGCATCATATAGTGCGCACCATCGACGATCACCCAGTGAGGGCGGCCGGTGCGAATGCGCAGCTCGCGGACGCGCGGCAGCAGGTCTTCGAAGAACGTCTGCCGTTTCTGCGAAGGCACTCCCAGCAGATTCACAATCAGGCTTTGGCCCGCTCTCGCCAAACCTTTCAGCACCTCGTCTATGGTCGGGGCCCGCTTTTTATCGCCTAAGATGACCGCACCTTCGGGCGCCTCATGATCGCCGCGCGGGTCAATCGCAAGAAACTGGTAGCCCGCCTCGGCCAGCCGTCCCGTCACCCCGATGATCAGCGGGGATCTTTCTCGATCCGAAGTCCGGGGCGCCAAGAGAGTCGTTCCATATACCGGCATGCGGAGGGGGCGATCCCGTACCGCCCCCAGCACAATACTGTCGCGATCATTCCGCGCAAGCACGCTGGTAAGGTCGTCATCGAGCAAGCGTCCGATCAGTTCGGCAACACCGGCGCTGCTGGGCGCACTGGTCACCAGGTCCGCCTTTGCCTTCAGCGCGGGAAGCGCATTCGCGACCGCTACGGAGCGTTCGCAAATTTTCAGGAACGCATGATCGTTCTCGGCATCACCTGCCCCGACAGTATTGTGTGCGGAGAGGCCCAACTGCCGCAGAGCCGCATACAGTCCGGTCGCTTTGTTGACACCTGACGGCAGAACCATTGCCGCACCTTTATTGAAGATGATCTGGAGCTCCAGGCCGAGCTCTTCGATGGTCTGCAGGACGGTCTGCTTGTGGTCGTCGAGTGTGGCAACAAGCACACGACCGATCTCGAGCGGATCCACTCCCTTACGGATCAGGGTTGCGGCGAACTCTTCGGGAGGGGCTTCGCACAGCACGCTTTCCGTTTTCGTCCTGGTGTTGTAGAGAACAGCGCCGTTCTCGGCGACAATCTGCTCGAAAACTTCGAATTCCGGAAAGACGGTCTTTAGATCCGGCAGCAGCCGGCCGGTAACGAGAACGAGATGGCGCCCGGAGCTCCTCAGCCTCCAGAGCATCTTTAAAGTCTCTGGATGAACAACGCTTTCGTCGGCCAGAGTGCCATCGTAGTCGGTTGCGAGTGCAAAATAGCGCATTCACTGCTATTCATAGCGCAGTGACCCGAGTTCAGATTCCAGTTCTCCCGATTCGAGGATGCCGCGGACGCCCAGCAAGAACGTTTGGCACTTGGTACCATCCCAGACGCGGTGGTCTGCAGAGCAGGTCAAGTGAACTGTCGGCAGCGCTCGCGGGCCGCCGTCGACGGCAACAAGACGCTCGCGCACAGCCCCGGCAGTCAGGATGGCAGAGGTATTGAAGAGAGGCGTTTCAAACCGGTCCACGCCCGGCACGATGCTGACCTGGAAAGTTCCGGAAGCTCTGCGGCGAAATTCGAAAAAGCTCCTGAGAAACCGCAGCAGCGCGCGGCGCAGGAATCCGAATGGAATTATCCAGCCCCATTTGCGAACGGCGGACAGCAGCTTCCGATCGGCATCGCGAGCTTCCGGCGCGCGGCTCACGATCTCCGCGGCTATCTCACCGAGTTTCTTACGGCCTGCATCCTGAATGATCAGAACCGCCGCCATAAATGCATCCCCCGCGACGGAGAGCCCGATATCGACCTGCGCCGGACGATGCAGCGCATTCCCGCACACCATCACATGCAGGTCTGGATTCGCCTCCAGCACCATTGCGGCCGCGCGTACGATCAGGTGCGTGTAGGTCAGGCGAATGCCTCGATGCCGGGCAGAATCCAGCAACATCTTCGCCCGGGTCATGTCGACTTCGAGCGATTGGGAGAAAGCCGGCGGCCGGCAAAGTGCAAAACCATCGCGCAGCCAACGCTCGGCATAGTCCAGCTTTCGGACCTCACGCCGGCGTACACTCTCCTCTGGCCCGCGTTCCAACGAGGAAGCCAATGACACATCATACGAAAAATCTTCGGTCCGAACAGCAGGGCTTTGGGAAAACCCGCGCGCTATCCTTCTGAAAGATGCCAAAGAAAGTGACCGTTATCGGGGCCGGAAATGTTGGCGCGAACACAGCGCAGAAAATAGCCGCAAAAGAACTGGCCGACGTTGTTCTGGTGGACGTGGTGGAAGGCGTTCCGCAGGGCAAGGGCCTGGACATGCTTGAATCGGCGCCGGTAGAAGGGTACGACGCGCGGATTACGGGCACAAACGGATATGAGGAAACCGCCGGCTCGGACGTCGTGGTGATCACAGCGGGCTTTCCGCGCAAGCCGGGCATGAGCCGCGACGATCTTTTGCTGGCCAATTATGAAGTGGTGAAGAGCGCGACGGAGCAGGCGGTCAAGCGATCTCCGAACGCAATTCTTGTTCTGGTTACGAACCCCTTGGACGCGATGTGCTGGACAGCTTTGAAGGTTTCCGGTTTTCCGCGCGAGCGCGTCATCGGGATGGCGGGGGTTCTGGATAGCGCGCGCTTCCGCACGTTTATCGCCGAGGAACTGAACGTCTCTTTTGAAAATGTAACGGCCATGGTGCTGGGAGGGCACGGCGATACGATGGTGCCGCTGGTTCGATTTACTAATGTCAGCGGCATACCGATTTCGGAGTTGATGGACAAAGGAACGATTGACCGCCTGGTGCAGCGCACCCGCGATGGCGGCGCTGAGGTTGTCAAGTACCTGAAGACAGGCAGCGCGTACTATGCGCCTGCGGCCTCGGCGGTAGAGATGGTGGAATCCATCTTAAAAGATAAAAAAAAGGTTCTGCCCTGCGCGGCATATTTAAATGGCGAATATGGCATTCGCGAGCTTTTCGTGGGAGTGCCGGTCAAGCTGGGCAAAAGCGGGATCGAGAAGATTTACGAGATAAAGCTTCAGGACGACGAACAAGCTGCGCTGAAGAAGAGCGCGGAGGCCGTGCACGAACTCATCTCCGTGTTGAAGCAGAAAGTACAGTAGATGTTCGTTCCCAGTATTCCGAAGGCAGTGCATCCGCTAATCTGACGAGCATGGCACCGGCAGAGAACGGGAATCGCCGCATCAATCCGAGATATGCCTGTTACGGCATGAGGCTCGCATCTTCGAAAATCCACCGATGGGGAGTGTATGCAACCGAGTTCATTCCCGGTAACCGGAAGGTGATCGAATACACGGGCGAACGGATTAGCCGGCGTGAAACGAAGCGCCGCGCGGAGGCGAGCGATCTGATTTATCTGTTCACGCTCGACAATTACTGGACAATTGACGGCTCCGTCGGCGGATCGGGCGCGGAATATATCAATCACTCGTGCGATCCAAACCTGGTGGCGCGAATTCTTCACAGTCATATTCTTTACATGAGCCGCCGCGACATCGATCCGGGCGAGGAACTGACGGTCGATTATCAATTCGACAAGAAAGTGGAGCGTGTCCCCTGCCGCTGTGGTGCGGTCAAGTGCCGGGGGACGATCAACTTGTTGCACTGAAACACGAGGGGTGTATTTCTTCCGCGCACACGCAAATTCTTCCGTATCGGGCGGCCTGCGCGATACTGCTCGTTCGTTCGGCGCGACTCATAAAAGACCTGCCCAGAAGGGTTTACGCCGCGATGCCGGCACTTATACGGCAATGGCAGGGCGGTTGCTCCTACTAGGGGCGGAGGGTACGACTATATGCTCTGGTACGCCTGGGTGTTTCTGGTGATTGCGATCATCGCCGCGATTTTCGGTTTTGGCGGTATCGCTGCTGCTTCGGCCGGGATCGCCAAAATTCTCTTCATCATTTTCATAGTCCTGTTCTTGATCAGCTTGTTTGCTGGCCGCAGAAGGGCTATCTAAGGCTTTTACCTCACTCCGAACCACCCGGTACCTCCGGGTGCAAATTTCATTCCTGGCGTAACGCAAGGGCAATGCGGGCGGCTCGGAGTGTGGGTATGTTCCTGGTTAACAGCGCATAACGCAGCCAAACTCAATAGGGGTATCCGTAATCCGGATATGCGCTGTAAGGATAGTTGTAGCTGGGCGCGGGTGTGTAGTAATAATACCGCGGAGCCGGCGTGAAGTTGAAATACAAGTAGTTGCGATCGCGCCGATTCTCCCATCGCCTGTGTTCGCGCCAATCGCGCCTGCCCCAATCGCGATCACGATCCCGATCTCTGTGGCGGTTCCAATCCCGATGATCGCGCCTATCATGATGATTGTCCCGGTCGTGCCTGTCCGCCGCATTCGCTGCCGGCTGCAGCACCGTCAAACCGGCCGATAAGACCAACGCCAAAATTCCAACCCTCTTGAACATGGGGAAACCTCCTATCGTTTGAAAGCTTGCTTGCTTCCTGATTTTTCGATGTGCCTCACCATGTCTCACGTTCCTACCAGAAGCAGTGAGACATGATGAAGCGCTTGTAATGATTTGCACAAGCTAACGGCGGTAATCCGGCTGGTGAAACCGGGCCACGCGATGCTCAACCCGATGCTTCCGGCCGCGGGCATCATGGCGAACCGGCGCCCGGTGCTCTCGGACTACGCGGACATCGCTGCGGTACTCGCGAACAACCTGCACATTGTTGCGATGCTCGGGTGAATACGATCTCTCGTTGTGGATGCCTTCTGCAAAGGTTGCCGCAGGCAGCAGCATGGCGCCTGTTAAAACTAAGCCGAAAATTCCAAACTTCTTGAACATGGGAACCTCCTTTAGGTCCTGGGAAGCTCTATTCGCTTCCTGGTCTTTGGATGTGCTGGGCGCTTGCGCGGCCGGGCCGAAACGTAATGAGCGGCGATGAAACCGCTTTAACCCGAAATGTGTCGGAGGCTCCGGCTACACGCGGCGCGCCATGGGCCGCCCTACGCGAGCGAGTTTTTCGCTTTTGCGACGTTGCGAACCACGATCGAACAGCCCCTTTCGTGATCCGCCTGGCCAATAGCAGCAAACACAGATCCATCAAGGGGCCCTGCTTCGGACACCAACGTGCGTGATCTCTGACGGCTTCGGCCGCCATCAGGAGAGAGTATTTAGATGACCTGGATGCAGGACATTCGCTTTGCGATAAGGCAGTTAAGAAACGCGCCCGGATTCACGGCTACGGCCATGCTCACACTGGCCTTGGGAATTGGAGCCAACGCGTCCATTTTCACGCTGATCAACGCGATGCTGCTGAAGAACCTGCCCGTAACCGATCCGAAGACGCTCGTGCGGATTGGAGATAACACAGACTGCTGCGTGAATAGCGGCGCGAAAGACAACGGCGATTATGGTTTATTTCCCACAGAAACGTGGCTGCTATTAAAGAAAAGCACACCGGAGTTTGAGGACCTGGCAGCTATGCAGGCCGGTTTTGGATACCGTCCGATCACGGCAAGGCGCGAAGGGGAACGCGCAGACGCGCACTCGGTGATGGGCGAGTTCGTTTCGGGCAATTACTTCCGCACGTTTGGGCTCCGGCCGTACGCGGGACGCCTGCTGACGGATGCCGACGATATTCCAGGAGCGCCCGTCATGGCAGTTATGAGTTACGCAGCCTGGCAGCGTGACTATGCGGGCGATACCTCCGTCGTAGGCAGCACATTCTGGATCAACACACGACCGGTGACGATAGCCGGGATCGCGCCGGCCGGGTTCTACGGCGACCGGCTGTCTACCACTCCTCCGGATTTCTTCCTGCCGATTGAGTCGATGGACGCGTTAGCGAACGCTCCTTACGTGCATGAGCCGGGGGTGGCATGGCTATATCTGGTTGGGCGCGTGAAGCCGGGCGTGCAAATGGCGCCTTTGCGCGAGAAGTTGAGCGCGCTGGTCAGGCAATCCTTTGCAGAGACGAAGCCTTTTTCATCGGGTGAAGGCAAGAAACTGCTGGCGAAAGCGCACGTGATGCTTACGTCTGGGGGCGCAGGCATTCAGGATTTACAGGAAGCGTACGGTACAAACCTGCGGGTATTGATGATCATCTCCGGCCTGGTCCTCTTAATTGCCTGTGCAAACGTGGCAAACCTGCTTTTGGCACGCGGGATGGCGCGTAAAGCGGAGATATCGCTGCGCACCGCGCTCGGCGCGAAACGAGGGCAGATTATTCGACAACTGCTGACTGAGAGCGTGTTGCTAGCGGTTCTGAGCGCTATGGCCGGACTGGTGGTTTCCTATTTGGGAACGAGAATGCTTCTTGCGCTTGCATTCGGCGAGGCACAACGTCTACCGGTTGACCCAAGCCCATCGCTGCCGGTTCTGGCGTTCGCATGCGGACTGGCGTTGCTGGCCGGAATTCTGTTTGGCATTGCACCGGCCTGGATCACTTCGCAGACGGACCCGGTAGATGCGTTACGGACCGGCATGCGCACAACCAGTTCAGGAGCTTCCCTGGTACAGCGCGGGCTAGTGGTTCTGCAAGCCGGCCTGTCGCTGGTACTGCTGACAGGAGCGGGGTTGTTCTCGCAGAGTCTGAACAACCTTCAACATTCGAACCTGCGGCTGGAGAGCAAAAACCGGTACATCGTGCATATCAATCCGCAGGCGGCGGGCTATTCGCAGAGGCAATTGGAATCTCTATACAGAACAATCGAAGAGCGATTTCATGCGATCCCGAGCGTGAAGAATGTTGGAATCAGCCTGTATACCCCAATGGAGGACAACAACTGGGGCACCGGCATCCAGGTCAAAGGGCAACCGAATCCACATGAGGGCGCCTCCGTTGTGAAAGTCAATTCCGAGTATTTCGATTCGGTAGGGACGCGTGTTTTGATGGGTCGCGGTATCAGCAAGAGGGATACCCCGACCGCTCCGGCGGTGGCCGTTGTGAATCAGGAGTTCGCAAAGAAGTTTTTCCCCGGCCAAAACCCCATCGGACGATACTTCGGTACGGGATCGGAATCAACCGGAGATTACAAGATCGTCGGGGTAGTAGAAGACACTACATACACCAGCGTGCGATGGAAGCAACATCGAATGTACTTTCTCCCGATTTTGCAGCGGCCAGCGAGTGCGAAGGAACCAATCGAAAAGGACCTGTCGCTTTATGCCGGCGCGCTGGTTGTGCAAACCGGAAGACCTGTGAACCAGATGGCAGCGATTACGCAGCGGACGCTGGCAAGTATCAATCCAAACTTGGCCGTGGTGAAATTCCAGACCTTCGACCAACAGATTGCGGACCGGTTCACTGAAGAGCGGATGGTGGCCCGGCTGGCGACACTGTTCGGCGGTCTCGCCCTGCTACTCGCAACAATAGGGCTTTACGGCGTGACTGCTTACACGGCAGCGAGGCGAACCGGCGAGATCGGGATTCGCATGGCCCTTGGGGCTGCACGAGGCGGAGTGATCGCGATGGTGATGCGTGGAGCAATAGTCCAGACTGCCTTGGGGTTGGCGATAGGTATTCCCACATCGCTGCTCTGTGTTCGTTTTGTCGAGTCACAACTCTTCGAGATTAAAGGGATGGATGTGGGCGTGCTGGCGACGTCGGTTCTCACGCTGGCGGTAGCTGCGTGCCTGGCGGGAGCCATTCCCGCACGACGGGCCGCTTCGATCGATCCTGCGCGGGCGTTGAGAACTGAATAGAGGGGCGTCGGGTCCGCCAGGGCCTAATCGGCCAGCGGATTCGGCCGGATCTGGAAGTGCACCACCTTGCTGGTTGTCCCCTTGCCGGTTTCGCTATGAAAGGGCGCGCGCGTCCCCCAGGTGGTCCAGACGCCTTTGCCTTTCCATCCTACATGCGGGTCGTCGACGCGTCCATCCATGCCTTTGGCGAAAAATCCAAGCGGATAGGGAACCCGCAGGATAACGAACTTACCGTTCACCAACGCGAGCAGCGAATCCGAGGAATTACCAGTGATAATCGGCGTGTTCTTTCCTAACCCCAACGTGTCGAACTGATCCACCCAGTCGTAATAGTGGGAATCGGCGCTCCCCGAATCCTGCACACCGTTGAAGTTCGGTCCGGGCGTTGGATAAAGCGTCCACCCTTCCGGACAGTGTTGGCCCGTTGCGTGTGGCCCGTTCAGCGGCCCCTTGCACTTGCGGCGATCGAAGCTGGCGAAGTGCCCGCTTCCCAGCGCCACCCAGACGACATTGTTGCGGTCGATATCCAGGCCGCGCGGCGAAAATCCCCATGCCGGCGCCTTCGGATTGTGCCAGGGTACTTCATAATATTCAGCCAGCGCCGTCTCGGGTGGATTGGTTCCCGGATCCAAGCGCACGATTCCGCCCGGGAAACCAAGAACGCTGCCCCAAACCATGCCGTCGGTTCCAACCGTAACGCCATAGAATGCCGCATTCAACCGCGTGTCGTGAGCAGAATCGGCCGCGCCCGTGAGAGCCGCCGACATGCCGAGACTCTCTCCGCTCGGCGCGGTCAATACTGTCTGCTCGGATTCAACATACGCGTCTCGTTTGCCGTTGCCGTTGGTGTCGAGCACCAGCGCTGTCCAACCCTGCGACTTTCGTGCATCGTGTGTCCGATCCCACATGCGCGTGTTCAGCCAGCCCACCACCCCGCCGCCTCCGCCGCTGCTGGTCCATAACGTGTTGTTCGCATCCGATGCGAACACCAGGTGGTGCGTGCCGAAGCAGGTGTCGATCAAAGACATCTGCTTCGTTGCCGGATCGTACATTGCCAGTTGACGTCCGGATCTCTCAACCGGCGTGAGCTTCGCCGAAATCAAATCAGAACCCGCTTTGCAAAAGTCAGGATCCCTGGGTGCTCGAATTCGCGACGTGATCCAGACGCGTCCTCGCTCATCGAACATCGGATTGTGAACCGTCGTGTGGCTGTCCCAGATCGCTTCGTCGCCCCAAAATGCAGAGGGCTGCAGCGGCTTCGGCTGTCCCGGCGTGTCCGGGTCGCGATAGGGGACCTTCACTCTGCTGGTCGTGTTGTGCACGGGGTCGAGCACCGGCAGGTAATCGCGGCTTTCTTCAGCGGATCCGTAAATCAGTCCGTTTGCGTTTACTCGCGGGTTCCGCTTATCGCTTGAAATTTCGTCATGCAGATACGCCTTTTCGTCGGCCCAGTCCCATTGCGTGATGACCACATTGCGCTCAATCCCCTGCGGCCGTGGGGGCGCTTCGGCGGGAAGTTCGCCGTGCGCAATGCGCGTAGTCCAATCGGCGAACTCTGCGGTGGCTCTTTCAGGCCTGAGTTGGGCAAGGCCGCCCACCATTGCTGTGCCTGCCTGTCCCGATTGAACGCGCCGCATCCACGATTGCTGTGGCGAATCGAAGTGACTGAACAGCTCAGGAATCGTGCGCGTGTACTTGTTTCCGAGCTGGTGGCACGATTCGCAGCTATCTGTCTTGATTAAGTGCAGCCACTGCCCCTGCGTTTTGATCTTCTGCGAAATCCCGTTTCCATGGGGACCCGTACCCGGAAACTCGCTCTCCCTTGGAACGTGGAGCATGGCGTACCAATAATTCCCGGGATAGTACTGCGCAGCAGCCTTCGCATCCGGCGCTACAGTTGGCTTGAGGTCGACTTGCCTGCCGGTTGCCGTGCGAATCTTTGCCGAGTCCACTAATCCATAGCCGCGGGCCCACACAGTGTATGTGGCTTTGGGAAGAGCGGGAATGAGATAGCGGCCCTGATCGTCGGTTACAACCTCTTTGATGAAGCGTGTAGGCAGATCCGTCGTTTCCGCAATCACCCACACACCGGCTTCGGCTCCCTTACTGCTCGAAACAACGCCGCCAATCTCGTCATTTTTGATATGGAGACCGGCGCTCGGTTGTGCTGCCAAGGATCCGGCGAATGCCAACGTCGCCAAAGAGAAAGTGAGTAGAAAGTTACTGCCGCGCATGCTTCACTCCTTAGGCCGCACACGCCCAAGCGCGCCGGCCCTGGACGGCCAGTATATACCGGAATCAGGCGGTGGTCGAATTTTGGGAAATCCGAATCAAATTTCGTTTGTGGAGAGTGCTGAATCGGAACCCGGAACGCCAGTGCGGTTGCGGCGACGAGCCCTCCTATACTCGCCGCCGGGACGATGGGATGTTCCGTTATTCCAGTCGCGGCCTATTGCTTCGCGACGTTTCTCCGCGAGCGGTGAATCCGCCGTGCCAGTCCCGCGATCAGGAGACCACCGCCCAGCAGGCCGATGGTTCCGGGCTCTGGGACGGTGTTGCCCGAAATTGAGAACGCCCCGTTGAAGGTGTCGGCGCCGCCCACGACATCCGCCCCTACTCGAAGCCAGTCGGGCGCAAGATTCTCGTTACGGATCCAGGTCTGAAGGTCGGGAGCAAAGGGAGGGCTGGTCGGCCTTTGACCGGAGAGCCACAAGAAATTGCCGCTGCTGAGAGCGACTTGAGGAATGAAGAAGTAATGGTCGGCGGGGAGATCGAAGGGGGTGGTCAATGCGACGTCGATCAAAACTTCCGTTCCCGTGACGGCTCCTTCCCCTCCCGTGGTCTGGTTGGGGATGGCGTTGATTCCGTTCAAAACGCTGTTGGCGGCAGCGAAGCTGCTGTTCACCACGCTGGCGGTAAATGTGAGGTCGGAAACGGCGGAATCGCGCTCGGCGAAAGCGACGTCCGAAGGCGAGTTGAGGCGCGTCGGCACGTTTCCGGAAGGCGGGTTTGTTGAATCCAAAGGAAAGACCCGATAGATTTCGGCGCGGACCTGGGTGATATCGCCGACGCTTGCTCCGGCGGGAATCAGGCCGTAAAAGGAGGCGTGATTGATAGATGTTGCGGCGCCGAGAATGAAGTCGTCAGCCGACTCGATTTCGAGGACGCCCGTACCGGAAGGGCGAGAGCCGGTAGCAATCAGACCGTTTGGCGATCCGGTGCTGAAGCTGAACGAATCAGCGGCGGCAATTGACGCCGCGAGAGCGGCGAGGCCGAATGTAAGAAACAGTTTTCCTGGTGAGCGCATAAAGCGTGTGATCCTCCTGGGCGCATTTTGAGGGGCGAGCGCCCGAAAGGCAATGTGCCGGCGATGAAAGTTGCATGAACCAGAAGTGGCCGCACAAACCTCTAGAAAGGCAAGGCTTGCACCGGCGGGTGGCCGCTTTCGGAGCGCTAATTCGTTGTTATAATGATCGGCCTAGATTGGGGGCGCCGGGATGACTGCACCTGAGTTGCGTAAAGCCCTCCGGTTCGGAGTTTTCGAAGTCGATTTGCGCATACGCGAGCTGCGGAAATCGGGGCTGCGAATCAAACTGCAGGGGAGGCCATTCCAGATCCTTACGGTTCTTCTCGAACGGCCCGGCGAGACGGTTTCGCGCGAGGAGCTGCGGCGAAATCTGTGGCCCGAGGACGAGTACGGTGAATTTGACCAAAGCCTGAATACCGCGATGAAGAAGCTCCGGCAGGCGCTGGGCGATTCGGCGGTCACGCCGCGCTATGTAGAGACGCAGTCGCGCTTGGGATACCGGTTTATTGCGCCGGTCCAGGTCATCGCGACGGAACCGGTTCCCCAGCCCGACAGAGTGGAGGCGGCTCCTGAAATTCCTACCTCACCCCGCGTCGCGCCGCGCTGGTTGAGCATTGCCGGACTCGCGGTTGTGCTCGCGGCCGCTTTGCAGATTCCGCGGGTAGAGCAGGAAAGAAAACCGGGGGCGCCGGCCCGAACCATACGGTCTCTTGTCGTGCTCCCCTTCATGAATCTGAATTCGGACAGGGAACGCGACTATTTCGCAGACGGATTAACGGACGCGCTGATCACAAATCTGTCCCGGATCAGCGCCCTCCGGGTGATCTCGCGAACATCCGCGATGCACTACAAAGAAAGCCGCAAGCTTTTACCCGACATTGGCCGGGAATTGAAGGTGGATGGAATCGTCGAAGGCGCAGTGCAGCGCGCTGGCGCACGCGTCCGCATCAGCATCAAGCTGATTCGCGCCGCCACAGAGCAGAATCTGTGGGCGAACATCTATGAAAGAGATTTTCAGGAGATCTTTGCGCTCGAAAACGAAATAACGACCGCAATCGCACATCAGATCGGGACGCCTGTAACGCCCGGTGAGCGGAAGGAGTTGGCGCGTTCGCAGCGCCTGGATCCAGAGGCCTACGAAGCGTATCTAAAGGGCCGCTTCTTTTGGAACATGCGTTCGGCGGACGGTCTGCAAAAAGCGCTTCACTACTTTCACGAAGCTTTAGAGAAGGAGCCCGGCTATGCGCTGGCATATGCCGGCCTGGCGGACTCCTACAATCTGCTGAGTTTTTATGGCAGTGCGCGACCCACGGAGTCGTTTCCCAAGGCTAAGGCGGCTGCGGCGAAGGCCCTGGAGTTGGACGAGAATCTGGCCGAAGCACATGCCGCTCTTGGGTACGCGCGGCTGCACTTCGATTGGGACTGGACCGGCGCTGAGGCCGAATTTCGCCGGGCACTCGAACTGAATCCCGGCTACGCGAACGCGCATCACTGGCGATCTCACTATCTGCTCGCCGTTGGACGCACGGATGAGGCGTTTCAAGCTGCCCAGCGGGCGCTGGAACTGGATCCGCTGAATCAGAGCATAAACGCGCACGTGGGACACCACTTCATCCACACAGAACGCTACGGCGATGCGGTCGGGCAGATGACGGCCGCGCTGGAGATGAACCCCACTTCTGCCCGCTGTCACGCACTGCTGGGCAGAGCATTCGAAGGGCAGCGGCGGTTTGCCAGGGCGAAGGCTGAGTTTCAGCAAGCGATCCGTCTGGCGGGCGAGGACCAACAGTTGAAGGCCAGACTCGCGCACGTGTACGCAAGGGAAGGCGATTCCGGCACGGCAAGAAAACTGTTAGACGCATTGGAGGGCGAGCCGTCCGGAACGTATGTTCCTCCGTACGGGCTTGCCCTGGTGCATGCGGCGCTCGGAGAGCGGGACCGGGCGTTCGCGTTTCTTAGGCGCGCTTATGACGTGCGGCAGGAGGAACTGATTTACATAAAAACCGATCCGGATCTGAAACCGCTGCGTTCGGATCCACGTTTCGCGGAGCTGCTCCGGCGGATCAAGCTGCCGATATGAACCCCGTATTATATTGTTACTCGATTTTTCTTATCGGCCTGTGGAGCGGGAATAATTCTCGAAGCTTCACTAATGCTTCATGACGGGTTTCACTGGGTGTTTCGCAAGCAAGAGTAAATTCCACTTTTCGCTTCAAGAGTTGCAGAATGCGTTTGGGGCTGGTCTGCCAGACCGCTGGAATTCCGTTTCTTTGGACAACATAGAAGGTCGAAATCATTTGTACCTTTCTGTAAGTATGATCGAGGCCTTGGGGGCCCCGATGCGGGGGCAAAACCCATCAACTCGGATGCCGGCGCAACTGGGAGGCCGGTTGTGGTTTTCGAAAATGCCTGTTAGCAGTTTTCTTTGAGGCAAGCGCGGCGGCCCTCGCGGCGCGTTCCTCTAAAACGGCTGTGAAGTCGGCGTCCACTACCTGATAGCTGCAGCCCGGATCTATCGTGCTGTTAGCGCAGGCGGCCTGAAGGAGATGAAGGCAAAATACCGGGCCGCTTTGCAGCGACACCTGATATTTACTAAAAAGCGCTAAGTCAACCCGGATCGCGTACAGTGCCGTTGGCTGGCGTTCAGCAACCAGGCGAAACGAGTAACAACGATTGTTCCCGTCCTGGGTGAATCCATCAAAGAGAAATTGCAAATTTACTCATTTCTCAACAGGTAGGTAGAACTCTTCATGTTACCATTTCCGGGTGTTGCATTACTGCCATGGAGGGCATTTATGCGCTCGATGGCTGTCGAAAATACCGCGCAGCGGGAGGACGAAATAGCAGCCATGCAATCACGGCACAGAAGAAACAGTGGATAGCAAATTCGGGAATTGCGTGAAAGGCGCTTAGAATTACGTGAAATGCCATCCAGGCCAGCGCGGCCCAGCGCGCCCAGTTATGGCCGCGGAGTATAAATACTCCAAAGATGAACGCCAATAGCTCGGTCAATTCGATCCATACAACGTCAGACTGAAAGGCATTCCTCGCGCGGAACTCGGTCAAGTGGGAAAGAAACCCGATAACGCCCACTGCGATATATAAACACCCGAGGATAGTGACAGAGAGCGGGCGCTTGTTCCGATTCATGGCAGCATCTCCAGTACGGCTTCGCTGGGCTCCAGTTCCTCCGCATGGGACGGTAGGATCGCTCCAGCATCCAGGAGGGCTCGAATGGTC
>JAICXK010000174.1 GCA_025980435.1 Bryobacteraceae bacterium
AGGACGCGCCGCGCCGGGTCCTGAACCCGTGCGCCGAACCACCCAGCTCGCCAGTGACGTAGATGCGATCACCGGGTTTTGCTCCGCTGCGAAGAAGAGCTTTGCCGCGAGGGATGCGTCCGCAACACAGGACGTCCACGGCGATCGCGTTGAATTTCGCCAGATCGCCGCCCGCGAGAGTGATTTTGTATTTCGCGGCAAGTGCGAGCAGCCCCCTATAGAAGCGATCGATCCAGACAGAGGTGAGCGCGGCGGGAAGAGCGAGCGAAACCAGGCAAAAGACAGGCTCGCTGCCCATGGCGGCAAGATCAGAGAGGCTGCGCGCGAGCGCCTTATGCCCAATGTCGGCGGGTTTGTGCGTATCGAGGGTGAAGTGCCTTCCTTCAAGAACGAAATCCGAAGTAAAGACGAGATCTTCGCCGCTGCGCGGGCGAAGAATGGCGGCATCATCACCGATGCCTTTGACAAGAGAAGGATCGCCGCGGGCGCTATTCGAAAGATCCCGGATTCGTTGGACCAACTCCGTTTCGCGCATTGCGCTATTCGATCGTGGCCGCCGCGAGCACGAGACCGGCGGGCAGCTCTTCTCCAAAAACGCGGCTGGAAGCAGCCAGGTCCGCTTCTTCGCCGGCGAGTTGCCGGAGCAATTCGGGAGCGCGCGGACTGGCCTCGCACGCCCCCCGAACGAGTTGCAGCGTCGCAGGCGGAAGGTCACGCGCGGTATCGCCAGTCTGTTGCGATATATGAACAACAGCGTCGAGCAGGGCGGGCGTATGCGGAAGGCGAACCAAGGCCTCCACCCACCGGCTCGCAATGGAGGGCGAAAGGGCGAGATTGATAGGACCGCTGAAAAGCCGGCGTGCACCCAGCCGCGAGAGGCACCAGGTAGCCGCATCGAGCATTTCGCCACGCTTAACGGTAGCTAGCAAGGCCTCTCCCAGTTGGGTTTTGGTCTGCTGCGGGAGGAGCTCAAGACTGGCGGCGGTGCGCCACATTTCCCGATACAGAGCCTGGTTGATGCGCTGCTTACGCTTCTGCTTCGGGAGGAGAATAGGTGAAATACGTTGAAAAATGTCAGCCTGCTGGTTGCGATTCAACCCGCCGGCAATACGGCCACAGAAGATCCACCAGTCGATCTCATTTTGAACCTGGTTCCCGAATGTCAGGCCAGAGGCGTAGACGCGGCGCGCCTGCTCAATGCGGAAATCGTCGCCGGGATAACCGAATCCCGGGCGCAGGCAGAAGCCGGTTAGATTCAGCCAGCGCACTTCATGAGGAGCATTCTTGCGGCGGCCATCGGCGAACGAAAGCAGCTTGTCGGCGAAGGCGCGGATGCAAGGTAATGGCCAGGACGTACGGCCCAAGCCGAGCGCTTGCTCCAGACGCGCGGGAAGTTGTTCGGGAGGAAGCCCGGAACCGGGCTTGCTAAAGACCTGTTCAATGAGCGATCCGGCGTGCGTCTGTGCTTCGGCGCTGATCACGGCGCTGGAGCGCACGCCCGGCGTTACGGCAGAAGCGCCCTCAGGCTCGTCGGCGCTCTTGCGAAGCTGAAATTGAAGCCGCCAGCGATGCTCGCTGATTTTAGATTCGGCCCAGGTCTCGAGCGTACCAATTTCGCTCAGGCGAGCCCCGATGGTTACTGGAACCAGACGCTCGCCGCCTTTGCCGAAGCGAATGACCGCGCGCAATGGAGCATGCAGGCGCGGGTCGCTAGCGGGATCGAGCATGTCTTCGCCCGGCGTGAAAGAAACCAGGTCGCCCGCGGCATCATCGGTTCGGCTGAGGGAACTATAGAGGCGGAAAGCGACGGGCGTGTTCGCAAGAAGCTGTAGCTCGGGCTGCCCCAGCTTAATCTCCTCTCCTTCTTCGGTACCGCGCGGCATCAGGCAAACGGTGTTCATGGCGGTTGAGCCGGCATCCTGCAGGCCAAGAAAATAGGCGCGCGGAAGCCCGCCGCGAACCAGGACGCCGGCCCCGGAGGAACGGACGTAGGAGTAGTAAGCCGCCCCGACAGCCACAGCGAGATCCAGATCGTGATTTTCAAAGATCAGCGGCGCACGGCCGAACCAGTGTTCAGCCACGTCGCGCACCCGCTCGCGAAACACTTGCGGAATGAAAAAACCGCCATTAAAGAGAATGGCGTCGATACCCCGTTCGGCGGCGGGAGAATTCTGGAGAAATTCGGCGAGATGGCGCGTAATAGCAGGGTCGGAGACATAAGGAAGGCCGAGCTCGCGGAAGACGCTTTGCTTTTCCTGCTTCGGCTGATCGGTCAGATTGCAGGGAGGGAGAAAGCCGCCGAGCGCAAGTTCCAGAACTTCATCGCGTGCAATAGCGGTACGAAGCGTGCCACCGACCAGTGATGTGCCGGCGCCCGTAACAGTCACCTCTACGGTTTCCGGTCCACCCGGCGAGAGCAGTTTCTCTTTTGCGGCGGAGCACTGGCGACGAAGTGCGCTCCTCTGGCGTAAAGATAACGTTTTGCCCAGCTTCGATTCCGCGAGCCAGGAGATGGTGAGGTCGAGGTTGTCACCACCCAGCAATAAATGACGGCCCACCGTGGTCCGGGTAAACTGCACGCGATCGCCTTCGCGATCGACGCGAACCAGGGTAAAATCACTGGTGCCGCCGCCGACGTCGCAAACTAATACGATCTGACCGTCGAAGAGTTCTTTGTTCGATCGCGCCAGATGCCCCGCGATCCAGGCGTAGAAAGCCGCGGCAGGTTCTTCCAGCAGAGTAAGACTTTCGATGCCCGCATCGCGCGCAGCCTGCACGGTTAGCTCACGAGCCTCTTCATCAAAGCTGGCCGGAACCGTAAGAACCACCTGCTGCTGAGCAAGAGAAGCGGCCTTGGATTGCTGCCAGGCATCGCGAAGCTGAGCGAGATAACGTGTGGAGGCATCCACCGGCGAGAGCACGCGGCCCTCTTCCTGCGAATCCCACGGAAGAATTTTGGCCGTGCGATCCGCTTCGGAATTGGAGAGCCACGATTTGGCGGAATGAACACTTCTGGTGGGAACCAGCGCGCCCTGATCGCGGGCATACGCGCCGACGACAGGCGGTTCACTCAAGTAGAGAAAAGAAGGCAGCGTCCGCAGCGCGCCGGAGCGGTTAGCGTCCAACTGCTGCTCGATGGGGAGAACATGGATGGGCGGGAAATCGGCTTCCGCGGCCTCCTGGGGGTCGATGTAGGCAAGAGCGGAGTTGGTAGTGCCAAGATCGATCCCGATATTCATGCCGCAGCCGCACGCTCGCGCACGTTGAACTCAAGCTTCCAGCGCCGGTCATCGGCGGAAACGCACCAGAGCTCGAGCATGCCCGTTTCGGTCACGTTGCTTTCGAGTGTAACCGGAACGATCTCTTCGCGCGTGCCATCCGTATGCGGAGGCAGGAACACTTCGATCGGCGACAGTTCTTCGAAATCGTCGCCGATTTCTTCGATCAGGCTTCCCGCAGCATCGTTCTTGCGCGAAAGCGAAGAGAAGAAGCGGAACTCGGCGGGCTCGCCGACGACTAGCGCAAATTTACGCTGCGGCAGTTCCACCTTCGAGCCCTCTTCAAGGCCGAACGGCACGACCGTGAGCGCTTTCATGGGGGCCGGCAAACCTGGAACGGCGGGCAACGAGGTTTCAATCCCAACGTAGTAGCTGCGCGGCACACCGCCGCGGATACGGACGCCTTTACCCGTCCGGGCAAAGCCATAATAGGCTGCGCCGTGCGCGACGGCGTGCATCAGATCAAGCTGCTTGGTCTCGTTCTGCAGCTCAATCAGCGGGGGAGCGCCGGATTGCTCGAGCCATTGGTTCAGGACTTCGAAGATGCGATGCTCGATGGCATCCGCCTGCAGCACGCCTCCGTTCAGAAGCAGATGAGTGGGCCGGGCGAACCCTTCGGTTCCCGCGTTCGCGGCTGCCTGCCGGAGAAACTGAGCCAGATGCTTCGTGACTGCCGGGTCCGTGGCGTAATTGAGGCCAACTTCCATAAGCGCGGCGCGGCGCTGCCGCTGCGGAGCGGCGTCGGGAGCCACTGTAGGGAAAAAGCCCTCAATGAGCAGGTTGCGAATTTCTTTTCCGGTGATCTTGCTGCGGACGGTTCCGCCCACCAGGCCGGTTCCTCGTCCGAGAATGGTAAGCGGCTGGTCTTTCGGGGCTGACGCGTCGCCCGAAAGCAGCAGTTCTTTTGCCGCGCGGCACTGTTGCCAAAGAGAGTGAAACTGAATCGCATCCAGCTTCGTGCCCTTTTGTGCGAACTGTTGTTCGGCAAAGCGGGCCACCGCGAGATCCATATTGTCGCCGCCCAGAAGCAGATGCTCGCCGACCGCAACGCGCTCAAGCTGCAGTTCGCCATCGTGTTCGGTAACCGCAATAAGGGTGAAATCGGTAGTGCCGCCGCCGATATCGACGACCAGGATCAGGTCGCCCGATTTGACCTGCTCGCGCCAGTTCCGATTGCGCTCAATCCAGGCATAAAAGGCGGCCTGCGGCTCCTCAATGACTGTGACTTCCGGATAGCCGGCCTGTTTAGCGGCCCGCTGCGTAAGCTCGCGGGCAGCCGCATCAAACGAAGCGGGCACCGTAATAAGCACTCGCTGATCTTCCAGCCTGGCGTCGGAGTGCGCGCGGTCCCAGGCGGCGCGCAGGTGCAGTAAGTACTGCGTGGAGGCCTCGAGCGGAGATACTTTCTGAACGCCTTCGGGAGCAGCGGGCGGCAGTAACGGTTGCGTGGCATTGGCGTTCTGATTTGATAGCCACGATTTTGCCGAACTAACCAGCCGGCCCGCGTTCTCAACGCCGCGCTTGCGCGCGAGAAGTCCGGTAATATAGGGCGGCTTGTCGTTCCATGGGAGTGCAAGAGCGCCTTCAACGAACTCGTTCGGGCCGGGAATGTACAAAGAAGACGGCAGAAGTTCGAGATCGGAAATCTCGCCCGGATTCGCGAGCTGGGGAACGGGAAAAATTTTGACTTCGGGATGCTCCACTTCGGCCGTTATGGCGGCCGTATACGCCAGCGCGCTGTTGGTGGTGCCAAGGTCGATGCCAATAATGAACTGCGACATGAAATAGAGAGCCGATTACTCGATTTCCAACTCGGCTGGAGCGAGGATGGCGGGATCTTGTTTTCCAAGCGGAGGAAGATTGACCGACGAGGCCGTCCAGCCGCGATGCCGGAGAGTACCACCAGGAACCTTTCCGCTCGCGGGTACGTTGCCGATCAGCTTAATGCGATTTGGATCCGGAGCCTTCGAGCCATCCAACTTCTGATAAGTGCCTTCCACCCCATCGATCACGGGCGCGAGCGCGAGATGGCGGTTGAGACTGGCGCGACAGTCGGAGTGAAGGCTGCGAACGGCCGCACCGATCTGATCGTCCTCATAGCCGTCGATATCTTCCATCAGAAAGTCGATCAGACGCGAGTCCCGCTGCAGAATGTGCAGAAGTTGCAGCGCGCCATCGCTTGTTTTCAATTTCGGCTGTTCCACGGGGGCGACGACCGGAGCCGGTTTGGTCTTTGCGTAGCCGAACCGCACCGCGATATCCTCGGCCAGCGCTCCCGAGAAAAGAATGGAGAAGAAGCTGCGGAATGCAGCAGCGATGCGAGACAAATAGAATCCTCTAAGTACTCAGGATATCAGCGCACGCGGCCATTTCGAGCCTGGCGAGGAGAAGATGCTTTGAAATGAAACATTTCTTCATCGGGTTGCCATCCAGTGAGTAGCAGTTCGAGCAGTACGAATATATTCGAGGGACCGACGTGCCAACTAAAAAGAAATCATCCTCGGGATCAAGCCCGAAATCGAAGAGAATCGTGCGCAACAAGATGAAGAAGACGATGCACGAATACAAGCATCACGAACTCGAATCGGGCCGCAGCGGAAAGAAGGTAAAGAATCCGAAGCAGGCCATTGCTATCGGGTTAAGCGAAGCGCGGCAGTCGGGGGCCAATATTCCGGCGAACCCGCGGAAGAAGAGCGCTTCGAAGAAAAAGAGTGCCTCAAAGAGAAGCGCTTCTAAAAAGAGCTCGGGCGGAACCAGCAGGAAGAGCGCCTCAAGAAAGAGAGCCAATAAGAAGACTACGGCCAGGCGCTCCGGCGCAAAGAAATCGACGGCAAAGAGGAGATAGTCCCCGGCACTTGCGCAAGCGCGGCTATAGCGGGATATTGCCGTGTTTCTTGCGCGGCATCGTGTCTGTCTTATTCGCAAGCATCCTTAAGGCGCGGATTACTCTGGGTCGCGTTTCATGGGGCTCGATCACGTCGTCTATGTAGCCGCGCTCGGCCGCTACAAACGGATTCGCGAAACGGTTTCGATATTCATCAATCCGGGCGCGGCGGCTCTCTTCCGGATCCTTGGCGTGCATAAGTTCGCGGCGGTACAGTATGTTAACGGCGCCTTCCGGACCCATGACAGCAATCTCGGCCGTCGGATAGGCGAAGTTGATGTCCGTGCGCAAGTGCTTGGAGCCCATGACGCAGTAGGCGCCCCCGTAGGCTTTGCGCGTGATAACGGTGATCTTGGGGACGGTTGCTTCGGCATAAGCATAGAGCAGTTTTGCACCGTGACGAATAATGCCGCCAAATTCCTGCGCGGTGCCAGGCAGAAAACCGGGAACATCCTCAAATGTCAGGATCGGGATCTGGAAGGCGTCGCAGAAGCGGACGAAACGCGCCCCCTTTGTAGACGAATTGATATCCAGGCAACCGGCGAGATAGGCCGGCTGGTTTGCGACTACGCCGACCGTTTCTCCTCCCAAACGCGCGAAGCCAACCACGATATTGCGAGCGAACGACTCCGCGACTTCGAAGAAATAGCGGTCGTCCACTATTCGACCGATCACGTCCTTGATGTCATAGGGCCTGTTTGATTCTTCGGGTATCAGGGTATCGAGCTCCAGATCGGCGCGATTGTCCGGATCTTTCGTCGAGACACGAGGCACGCCATCCAGGTTATTCTGCGGCAAAAACGTCATCAGCTCACGGATACGGCGCAGGCAGTCCTCATCGCCGGCCGAGAGAAATTGAGCAACGCCGCTGACTGAATTGTGGGTAACCGCTCCGCCGAGGTCTTCTTTTGTTACATCCTCATGAGTAACTGTCTTAATCACGTCCGGGCCGGTCACAAACATGTGGCTGGTGTGATCCACCATGAATACGAAGTCGGTAAGCGCGGGCGAATACACGGCTCCCCCGGCGCACGGACCCATAATGGCTGAAATCTGGGGGATCACTCCACTGGCAAGAGTGTTGCGCAGAAAAATATCGGCGTAGCCGGCAAGCGAAACAACCCCTTCCTGGATGCGCGCGCCACCTGAATCGTTCAGACCGATGATCGGAGCGCCTGTTTTCAACGCGAGATCCATCACCTTGACGATCTTCTGAGCGTTTGCTTCAGAAAGAGAGCCACCGAAAACCGTGAAGTCCTGGGCAAAAAGGAAGACCTGGCGGCCATGGATGAGCCCGTGGCCGGTGATAAAGCCATCGCCATCGATGATGCTGTTCTGCATTCCGAAGTTATGGCTCCGATGGCGCACCAGCTTGTCCAATTCTTCGAACGTGCCCTCGTCAAGAAGAAGCTCGATACGTTCGCGCGCCGAGAGCTTTCCTTCCTTGTGCTGGCGCGCTCTTCTCTCCTCTCCTCCGCCTTCTTCCGCGCGTGCGTGCCGGCGGCGAACCTCTTCCAGACGATTACTTGACATGCTGTTTGACCATTTCGATATTCGCGCACCTTATCGCAATGCGACGATGGGAGCAGACTTCAGGATGTCAGATCGCATGGCGCGGATTGCTTCGGGAGTGGTCGTCGGGACTGCAGGCCACATCGATCACGGCAAAACCACGCTGGTTCATGCGTTGACCGGCATGGACACGGACCGGCTTGCGGAAGAGAAGCTTCGCGGTATATCGATAGATCTGGGTTTTGCGCATGCCACGCTTCCCGATGGAAGGGAGATCAGCTTTATTGACGTGCCGGGGCACGAACGGTTCATCAAGAACATGCTGGCCGGCGCCGCGGGCATTGAAGCGGTTCTCCTCGTAGTGGCAGCCGACGAAGGCGTTAAGCCGCAAACGCGCGAGCATTTCGATATCTGCCGCCTTCTCGGGATCAAGCGAGGTGTTATCGCGCTCACCAAAACCGACGTTGCGACCGCGGCACAGGCGATGGCCGCGGAAGAAGGAGTCAGAAAGCTGTGTTCCGGCTCTTTTCTGGAGCATGCTCCTGTGGTACCGGTAAGTGCTGTAACAGGTGAAGGACTAAAGCAACTTACAGCCGAGCTGTCGAACCTGCCGGGACGCAACTCGCGCACCAGCGATACGGGTCTGCCCCGACTGCCGTTGGACCGTAGCTTCGCGTTGAAAGGCTTCGGAACCGTAGTAACCGGCACGCTCTGGAGCGGACAACTGCGCGTCGGCGATATGGTGCAGATTCACCCGACGCAGCAGACCGCCCGCATCCGGGCGCTACAGGTCCACGGCGCCGCGGTCGACGTTTCGACGGCCGGCCAACGGACGGCGGTGAATCTTACTGGAATCGACCACCGTGAGATCGAGCGTGGATTCGTTCTCACGCGCCCCGACAGCTTTCAACCAGCGCTCGTCGTCGATGTCCAGGTGAATTGGCTTGACGACTCCGAAATTCCGAGCAGGCGCGCCCAGTTTCTTTTTCATTGCGGAACGGCAGAGCTGTCCTGCGCCCTCAAAGTCCTTTCCAGCAAAGCAGGTGGCGAGGAAACGTTGGCGAGGCTCTGGCTTTTGGGCCCGGTCATAGCGGTCCCGGGCGACCGGTTTGTGTTGCGACGGCCCTCGCCGGCCCACACGGTAGCGGGGGGATGCATCATCGACGCTTTCCCTCCCAAAAGGCTTAGCCGCGCCAAGGCGGTGCGCCGGCTACAATCGCTCATCCCGGCCGATTTAACAAAGCGCATTCAGCTTCTGGTCGAAGAGAGCAGCACTGGCCGTCGTATTCCGGAATTGGTTATCCTTACTGGAGCGCCTGCGGACTTGATCGAATCGCTCGTGCTGCAAAACCGGGAACTGCAGTTCATCGAGGCGGCCCAACGGGCGGTTACGAAACAGTGGATCCGGCACAAGCGCGAAAGCCTGCTCGAATGGCTCAAAACCTTTCATACGAAGAACCCCTCGATAGCGGGCGCTCCCATTGCCGCGGCGAGATTAGGATTGGATGCAAGCCTGGCAAGTGCGGTGTTCGAAGGGTTCTCTGAGATACGAATTCAGGGCGAAGCCATCGCACTAGCGTCCCACCGAGCGCAGTTTACCGATGGAGAAACGCGGGTGCTGTCCAGAATCGAGCAGGTCTTCCGGACAGCAGGCACGCAGCCGCCGCTTCTTGCGGAAGCTCTGAAATTGCAGGGCCTCGATGCCAAGAAGAGCCGCTACCTTTTAGAAGTTTTGATTAAAAACCACCGCCTGGTGCGCGTCTCGGACGATCTGGTCTTTCATGCGGATGCGATTGCTCAGATACGGAGCTTGCTCGCTGCCCATAAGGGCCGAAGCTTCTCCGTACCTGAGTTTAAGGATTGGATGCAAGTATCCCGAAAATTTGCGATACCGCTGCTTGAATACCTCGACCGCCAGCGTGTTACGCGGCGGGACGGCGATGCGCGGGTAGTGCTGTGAATCCGTTCCTGATGATGTGTCCCTCAAGCCTTACCGGACTTGTCGCGTTTCGAGCGGTGTTTCGCCGGCCCTTCAGCGCCCGTCGTACTCAGGTTTCGAGCGGTGTTCACCAGCGAGAGATGCGAGAATGCCTGCGGGAAATTACCGAGCTGCCGGCCCTCCCTGGTGTCGTATTCCTCTGATAGCAGGCCGACATCGTTTCGCAAAGAAAGCAGTTCCTCGAAAAGCCGCCGCGCTTCCTCGTGTCGCCCTTGCAGAACATAATTGTCCGCCAGCCAGAAACTGCACGGCAGAAAAACACCCTCGCTCCCCTCCAGGCCGTCCACGGAACTCGCCGGATTATAGCGCGCCACCAGACCTTCGCTCATCAGGTGCTTCTCGATGGCTGCA
>JAICXK010000113.1 GCA_025980435.1 Bryobacteraceae bacterium
CGGCGAAGGTCAATGCCAATATTTCACTTCCGGAAATTCAGCGCAGCGTGAACTTGCCAATCAATGCAAACGCGGCGGGCGCTCCAAAGGCACTGACTGCGGATCTGGCAATGCAAATGAACGCGCAGAGCAAAACCGTACACTTACAGACTGCCCATGTTGCGCTGGGGCAAACTACGATTGACGCTTCAGGCAGTCTCGAGCCAGGGAAGAATAGCGCGGTTACGTTTAATGCGGACTTTGCGCTGGGGCAACTGGCGCGGCTGATGAAAGTCTCCTCCATGCAGGTAAATGGAGATCTGCTGGCGAACGGAACCGCCAGGCTGGATGCGCAAAGGAACTACCTGGTGAATGGAACGCTGAACTCGCGAAATCTGGCTCTCCGCAGCGGCACGACCGAGGTCTCCGGCATGAAGCTTTCCTCGCCTTTCCATGCCGATCCGTATCTGATCAGCCTGGACGGGCTGAAGCTAAGCGCGTTGGGCGGCGACCTTGCAGCGAAGATCTTTGTTGAAAAGATGCAATTGCTGAGCCTGGAGAGCAGGCTGCGCAACTTTTCGCTGCCGGTGCTGGCAGCCGTTTTTACGGGCAAACACCTTGGATACGCAGGCACGATCGATGGATCGCTCAAAGCGCGCGGCGATCTGAAAGCGAAGGGGATGACTGGATATAACGCCGAAACCCGGCTTTCCATTGTGCCCGGATCGCGCGGCGTTCCGGTGAGCGGCCGGCTCGATGCTACGTATAACGGGGCAACGGGGCTGGTGGATTTGGGCCAGTCGTTTATTGCGATGCCCCGCACGCGAATCGATCTGTCGGGCGCGCTAAACAGGCGTATCGATCTCAAGCTTGTCTCGCACAATCTGAACGACTTTCTGCCGGCCGTCAATTTTGCGTCCTCCAAACCGGAAACATCACTTCCCGTATCGCTCCGGAGCGGCGGCGCTGCAACTGCAGCAGCGGAAATCACCGGCAAACTTTCGGCGCCACACATCACCGGCCACATGGCGATGACTCATTTCTCGGTACAACAGCATCCGCTGGACCAGTTTTCGTTCGATCTGGCCGCATCGCCGGCCCAGGCTTCTCTCCAAAACGGCCTGCTTACCGGAAACGGGGTCCAGGCCAATTTCGATGCTTCGATCGGCTTGCGGAAATGGAAACCGCGGCCTGTTTCGCCCGTGAAGGCAGATCTGGTGGTTCGCAACGGGGATGTCCCCGCTTTGCTCGGGCTGGCCGGCGAATCGTCCATACCGGCAACCGGGCAGCTTACCGCCGACGCGCATATCGGCGGAACTTATGGGGATCCACTTGGCAGCGCAACCTTGCAGGTCGTGAATGGCAGCGCATACCGTCAGCCTTTTACGCGACTGTATGGGGGCGTAAATCTAACCGATCAACTGATCACCATCACAAATTTGGAACTGGACACCGCGGGAGGAAGGCTTACCGCGAACGGCACATTCCGGCACCCGAGAAACAGCTTCACTACGGGACACACGCAACTTCAGCTTGCGGCTCAGAACATTCAGTTAACAGAGATTGAACCGCTTCAGGAGAGAAGCCCGGGAGCCGCCGGAACGATTCAACTCACCGCGGGCGCTGCCGCCGACCTGCAAAAACCGGCCAAGCAGACGGAGTTTACTCTCGATAACATCACAGCGGATCTGTCCGCGAGCGGCTTGCGTGTCCAGAACCAAAGCGCGGGAGACCTTAAGGCGGCCGTACGCACCAACAACGGCGCGGCGAACTATGACCTCGTTTCCAATTTCGCCGGCTCTAACGTTCATGTGAACGGGCGCACCTCACTCGCAAAGGGCTACGCGACAACTGCCGACGCTTCCATTCGGAACCTGGCTATTGAGAAGGTTTTGCAGATTACCGGACAGACTTCGCTTCCGGTCAGCGGCCATCTTTCGGCAGATGCACACGTGAGCGGCACTTTGCAGTCCCCTGCGGCGAATTTGAGATTCACTCTTGCCCGGGCTAATGTTTACCACGAACGGATCGATCGGCTGCAGGGCGCCGTGGATTACTCGGGAACGCTGATTCGCATCCCATCCATAACGTTGGATATGCCAGCAGGCAGCCTCACGCTGACCGGTTCGTTCGACCATCCGCAAAACGATTTCAACAACGGCGCGTTGCGCCTAAAAGTAAACAGTACAGATATCCAGCTTGCGAAGATTGAGCACCTTGAGCAGGCCAAGCCGGGTCTTGCCGGCACGCTACATCTAGCCGCGGACCTCTCGGCTCAACTGCGCGCGCACAATGGAACGCGACAAGTTTCGGTATCCAATCTGAATGCCGATGCGGCTGCCAGCAGCCTTCGTATCGATAACAGGAGCTTGGGTCAAGCCGCATTTCAGGCGCGGACAAAGGGGCAGAATGTCGATTTTCACTTCGATTCGGATATTGCACAAAGCCAGATCCACGCGTCCGGAGTGTCGCAGCTCACGGGCGACTACCCGACTCGCGCGCAGTTGACGTTTGCGAATATCCGGTATTCCAATATCGCTCCATTCCTGGCTGCCAACACGACAGCGCCGGCGTCCTTCGACGCTCTAGTAGAAGGACAGGCCTCGGTGACAGGTCCGCTGTTGAACATCGATGGCCTGGACGGGCGGCTGGAGTTGAGCAAACTGGATGTCCGCACAAATCCGCAGACTTCGCCGACCGGCGCGCCTCCGATCCGGACCTTGGAGCTGCAAAACCAGGGGCCGATTGTTGTGGTGCTGAAGCAGTCCGTTGTCCGGGTGCAGCAATTGAAAATCACCGGGCCCGGCACCAACATTACCGCGGGCGGAGAGATCAACCTGAAGAAAGGCAATAGTCCAATGGGCCTGACCGTTGCCGCAAATCTGGATTTGGGCGTACTACAGGACGTGAGCCGCGATTTTTATTCCTCTGGAGCCGTGTCCATGGACGCTACCGTACACGGCAGCTTTTCGCAGCCGCTTGTTAACGGACACCTGGTGCTAAAGAACGCCAATATCAACTACACAAAATCGCCGAACGGATTGTCGAACGCTAACGGCGTGATCCTGCTCAACGGCACGAATGCGACCATCCAGACGCTGACCGCCGAGAGCGGAGGCGGAAAGATCAGCTTAGCCGGGTTCATCGGTTATGGAGGCCCGGTTTTCAACTACAATTTGCAAGCGAATGCGAACAAAGTGCGTGTCCGCTATTCGGGGGTTAGCGTCACATCGAATGCAAATATCCGGCTCATCGGCAGTAGCCGGCGATCGCTGTTGCGGGGAACGGTCACGATTCAGCGGGTCACTTACAATTCGTCCAGCGACGCCGGTTCACTCCTGTCTACAGCATCTACGCCTCCGTCTACACCGACGGCCCCCTCGGGAATGCTGGCGAATATGCGACTAGACATACGGATTCTTACGGCCCCGGATTTACATGTTTCATCCACTTATACGAACAGGCTGGAAATATTTGCCGACATGACCGTTCGAGGCACCGCGGCGAATCCGGGGATGCTCGGCCGGCTGCACATTACTAATGGGCAGTTGGTATTTTTTGGCAACACATATACCGTTAACACGGGGACCGTCAACTTTTACGATCCGAATTCGATTGAACCGGTTCTCGACATTTCGCTGGAGACGATTACCCAAGGTGTCGACGTGGTGATCGGAGTTTCGGGAACCATGGACGATTTGAAAATGAGCTACCGTTCCGATCCGCCGCTCACGTTCGAGCAGATTGTACAATTGCTGGCAACGAATACCACGCCATCCAACCCGGTTATTGCAGCTCATCAACCTACCCCGCCACAGCAATCGCTAAGCCAGATGGGTGAATCGGCGGTGCTAGGTCAGGCGGTGGCGAATCCGCTGGCAAGCCGCGTCCAGCGCGTTTTCGGGCTAACGCAGTTCAAAATCGATCCGTCATTTGCCGGAAGCAACGGACAACCCGCCGCACGGGTTACGCTACAGCAGAAAATTGCCAGTAATATTACGTTCACTTACATCACGGATGTAAGCCAGACTAATTCGGAAATCGTGCGGGTCGAGTGGGACTTTACATCGAGGCTCTCGGCCGTGGCTTTGCGCGATTTCAACGGGAATGTGAGCCTGGAGTTCTTTTACAAGTTCAAGAGGCGATAGTACAAGTTCCGGCATCCAGCATGAAGATAACGATATTCGGACTCGCGATAAGTTCCGCCTGGGGGAATGGCCATGCGACGCTGTTGAGAGGTTTGTTTCGCTCCTTACATGGGCTTGGACACGAAATCCATTTTTTTGAGCGCGACACGCCATATTATGCTTCGCACCGGGACGCTTCTACACTGCCTTATGCGGAGTTACATTTGTATCCGGACTGGAACACGGCCCTCCCACTAGGAAAGCAACTGCTATCGGAATCGGACGTAGGAATGGTTACCTCCTATTGTCCCGACGGGGCCGCCGCGAGCGATCTTGTGCTGCAATCAAACGTGTCCAGATCGATCTTTTATGACATGGATACGCCGGTTACGCTCAGCCGGCTGGAGCGCGGCGACCGCGTCGATTACTTGCCGGCAAGCGGGTTGGGCGGATTTGATCTGGTTCTCAGCTATACGGGAGGACTGGCCCTTACCCAGCTTCGAGACAGGCTGGGAGCCCAAAGCGTAGCTACGCTATATGGCTGGGTGGACCCGGAGATCTACACTCGGGTCGCGCCTTCGGCCCGCTTCGCAGCCGATCTATCTTATCTGGGGACTTATTCCGCTGACCGGCAAGACTGCCTGGAGAGCTTCCTGGTCGGCCCGGCGCGCAGCTTGTCCGTCCGCGCGTTTGTAATTGGCGGCGCGATGCACCCGGGCGCCGATCTTTGGCCCGCGAATATACGCTATTTTGATCATGTCGCGCCTCCCGATCACGCCGCCTTCTACTCCTCCTCGCCGCTTACATTGAATGTTACCCGCGGGTCCATGGCCGGGATGGGCTATTGTCCATCGGGCCGCCTGTTTGAAGCGGCCGCGTGCGGCACCGCGGTACTCAGTGACTGGTGGACGGGACTCGATTCGTTTTTCGAACCGGGAGAGGAGATCCTGATCGCCGCTTCGACCGACGAGGCGATTTCGGCAATCGTGAGAGGCCGATCTGAACTAAGTCGAATTGGCGGCCGAGCCCGCCAGCGAGCGCTTGACTGCCATACTGCGCAAATTCGGGCGCAGCGTCTGATCCGCCTCATCGAAACACCGGCCAGCGATATTGAGACGCCCGTGGAATACGCAAGAGGAGCTTGATATGTGGGGAATCATACCGGCGGCGGGGATGGGCAGCCGCATTCAACCTCTGGCATTCTCGAAGGAACTTCTTCCGGTCGGCAGCTCATTAAACGGAAATAGCGAACGGCCCAGGGCCGTCAGCGAGTATCTGATCGAGCGGATGGTGAAGGCCGGGGTCCAGAAGATCTGCTTCGTGATCTCTCCCGGCAAATCAGACATTCTGAACTATTACGGAGGGAATGCCCTCTCAGCATCCATCTTTTACGCGATGCAACCGAAGCCGGCCGGCCTTTGTGATGCTATCTTCCAGGCTCTGCCGCTGATACCTCGCGATGACCACGTCTGCATCGGCCTTCCGGACACGATCTGGTTTCCGGAGAATGGACTCGCATCCCTCCCCGAAGGAGTTCTATCGCTACTGCTGTTTCCGGTCGAGCACCCGGAGAACTTCGATGCGGTCATGACTTCCGAAAGGGACGAAGTTCTTGAAGTACGCGTGAAGCAGAGACCCGCCGCGACGAACTGGGTTTGGGGCGCCCTCAAGATGCCCGGCTATGTGCTGAACGACCTTCATGAACTCTGGATTCAAAGGCAAGACGAGTATCTCGGAACGCTAATCAATGAATATCTGGCGCGCGGCGGCCACGCGTATGGGATTAGAGCCGGTGAATGCTACGTGGACGTCGGAACATTGAACGGATACCGTGAGGCGCTTCAAATCCTGGACGGCTGCGCAGCACAGGCGCGGAAGCCATGAATCGCATTCCCGGCCTATGTTGAGCCTGGAAGTTATTGGGCAGTTCGCAGAACTTTTACAATTGAAGACGGAGTGGTCCCAACTCCTCGAGAGTTCGCCCGAAGTTACACCGTTTCAACTTCCGGCTTGGCTGCTGACGTGGTGGCGGCATTTCGGGGGCAGTGAACTCCATACTTTTGTCTTTCGAAATTCCAGTAAGCTCGTGGGAATCATTCCCTGTTTCCGCCATGAATGGGAAGGGAAGCGGCAATTGACCCTGCTAGGATCGGGCATCTCCGATTACCTGGAACCCGCAATCGGGGAGGCGCACCACGCGGAAGCGATGAACGTATTGGCGGAGTTTTTAAGAAGGGACCGGGATTGGGATATCTGCAACTGGCAAGATTTGAATGTGAACACGCCGCTCCAGTTACTAACGTCCGGCGATGAGTTTACAGTATCTCTCCAGCCGGACACAGACTGTGCAGAAACCATATTCCGGGGCGGCTTTGGGCAGTGGTATGAGCGCCGCCCGCATGGCTTGCGGCGCAACGTCCGACGCTATCTCGAAAGAGCGCGAAGCATTGGAGAGCCTGAATTTTGCGTCATCCGCGAAGCGGAACCGGAGCTGGTTGAAGCCTTAATTGCCCTGCACGCAGCCCGATGGCAGAAGCGCGGCGAATCGGGAATGATTGCGCGTAATTGTTCCGCTCTGTTCTTGCGCGAGGTACTCGCGAGTTTTGCAGCGAGGGACATGCTGCGCTTTTTCATCCTTCGATTCAGGGGCGAAGTTGCAGCGGTCATTGCAGCATTTCCGTATCGCAACGCGTTGTTTTCCTACCTCAGCGCGTTCGATCCTCAATACGAACAGCTGGGATTCGGCCGGATTCTGCTGTACTATTCGCTGCGGCACGCGTTTCAGTTGCGCTATCAATCGTGGAACTTTCTTCGCGGGAGTGAACCGTACAAATTTGATTGGGGCGCACGGCGAATACCGAAGTGCCGCGTCATTGTGACACGGAATGCGTAGCTTAGAAAGAGTCGATTATCTGCCTGTATAGCGCAAGATAATCGTCAATCATACGACTCGCTTCAAAGCGCCTCAAAGCCGTCGACCGGCAGACATCGGAAGAAATCTTACTAACCTCGCCGACGGCAGCCTCCATTTCGTCTTCGGAATCTACGACCAAGCCGGTTGAGCCGTGCTCGACAATTTCAGGTAAAGCGCCGGAGCGGAAGGCTATGACCGGCGTTCCCGATGCAAGTGCTTCCATAGCTACGAGAGAACTGGTCTCCGCAACCAGGCTTGGGATCAGCAGGCAAGAAGCTTTGGAAAGGAGTTCGATTTTTGTTTTGCCGTCAGCCGGTCCGATGTACCGGCGCTTGCTGTCCAGCAAGGGACGAATCTCTTTCTCAAAGTAGATCTCGTGATCGGGAAATGGATGTACCGGGCCGGCGATGATCAAGGGAAGGTCCAGGTGGAGCGCCGCTTGAAGCGCGAGATGAACACCCTTTTCCGGGCAGATGCGGCCAAGCCACAAGAGGTACTGCTCTTTTTCGGCGCTGTACTTGTATCGCTGTGTGTCGATTCCATTGGGGACAACAGGTAGTCCCGCCCGCGGCGCGGAGCTCGCCTGTGTTTGCGATACGCAGTTGAGCTGCACCTTAGCGCCATTGAAGATGGATTCCGGATACCAGGCTGCAGGCAAATGCAGCGTGGCGAGTCTGGGCACTCTATCGGGCGGCAGATACCGGTGGAAATCGAGCCCGTGGAAATGAATCAGGTCCACCGGCGTCCGGTCAAGAACGCGTTGTATCGCGGCCGCGTGCCTGCGCTGCGCATCCAATCGAGCCGCTTCCGTGATCTCCCAGTTGGCGGCTGGAGTTTCGATGAGTCTTCCGACGATCTCCGATCCCGCCGCCGCAACCACAATAGAGCGGTGCCCTGCCTTTACAATGCCTCGCTCCAGCAGCGAGAGGACCTGTTCCGCGCCGCCTCCCGAACCGGGCGCAACCGGCAGCAGCGGGAAGGCGACACTCAGAATAGTAAGCTTGGCGGGCGCGCGCATCAACTATATAGACTTCACTTACGGCGCTCTTCGCTACAATGGGCAAAGCCGAAATTGGCGAATGCTCCCGAAGTCTGATGCCCGAGCAAGTCATAACATCCTCTCCCCGTGTTTCTTCGTCTGGTCCCTTACTGCTTAGAAAGCGCTGGCCGGCATCTTTGCCCTGGTGGGGCCTTCTCCTCGCGATCGTTTTGATTGCAGCGGCGGTCATCTCGCGCAAGCCCGAGCTGGTTACCAATCCGCAGTTTTGGGGAGACGAAGCATCCTGGTTCGCGGATGCGTATTCCAACGGTGTCCTACACTCGCTCCTTCTGGCTCAGGGCGGATACCTTTGCGTCGCGTCGAAACTGCCGGTGTTATTAGCGATTCACGTTCCTCTCGCCCATGCTCCTGCCGTGTTTGGGTGGTTTACGGCCGGAGCGCAGGTGCTTTTGGGCGGCTTTCTGCTAACCAGCCGACTTACTCGTGCAGCGCCGATTCAAGCGCGAGCGCTTCTTTGCTTCTTATGGATCGCCGTTCCCAACTGCGCAGAGATAGATACTCTTAACAATACCCAATGGACATTCGCGGTACTGGGAGCATTGGTGCTGTTGTCCGAGCCGCCTAAAGCCAAGGCTTGGATCGCTTTCGATTTCGTTGCGATCTGCCTGATTTCCTTAACCGGACCGTTTTGTATCCTGCTGCTCCCGGTTGGAATCTTGTTCTATCTGATGCGCCGGAACCGCTGGACAATCGTTCTGAGCTCAATCCTTGCGGCCGGATCAGTGATCCAATACATCACGCTTTCGCACTATTTGGGTCCATGCAGCCCGGTTCGAGTACTGAAGCCGCTTTTGTTGCGGGTGTTAGCCGGCCAGCTTTTCCTTTTCGGTACCGTGAACGGAGGCAAAATTGTGGCGGACGCTCCTTTGCAATCCCGAGCCGCTGCAGGGTTGGGCGCGCTTATAGTCGTGATCGGTTTGTGCATTGTAGGCTACGTGCTTGTTCGCGCCCCGCTGGAACTGAAGCTGTTGACCGTGTTTGGGTGCGCCGTAGCCGTTGCCGTGATTCGCCGGTTACACTGTGATCCGCACTGGGATTGGGAATCCCTCACGAATATCTTTTATGCGATCCGATACTGGTATATACCGCGTCTGGTCCTACTTGCGATTCTCGTGTGGATGATCGGCCGTGGGCATGCAAGCTGGATTCGAGCGGCAACTGCCGTAGCGGTGATTCTCATCGTAGCCAGTGCGTTAAGTAATTGGCAATATCCGCCTCTGACCGACCTTCACTTTGACCGCTATGCCCGAGAGTTCGACCATGCGCCTCGTGGAACCAGGATCACAATCCCGGTAAATCCGATTGGTTGGAGCTTGACGCTCGTCAAGCATTAGGACGTGGGCGTTACTTTGGTTGAGGCGTCGAGACGAGTCTCGACGCGGCACGCAAAGTGCGTGCGCCACAGGTTTTCATTCACTTTTGTGGTCGCGGCTCGGTTCTTACTTTGGTTTCCGGCCGAGAACCAGGAACTGCCGTCCAAAAAACCTCCAGGCGAGCGGTAGTTTCAGGTAGGCCTGCAACGTCCAGATGGGAGGACGAATTCCCTGACACATGGTGTAGGGAAGAAACCTTGGAATCGTCCGCTCTACTTCGAGGCCTGCCATAATCATCGCTTCCCCGAGCGAGAGCTCGGTAAGGGGCAGATGGTGATCGAAATAATCCCAATAACTTCCGCTCAGATACTTCACGTTCGGTCCTAACGTGATGAGCCGTCCACCCGGGCGCAAACACCGCTGCGCTTCGAGCAGGGTCCCCTGAAGAGATCCCTTGGTCGGAAGATGCTCAAAGAAGTTACTTGTGAATACAATATCCAGCGAGTTGTCCGCCAGAGGCCAAGCCGTACTGCAGTCCTGCTCGAACAACCGTACATCGGGATGAAGGCGCTCTCTCGATGCGGGATTGAGGTCCATCCCGTATTTCTGTCCGGCAGTAAGATTGTTGATGAACTCTCCGTAGCCGCATCCTAAATCCAAGACGGTGCTTCCGGGTTCAATCCAGCGGGAAAAGAAATCAGAGACCAGCACGCGCCAGACACGGTTGCGATAGTCTTCTATCCCGGTAAAGCGGACAGAATAAATCCTCTCCAGTTCGCGCTGGAATTCAGTCTCCGAACTCAGAGAGTCTTTACGGATTCGAGATGTTCCGGTTGTCACTTACAATGGCCTCAAAGCGGCAAACTCGCGCGTCTCGCGGTCAGCATGGGCGCGAGCATCGCCAAACACCGCCGCTGCGATCCGGCTCGCATATTCATTCCAGGCGTATGCCCGGCGCACCTCATGAAATGCCTCTTCGGCCATTCTAATGTATCTGGGCGGATCCAGCACTGTATCGACCGCTTCGCGCAGCTTCAAATCCCATTCGTGGGCCTGGGCAAGAAAGCCATTCTCGCCGTTGCGGATAGCGTTGCGAATTGTAAAACTCGGCGAGGACACGGTTACTGTTCCCGCGATAGCTGCTTCAAAGTACTTCAATTCCGATTTACAGTTCGTGAAGTTATTGTCCAACAAAGGCGCAATGTTGATCTCCACTTCGCCGATGATGGCCTGGAGATTCAGGAAATCCTGCAAAGGGTAAACCTCTATTCGATCCTGATGCTCATGGAGGAAAGTCTTCGGCTCCAGAAAGCCCACGGTCCGAATGACTATGCGAGGATCCTCTTTCAGCATCGCGCGAAGCGCATTTACGGCAACCTCGAAATCACGATTATGTGAGGGAGTCCCGCTGAAGTATCCGACATGGATGCGCCCGTCGCGCGCAAATCCCGACCGGCACTTTGACTCAAAGATCCGTTCCGATTCGGCCTGTTGACGCCGATTGAGGAAATTCGGCACAAGCCGCGGCGCGATTCGCGGCGCATAGGCCTGCACTTTGCCCGCAAGAAAATCATTGGTCACGATGACGCCATCGCAAAGACGCAATGTTGCGCCGATTCGGCCGGCATAGGCATACCAGTAGTCCCAGAGTTCCTGAGCGGACGTGGGTTGACCCAGAGCATCCAGCACCAAATGGATGTAATCCGGATCAAATACCAGATCGTCTACATCGAAAAGTACGGGGATGCCGCGGGCCCTGGCGCGGAGAATCATGCGATCAACATCGGCATCGAAGCGAGTACGGCAAAAGATAAGAGCGTCGGCCAGGTCAATTACCCGGTTAATATATGGGAGATCCGCCCGCGAAAACCAGGACGCGGAGATACCAACTTCAGGCGCTGCCTCCAGTGCTTCCACCATGTTGAACACGCGATAGCGGAACGTGCTTGTGTCCGGCGTTTCATAGAAGTAGGCAATGCGCCGCGTTCCCGCGCTGAAAGCCTTGAATCGCTCCTCGAAGCTAACTATCCATGGGTCTGTATATGCGATAGAAGCCGTTCCTAAGCCAGTAAACATGCTCAGTTTCCGTTATGCTCTCCGGCCAGCGTCAGATGCCGAACGGCCGGCTCGAACGCTGTCCTCCAATTCCGGAGCAATCGATTGTGCGAATAGTTTGCAAAACGGAGAGCTTCGTCACACGCCAGCCGCGCACCGGCTTCCATCCCATTTTTCAGAGAATCTACGGTCGGTTTCACCGTAAGGATGTTTTCGGAATACTGAGCAAGTGAGGTCTTAAGGCCGTGCGTATTGGTCACAACCACCGCTCCCGACGCGGCCAAGTCAAGGGGCGGGTAACTGGGATGCGGTGTATCCATTAAAGACAAGCCGAGATCGATACTGCGTACAAGCGCCGCATACTCCTGCCAAGAGAGATCCTGCAGAACCACCGGATTGACGTTTCGGGGCAGAGTGACTTCCTTAATCGCCCGGCCAACGAAGTAGAACTCCCAATCTTCCGGCCGGAGAATGTCGGCTTCTAATGCGGCTCCAATAGCTTCCAGGCCGCGCCAGTACAAATTTCGCTCATTACGCGGGCGGGCATAAAAAAAGAAGTTGCGCTTGCTTCCGGGCGTCCGCTTGACCGCGGCCGGATAATAATGCGATTCCGGAAAGGCAGGCTCAAAAAAACTTCCGTTCCGGCGAATGTTCGGCAGCGCGTTCGGCCCTGTCGTGAGATGTTCGAACAGCAATTCCGAATTCACCACGAAGCGAATATCCGGGCAAGAGAGCGTCTCTTCGCAACGCAAGTGATCATCGCCGAAGGGATAAAACATCCGTTCATCCTCTTGCAGGAGGTAAATGATCCGCCGTGGGTCTACCGCGCCCAGGAGGCTTCGCGTGCCCCACCAGGAGGTAGTCAAAAAGAGATCGTTTTCCGATACGGAAATTTCCCGCTCGTGTTTGGGGCCCGAGTACACGAATTCCACGGAGCCGTTCCATTCGATTCCGTTAATCGAAAGCACGTGTCTGAAGTTCGGAGCGTCCGCAGACTCAATCCGGGTTATTAGCCGGAGAGTGCCGCCGATTCGCTCGGCAAGCAAGGCGGAGAGGATCAGGGCGGTTCCGACGCCGCCGTACAAGGATCGCGCGTTGATGCTGTCCGTCAACATGGTCACGCGGGGCGCTGTCTTCGGAATCAGGAAGGTGCGCAGCGGAAGGAGAGCATCGTATCGGATTTGGAGAGCCCAATGTAACCCGGGCATCAATTGAACCGGGCGCCTCTCGCGCTCCTCGGCCAAACCGTGTTCCACGTAATGTAGCAGCGGATTATGGCCGCTGGCGGCAACGTCCGGATTATCTTGAAGGTACCAGTTGCCGTCGAATTCAGGTCCGGGATTTCGTCCTTCGGCGGCGCCAGATCGAAGGTAATGTTCGATTGCGTCTATCTTGGCTTCCGCAATATCGGGGTACTGCTCGTAATACCATTTGCTGTCGAAAAAGGGCGACTTAGCCAGCAGTTCGGCTTCCCGCTGCAGCTCCGGGTCTTGGGGTTCCTGAGGCGTCTCTTCGACTTGCACAGGCCTGATCTGGCGGCCTTCTGCGTGGCCCGATTGAAGATAGTGCAGCAAAGGATTGACTCCCGAAGCGGCGACATCGGGATACTGCTTGCAATACCAGCACGCGTCAAAAGCAGGTCCCGGATTCCGGTCTTCCGTTCCACCGAGTTGCAGGTAGTGAAGCGCCGGTTCGGAGCCGGCTGCGGCTACATCCGGATACTCACGCAGATACCAGGATGCGTCGAAAAGATGAGATCCTCTGATCGTGCGCAAAGATTGCTCGCGTTCTTGCTGCTCGCGCAGTTTCGATCGCAGGCGAAGGGTAACGGTCCAGACAATGAGCTTAGAGCCCTTGCGGATCCTCTTCCATATAGGCGTCGGGACCGCATGAAAAGCCGCGCGAAGCGGCGCGGTTCCACGCCAGCTTAATGACGCAGCGATGGCGGCCCGTTCCGCTTGCGCTTTCGCTACTTCGAATTTCAGGTTACCGATTGCGGCATTGGCTTGGGCTAGCCTTGCCGCGAGATCCTCGCGCCGCCGTTCTTCCGTTTCGGCGCGCCGTCTATACTGAGCCAGGCCGGCGCGGGCCTGCGCCGCCGAAGCTGCTGCGCTCGCCGACTTGTTCTCCAAGCCTTTGCGGACATGAGCTTCCAACCGGCCGAGAGAGCGGGCATCGGCTTGCTGCCGGTCCAGTTCACGCTGGAGGGCTGCGCTCCGCTGCTCAGCTTCGCGAAGGTCTCTCCGCAGTTCTTCCTGAGCGGGCTCGCTGCCTTCCTGAATCCGCTGGGCGGGCCTTTCAATCGAAAACATCTAGTTTTGATGCAAAACCCTATCTTAACCGTCCGGGACCCCGCCAGGGCGCGTCATGGCCAGGGACGAAATCACCGCAACTCTCGCAGGCCACAAAATGCGATGGCCGCGCCACCTGCGCTCATTCTTGCGGCACGACCGAGATTTCCAGGGCCGATGGGTGCTCGCTATCGTGAAGAATTGTGTTGGTCGCCGAAACAAAGCGCCTGCTCAATTCCGGGCTCTCCCCCGTGTTGGGATTGCGGTCAAACCGGGGGAAATTGCTGCTGCTCACTTCGAGCCTTAACCGATGGCCCTTCTGGAAGACGTTGCTGGTGGACCATAAGTCGATAGCGAACTTGTAGGTCTGTCCGGGATTCATCATCTCCGGCGTTTCCTGTGAATCGCGGTAACGCGCGCGCACGATGCCTTCCGTCAGGTTCTGCGCAAATCCGTTCGGCCAAACGTCGACCAGTTTCGCGGTGAAATCCGTGTCGACCGCGGAGGATTTCGCATATAGTTCCAGGGTGACCGGTCCGGTTACTTCGAAGTCGCGATCAAACGGTCCGGTTGAATAGATCAACACGTCATTGCGTGATTCCGCCGGGCGCTGATCTCTTGGGCCAGCCGGCAGATCTTTTGCATCACAGCACAATGGGCCGCCGATGGTTGGAACGGGATTCTCGGGATCGTAGACGTAATGATCGGTCGATTCCGCTGCGGGCGCTTTTGTCGACAATATGCCATCTCCGCGCAATGAGTTGGCGCCGGCTGAGGAATGAAGGAAGTACTTAGTCTGTTGCGCGCGCTTTAACGGCCAATCGTCCTCATCGCGCCATTGATTCAGGCCCATCACGAAGATCCGAACCGGCTTTCGCGCGAACTGGTTCTGCACGCCTTTAAAAAGGTAGTCGTACCACTGCAGCGTCGCGTCATCCTCGTCGAACTCCGCCGCGGCCGGCCCGAAATCTACGGCGCCGATTTTGCGCCCCGACCCGGCATGCCCGCCGATGGTCACCAGGAGATGCTGCCCACGTTTCGCTGCATCGCTTCCGCCATCCGCCTTGACGCCTTCGTAGTTGCGCAGCGATCCACCCTGAAAGATGTCGTACCAGGCGGCCACGGTGAGCACGGGAACAGTAATGTCACGATAGTGGTCTTCGATGGACCACTGCTTCCAATACTCGTCGAAGCTGGGATGCGCCAACCAATCCAGGAAATAAGGCGCAAATTCATCCGGCGAATCTATTTTCAACGAGCCGCCCGGGGAATTGAACAGCGGATAAGCCGC
>JAICXK010000341.1 GCA_025980435.1 Bryobacteraceae bacterium
AGAAAGTGTGTAAGAAGCATGGAACTGACAAAGTTCAATAATGTAGGCGATTTTCCGACAGTGATGCAATTCTTTCAGGACACCGTAAATCGCCTTGTCGCTGATGACAACCAAGTCCGGCCGTGGAGTCCGCCCGTCGATATCTTGGAGACGGAGAATGAGCTGATCTTCAAGGCTGATGCCCCTGATGTAGATCCTCAGCACATCGACGTCCAGGTAGAGAATGGGACTCTCACGCTTAAGGGCGAACGGAGCGTCGAGAAGAACGACAGGGTGAAGGGCTACCATCGGATGGAACGGAGCTATGGTGCTTTCGCACGTTCTTTCACATTGCCCGACACGGTCAATCCAGAGGGTGTGCGCGCCGATTACGCCCAGGGAGTGCTGACGATCACTCTGCCCAAGAAAGAACTGGCCAAAGCTCGGGCGATCAAAGTGAGTCTTACCTAGCGGGCGCAGCACGGACCCGGTAAGCAACATAAACTAATCTGGTTGCGGCGGCTCGTCGAAGAGCCGCCGTTTTCTTTCGCGCTCAGCTCCTCGGATGATCATATGGTTATCGATGACTGCGGCGAGGTGTTTGGAGCTGAGATAAGCGCATCTGTCCATTTGCTAGCGTCCAAACATTGGCCCAAGTCGTTAGTTTCTTAGTTTCGCCAATGGGCATTCTGACTATCTGCAGTGCTTTTTTGGGAGCCGAAGGTCTGACGTGCACTTTCGTAAACTCCGCTCCGAAGAAGAAGACTTGCGCTGAGTAGTACACCCAGATCAGGACGATGATGAGCGACCCAGCCGCACCGTACGCGGATTCCAAATTTATCCTGCCCATATAGAGCGCGATGAGCTGTTTGCCGATGATAAACAGTAACGAGGTAACTACCCCCCCACCGCGACGTCGCTCCAGTTCAGACGTACATTCGGAATCAATTTGTATACGGCGGAAATACAAATGTAATAACGAGACAAGAAATCAAGAACGCTGTGACATGCAGGAAGTAGCCTGAAGCGAACATTCGCCAGCGGAAAAATGTTTCCCATGGCCCGAAGCCAGGTATTTAGCACCAAAGAGGCGAGAAGAAGCACGCCAAGGCCAAGATCATGACAAACGAGTACAGGCGTTCTTTGGCGAGATGCAACAAATGATGAACGACGATTGAGTTTCCCGCCGTATTGCCTCACCAGGAAATGTTACCGAAGTGGTAGTTGTCCGTTTCGGCGCCGAGTTGAAGTGCGACGCGATTGACCAAAGCTAGCCGTGGGGCGATTCAGGCGTTTTTTTACTCATACCGAAATGTATCCCCAATGCCCAGCGATCGCGTATAGCGCGTTCCAAGTGCAAGTTTTTTCGTGCAAGCCTGAGATGGTCGAATCCGCTAAACTGATCTTGACTTCAGCAGGGATAGAGCAACGCAGGGATGCGACTCGAGCACCGACTGAAGGGCCAGACCAGGAGGGGCGGACATGATCCGCTCCACCGGTTTACGAATAGCGACCTGGGATGGCAGGAAAGCGATAAATCCCGGGGTTTGGGGCAGAGCCCCGTTAAATTGTTCGACGCTCGCCTCGGCTTTCGCTTTCTTCGCCTGCTCAACTCGATAACTCGGGATGTTCAACTCGAGGATTACGCAGTGGTGAACAAGACGGTCGATCGCCGCAGCCGTCGTCATGGGGTCTTTGAAGATGCCTTCCCACTTCGAAAATGGCAGGTTGCTCGAGATCAGAACGCTGCCTCGCTCATAGCGTTCGGCCAGCAGTGTGAAGAGCACTTCCATTTCCTCGCGACTCTGCTGTACGTAGCCGAGATCATCGATGATCAATCCTTCAAAGTGTCCCAGCTTTTTGATGAGGCGGCTGATCGGCGACAATTAAAACTCCCGGCCAACGACAATTAAAATTCCCGTTCGACGACAACTATCAACGACCATCTAAATTGCGCCCTAGGGCGCAGAGGGGGATGGTCACTGACGCACAAGTGAGGAGGTTGAAAAGGTTGTCGAAGACAGAACAGAACCAGGAAGTTGCAGCCGCGAAAGCCGGCATGGACGCGAAGACGGCGCGGAAATATCTGCGAGGCGGGCAACTGCCCAGCGAAAGCAAGCCGGATCGGAACTGGAGGACGAGACCGGATCCGTTTGCTGAAGTCTGGGAGAAGCTTCGGGTATTGGTGGATGCCAATCCGGGCTTGGAGGCGAAAACGTTGTTTGAGTCGTTACAGCGGGAATATCCGGGAAGATTTTCCGATGGACAGTTGCGGACCTTGCAACGGCGGCTTAAGCATTGGCGTGGAACGGAAGGGCCGAGCAAGGAAGTATTCTTTTCGCAAAAGCATGTGCCTGGCCGGTTGAGCCAGTCCGACTTCACGCACATGACTTCGCTGGGAATCACGGTGGGCGGGCAAAGTTTTTCACACCTGCTGTACCACTTTGTGCTGGCCTACTCGAATTGGGAAACGGCGGCCATCTGCTATTCGGAGAGCTTTGAAAGTCTGAGCGACGGACTGCAAAATGCGCTTTGGGAACTGGGCGGCGTACCGGTGCAACACCAAACAGACCGGATGTCAACAGCGGTGAACAACATGAGCGACGAGCGTGAGTTCACTACACGCTACGAGGCTTTGTTACGGCATTATCGACTGGAAGGCCGGAAAATCCAGACCGGCAAGGCGAATGAAAACGGCGATGTCGAGCAGCGGCACTATCGTCTAAAGAAAGCGGTGGAACAGGCGCTGCTTCTGCGTGATTGCCGAGACTTTGCCAGTGTAGGGCAATACGAAACATTCCTGCGGATGCTACTGGCGCAGTTGAATGCCGGACGGCGGCAACGGCTGGCGGAAGAGATGCAGTATTTGCGGGCGTTGCCAGAGAGGAGACTGGAGAGCGCCAAACGAGAGCGCGTGAAGGTGGATTCCGGAAGCCTGGTTTACGTGGATCGCAACACGTATTCAGTCCACAGCCGGTTGATTGGCGAACGGGTTGAGGCGAGGATACAGGCCGAACGGATCGAGATCTGGTATGCGGGTCGCAAAGTGGAAGAACTGCCACGGCTGCGCGGACGCGGCAAACATCGGGTGGATTACCGGCACATCATCGATTGGCTGGTGCGTAAGCCGGGAGCTTTCGAGAATTATCGCTACCGGGATGAACTGTTTCCAACCAGCCGGTTTCGGATGGCGTGGGATGCCCTGCGCGAAGTAACACCGCAACGAGCCAACAAACGCTATCTGGAACTGCTGGAGATCGCCGCCAAGAATGGTGAGGCGCGCGTGGACGACGCACTGCGGTGTCTGCTGGAAGAAGGCGAAATCGGCGAAGGAAAACTCAGCGCCGAGGCAGTACTGGCGCTCCTGAACGAAGAAAGCAATCTGCTGCCAGCGACACAAATCGCCGTCGCGGACGTTTCCTTATCGAGCTTTGACGAACTGCTCGGCGGCGCCGCGGAGGTCGTCCAATGAACACGGCGCGCGATGTGAAAACCGATCTGACGGAGTATCTGCGTGAACTTCATCTGCCGGCAATCCGGGAATGCTTCGAAGAGAAAGCGCGCCAAGCGGAACGGGAGACGCTCAGCTATGAACAGTACCTGTTGGATCTGGCCGAACGCGAATGCCAGGAACGGCGCGAAAACCGAATTACGCGTCTACTACGGGAGTCAAAGTTGCCGCTCGAAAAAACCATGGAGAACTTCGATCTGAAGCGGCTCCCGGCGAAAGCAGCTCGCCAGGTGAAAGCCCTGCTCGATGGCGCATTCCTGGACCGGAAAGAGAATGTGCTCGCCTTCGGCAATCCCGGCAGCGGCAAGACGCATCTTCTGTCCGCTCTCGGCCAGGAGCTGATTCGCAACGGACGCAAGATCGGCTTCATTACCTGCGCCCGGCTGGTACAGGATCTGCTGCGAGCCAAGAAGGAACTGCGGCTCAGCCGGGCCATCCAGAAGCTCGCGAACTACGAGGGGCTTGTGATCGACGATCTGGGCTATGTGCAGCAGAGCCGCGAAGAGATGGAAGTCTTGTTCGCCATTCTGGCAGAGCGCTACGAACGTGGCAGCGTCCTGATCTCCTCTAATCTGCCGTTTTCCAAATGGGAGGCGATCTTCAAAGATCCGATGACGACGGCGGCCGCCATTGACCGGCTTGTCCATCACAGCGTGATACTCGAGCTGAACATCTCCAGCTATCGCATGGAGCAGGCCAAAAAGAATCAATCGAAGCCGGAGGATGAATGAACGGGCGATCAAAAAGGAAGTTGTCTTTTCTTGAACTGGAGGCTCTGCCTCCAGACCTCCGGGATTTATCGCTTTCTGCCATCCCAGCTACCCGTTTAACCGGCGGGGCGGAGCGCTGCCCGCCCCTATCTGGTCTGGCCCCGGAGTCAGCGCTCAGGGTGCATCCCTGCAGAGCCTTACCCTCTGCTCCGGCCAGCACCAGCATAGAGGAGAAATCAGTTTTGGAAAAGCTTGTAGTTGTCGTTGATCGGGAGAAATAGTTGTCGTTGACCGGAAAAAGTAGTTGACGCCGAACAGCTGTGAAATAACGGCCCGGTCCGGTTAGCCAAACAGTGTGCCGACACCGAATCCACCTGCCGTAGTATCGTGACGAGAGGCGTGGAGAACGATTGAGACCTCATGCCCTGCGCGCCATGTCTCAAGAAGCGTATGTTTTC
>JAICXK010000300.1 GCA_025980435.1 Bryobacteraceae bacterium
AAGAAGACATCTGCAAAGAAGACATCTGCAAAGAAGACATCTGCAAAGAAGAGTGCCCGGGGCAGGCGCCGCTAAACCCTCGTAAGGCGCACAGGTCGCCGCGGGTGCAGTTTGTTTTAGACTGGCTCATAGATCATGGCCGCGCCCACCTCCACGCGCCGAAGATTTCCTCTGATTCCGATCGCTATCTGTTTTGTGGTGGCGATTGGGTTGGTCATTGCTCTCCTGTATCTCAGCGGGCCGGTTACGAAGCCGGCCGACAGCAGCGGGGCATCACCCGAGGCTCGTGCCTACGTCGGAAACCTCGCGCTGAGCGAAGTAAAGATGCAGGCTGCTGAAAACTTCATGCAGCAGCGTGTTGTGGAGATTCTGGGCAAGATCACAAATAACGGATCCCGATCGCTTCAATCCGTCGATGTATATTGCCTTTTTTACGGCGTGGACGGGCGCGAATTGTATCGCGAGCGGCTGCCGATTGTTCGCTCGAAGGGTGCGGCTCTTAGCCCTCACGAAACGAGGTCGTTCCGTTTGCCATTCGACAATCTCCCCGATGGCTGGAATCAGGCGATGCCAAAACTTGTGATTGCTCAGATTACGTTCGCCGGGTAGTTGCCCTTTATCCCTGCATGAAAGTTCTGCTGGCAGACGACGACCGGGATCAGCTAACCGTTCGCAGTATGCTGCTGGCGCGAAGCGGCTTCGAAACTTTGGAAGCCACGGATCGTAACGCGGCCGTGGAGATTGCCGCTGCCGAAAAGCCCCAATGCGCGGTGATCGACCTTCGGTTCCCGACCGAAGAGATCGGCTTGCGGCTGATTCGGGAGCTAAAAGGCATCGATTCGAATATGCATGTCTTCGTCCTGACCGGCGGCGATCCTGAAAGATTCGCGCGCCGCCCCGAACGGAAACTAGTGGATCAGGTAATCATCAAGGGCTCCGCGGCCTCCAGGCTTTTGCAGGAGTTGCGATCGCTAGCTGCGAGCGAGGCCGTGCCGGACGCTAAGTTTTTGAGGGGCGTACTGCAGCAAGAAGGAACCGTCGTTTTCAACCTCAAGGTAATTCCCCGGGCGGCCAAGAATGAGATTGTTGGCATGGGCATGGACGGCGCATTGAAAGCGAAAGTGACCGCGGTTCCGGAGAAGGGACGAGCGAACGAAGAATTGTGTGTTCTACTAGCGAGCTATTTCGGCGTGGGCAGGAGAGGTGTTGAAATTCTTTCCGGGGAGAACTCGCAGCATAAGCGAGTCCGGGTTTCACGGTTGATTACGGCTTAGCAGACGAGGGCCCTGGCGTCCGAGCGGGACTGGTAGCGAGCAAAAGAGTCCTTTGCGCGTGATCGACGTCCAGCGTGAGTTGATGGGCGATTTTCGCCGCGACATCAGCGCTTGCACTTCGAAACTTCGCGCCCTGGCTTTCTTGCGTTGTGGACCACAGCACATCCCCATCCTTGTTGCACAGGCGAACGGCCGCGTAGGCCTCATGCTTCCGTTCGCGGATATGGCGGGATTCGTGATCGCTTAGAGCAACTCCAAGATATGCGCCGCTTACTCTGGATCCGATGCTGCTGCCGGAACTGGACTTCCCGCCATTCTGGCGGCCGTTAATGCCGCTGTCGCTATCGAAAGTGTCTACGTAAGGATGATCATCGGCAGCGCCCTTCAGCACGGCATCGGCGCGGTCCGGATTATCGGTGAGAACAAACAGCTTAGTGGAGTCAATACTTGCGATGATCAGTTCGCGCAGAGCATCGGCTTCCGGCCCACCGGTAAGCTGCGCAACATAGATCCGCTTTACTGTGAGGATGGAATTCGCGCTCGGGTCCGTGCCCGGTTTCTGGGCCCACAGGAGCGGCGCTATCAAACACAGTATCCATACCGGACCTGCCAGCCGCCTCATCCCTTGCCTGCCATTCTCGCTTCATCGTCCTGATACTGAACCTGCTGTCCGGTGCGAGCCTCCAGCGCGACCAGAGTCAGCCGGATATCGCTCTTGTCTACCCGGAATACCATTGCCTGCTGGTGGCCATCGTCGTCCTGGAATCCCACCGTGAGAAAATGCTGCCGCTTCTTTGCGAGCATGAACAGAGGCGATATTACGACTGCCGCCAGGTAACGGCGATCTACTTTCTGGCCGTATTCGAGCAGGTTGATCCGCTCGTACGGCACCTTTACCTGCGTGTGCTTTGAAAGGAAGATGAAGTAGGTGCTGTCGGCAACATCGATATCCCCGGAGCTATCGCTTGGAATATCCGGGCGAGTGCCTCCAATGTATTCAGCGCGGGAGCCGGAATGGCCGGCGGTTGCGGCGGCAGTGAGAGCAAAAAGACCGAACGCCAGGACGAGGGTTCGCATACGGTTCTGAGAGGTATCTCAGAAACACTGTGCTCACCGGCCCCGTTTCTTCTCGGGCCGCGGAAACTCAGGTCCAGACCTTCTGAATGGGAACGCCCTTCTTGCACAGGTCGCAAGAACTTGAATCTTTGTAATAGGATGCGTCCATCTTTGCCAGGTAAAAAAGCGGAAGATCCCCGAAGCTCGCAACTGTGGGATTGGGTTGATACACCGCTACCGCCAGTCCGACGATCTGAGCCCCTTTTGATTCCACCAGGCTGCGAAGCTCGGTCAGACGTTTGCCGGAACGCAGGATGTCGTCGACCAGGAGAACCCGTTCGTGCGCTCCTGGTTCGATGAATTGCCGGAAGCGCATGGGTGAAGAGTCGGTGTCCTGCTCGGCCCAATAGACCTGGTGTGCCCGCAGCGCTTCACAAACGCCATAAGCCACCGGGAGGCCGCCCGTATTCGGGCACACGATGGAAAGCTCCTTAATCATGGCGCGAATTTCCGGATCACTACGCAGCCGCCGGCTGAGGCCGACGCTCAGAATCTTGGCGTACTGATAATAGCGGAAGGCAAGAGCTACCTGTAGATACTCGTCGGTATGCATGCCGTTCGGATATTCGAAATGGCCGTCCCGCAAGGCGCCCGTCTCCCGCAGCATTCCAATTACTTCTTCGTTTGTAGGTAAGAGATGCATGGGTTAGCTGGGCATGCCCGCTCCGGTTTGGGAATGACCCGGCGAAATCATCAGTGCGCGCCTTTTCCCGCGAGTACGTGCGGAATCGTCCTCAGAATGATGGACCAGTCCAGTTTCAGCGACCAGTTTTCTATGTAGGAAATATCCATCCGCATCCAGGAGTTGAAGTCGATGTGATCGCGGCCGCAGACTGCCCACAAGCAGGTCAGTCCGGGACGCATGCGCAGCCTGCGCTTCTGCCAGCGCTGGTATCTCTCGACCTCGCCGGCCAATGGCGGGCGAGGGCCGACGATCGACATATCTCCTTTGAGGACATTCCACAACTGAGGAATTTCGTCGATAGAGAACTTTCGGAGCCAGCGGCCAATACGGGTTACGCGGGGGTCGTGCGCAATCTTGAATGCAACCTCCCGCTCGCTCAAATGATTGAGCCGCGCCTTAAGTTCATCCGCGTTGGCCACCATGGAGCGGAACTTGTACATGGTGAACCTTCTGCCGTTCAGGCCGCAGCGCGATTGGCTGTAGATCACCGGACCCGGCGAAGTGAGTTTAATCAGCGCTACGACAACGGCGATGAACGGGGAGAGAGCCAGGAGCGCGGCAGCGGCAACGACGATATCGAAGAAGCGCTTGAGCAACAGCCTGAGATCATCCAACGGCGCGGCGGAGAAGGTCAGCAGCGGCGCGGTTCCTACCCGGTCGAGACTGATTTCGCTGTTGACGTGCGGGAAGAAGTCGACCGCCACGCGGGTACGCACGCCCTCCTCATCGCACTGCAGAAATACTTCTTCGAGACCGGCCAGCCGGCTGCTGTCTACATCGAAGATCACCTCATCGACAACCCTCTCGGCGAGCAGCCTGGGCAGTCTGGCCGCACACTCTTCTTCGCTGAGTTTTGCGATCACGTCGATCTTGAATGGCGAGCCTTCGCAGAGGGTTCGAGCGAGCGCCGACGTTTTGCTGTAACTGCCGACGATCACCAGATGGTAGGGGCTCCCGAAGCCGCGCTGGAATGCGCCGATCAGGGGGCGCGCTTTCAGGCGGAACGCGGTCAGCAAAATCAGATTAAAGAAGAAAAACAGAGCGATAAAACCGCGGCTCAGTGGCGGATCGAGCCGAAGCAGATACTGAAAAAGAATGACCAGCGCGGTGCCGAAGACCGCCTGCCGCAGGGTGAGCGCCAGAATGCGCCGGATGCTGGCCGAGTCCAGGTACTCGTATATCTTCTGGAGAGACCCAAGCCCAATCCAGACCGCGATGCAGAAAATCAGCAGCAGAAGGTGCGTTTTTCTGGGAAGAAAGAAGACGAGCTTAAGCGCCAGCGCGGTTCGGGCGTGGTAGGCGAGTTCAAACGCTGCTACGACCAGCGCGGCATCCACCATCGCGAACAGCAACTGGACTCGTTTTCTTTGATGGGCAAACACAAACTACCCCGATACTCTCTTGCTAGCGGCTTTGTTCCGTCAATCCACCATACTAGATCGACCCAAGGGCCTGGTCGAGATCGGCAATGATGTCCTCGGGCGCTTCAATGCCCGCGGCAACGCGAACCAGATTCTCGCGGATCCCCATTCGCTCACGCATTTTTGGCGAGATGTTCCGGTGTGAGGCGATCAGCGGATACAGCAGCAACGTATGCACATCTCCGAGGGATGTGCCAGGGACCACCATCTTCAGGCGATCCATAAAACGCAGCACCGATTCCTTATTGGCGCCTTTAATCTCAAAACTGAGAATTGCACCGAAAAGCCCGGGTGCGAAGAACTTCTTGATATTGCAGGCGTCCGGGTGTCCGGCATCGGAGCAGTAGTACACGCGATCGACCCGCGGATGGGCAGAGAGCCATTCGGCCAGGATTTTGGCGTTCTGACACTGCCGCTCGAAGCGCAGCGCCAGGGTCTTGATCCCGCGCATTGTGAGATAGCTTTCAAAAGGCCCCAGTACCGGGCCAATCAGTCTCGATAGCATGCGAACTGATTCGGCGTGGGTGTCGTCGCTCACCACGATGCCGCCCAATACGTCGCCGTGCCCGGCAAGGTATTTTGTGGCGCTATGGACGATGATATTCGCTCCCAAATCCAGCGGCCGCATTTGCATGGGCGTTGCAAACGTATTGTCAACCACCAGCGCGGCTCCGGCGGATTTCGCCATCCGGGCGATCTGTTCGATATCGCCGACCCGCAGCAGCGGATTCGAGACGCTCTCCATGAAGATACAGCCGGGATTGCTTTCGGCAATCGCAGTCTCGACGGCTTTCAGATCGCAGACATCCACATACGTAACGCCGACATCGTATGGACCGAATACCTGATCGAGCAATCCGATGGTCGCGCCGTAGATGGAATTTGAAGCGACAATGTGATGGGAACGGTCGAGTAGAGCCGCCTGTAAAGCAATCTGAATGGCTGACATTCCCGATGCGGTGGCCAGCGACCCGTGGCCGTGCTCAAGTTCCGTGCACAGCTCTTCCAGTGCAACATTGGTCGGGTTTGCATAGCGGCCATAACTGAAGCCTTCCTCTTCATGGCCCAGAACCCGATCGAGGGTTGCGGCGGATTCGTAGAAATAGGTGGTTGACAGGTTAATGGGAGTAGTGGACGGCACCGCAAGCCCCTGCTTGCGTTTGCGGTCGCCGGCATGTACAACTTGCGATTCGAATTTCATTTCCGTTTCCAGCGCACGCCATCCTTGGTGTCTTCCAAAACAACGCCGC
>JAICXK010000168.1 GCA_025980435.1 Bryobacteraceae bacterium
CGTAGACGGCGCGGGAATGGACATCGATGCTTTGGAGGAGGTCGTCGAGAAACATCGTCCTCGAGTGCTGGTAGTGACACCGAGTTTTCAGAATCCGACCGGGGTGACGCTTCCCCTGGAACGGCGCAAGCGAATTGTGGAGATCGCCCAACGCTCCGGCGTGGTGCTGGTAGAGAACGACATTTACAGTGACCTGCGGTATCGGGGCAAGGCGCTCCCCACCTTGAAAGAACTGGATGCCAGCGGCCAGACCATTCTATTGCGCAGCTATTCGAAAGTTTCCTTTCCCGGGTTGCGGGTGGGTTGGGTGATCGCCCCGCGGCCGGTGGTCGCGCGCCTTGCCGACATAAAACAGGTCAGCGATCTGCATTCGGATCAGTTGTCGCAGGCCATTCTGCTACGTTTTGCTGAATCAGGCGAACTGGAGCGGCATCTAGAGCGGACGCGGCGCGCAGGGCTCGAAAGGTTGATCGCGGTAACCCGCGCCTGCGAGCGGTATTTGCCAGCCGGGGCGAGATTTAGCAGACCCGACGGCGGGATGAACCTATGGATTGAATTGCCGGCGCCGCTAAGGGCGAGAGAGTTGCTGGGGTCCGCGCAGGAACGCGGAGTGGACTTCCTGCCGGGGCCCTACTTTTCCGAGAGCGGCACACATGAACATGGGTTGCGGATCAGTTTCGGCGGCCTGCCGCCGGAGCAGATCGAGCGCGGCATACAGATCATCGGGGCAGCCGCTACGGAACTGGTTTCGACCCGCGGTTCGGTTGACATGGAACCCGCGGCAGCATTGGTGTAGGGGCGGGACACGCCTCAATGAATGACCGAACCGCGCGCGTTAGCAAGCGGAGATTTTGAAGGAGACTTTACATGAATTTTCAATCTGATCAATTCCGACTGAAGGTCGGCCTGGCAGAAATGTTGAAGGGCGGCGTAATCATGGACGTGGTCAACGCCGAACAGGCAGTGATTGCCGAACGCGCGGGCGCCGCGGCGGTTATGGCGTTGGAGCGCGTACCGGCGGACATCCGTAAAGAAGGCGGCGTCGCGCGCATGTCGCAGATCCGGATCATCCGCGACATTATGGCGAGCGTCTCCATTCCTGTAATGGCGAAGGTGCGTATCGGCCACTTTACGGAAGCTCGCATCCTTGAAGTCCTTGGCGTCGATTATATCGACGAGAGCGAAGTGTTAACTCCGGCCGATGAAGAACATCACGTGGACAAAAGCGATTTCAAGGTTCCGTTCGTTTGCGGGGCGCGGAATCTGGGTGAGGCGCTGCGAAGAATTGCCGAAGGCGCAGCTATGATTCGGACTAAAGGGGAAGCCGGTTCTGGAAATATCGTGGAAGCGGTGCGCCACATCCGAACCATCGTGAAAGAGATGAAGCAGCTCACCGTGCTCGGCAAAGAAGAGCTGGTGCATGAGGCGAAGAATTTGCAAGCGCCTCTGGAACTGGTCGAATACATCGCTCAGAATGGCAAACTTCCCGTGCCGAACTTCTCCGCGGGTGGAATCGCAACCCCGGCGGACGCGGCGCTGGTAATGCAGCTTGGCGCGGAGGCCGTGTTTGTCGGCTCCGGCATCTTTAAATCATCCGATCCTGAGAAGCGGGCGAAAGCCATCGTGAAGGCCGCAACGTATTATCGGGACCCAGTAAAACTGCTGGAAGCGAGCGAAGAACTCGGCGAAGCAATGCCGGGGCTCGACGTATCAAAGATGCCGGAATCGGAGCTGATGCAAACGCGCGGGTGGTGAGGCGCGGTAAATGGCAAAGCCAAAGATCGGTGTGCTCGCGCTGCAAGGCGATTTCGAGGCGCATCGCGATGCACTAAAGCGAGCAGGAGCGGAAGGCGTAGAAGTCCGGAGCGCTTCCGATCTGGAGTTGATCGACGGGTTGATTATTCCTGGCGGGGAAAGCACAACGATGCTCAAACTGATCGAGGAGGAAGAACTCTTGCCGGCCCTGAAGGACTTTGGCGCCCGGAAGCCCGTCTTCGGCACGTGCGCCGGCGCCATCCTCCTAGCGTCGGAAGTCGTGAATCCCCAACAAAGGTCGCTCGGGTTGATGGATATGAGCATTGAGCGGAACGCTTATGGCCGCCAGATTGACAGCCGGATCGCACCTATCGAAATCGATGGCGAACCGGCTGAAGCAGTCTTCATTCGTGCGCCGGTCATTTCGCGGGTCGGCCCGGGCGGGAAGATCCTTGCCAGCTACCAAGGCAATCCGGTGCTCGTGGAGGAAGGCAGGCATCTGGCAGCCACCTTCCATCCGGAACTGAGCGGCAGCGAACGAATCCATAAGCATTTCGTCAGGAAGGTAGCCGGGGAGCGAAACTGACCGCCTCCGCTACACTTAAGTGACAAGGGTGAAACGGGTTCTATTTCTCTGCATTGGGAATTCCTGCCGCAGCCAGATGGCGGAAGGATTTGCCCGGAAATATGGCGGCGATGTAATAGCAACGGCCAGCGCCGGACTCGCACCTGCCCTCATCGTACAGCCGCTCACAAAAAAAGTGATGGCTGAGAGAAACGTCAATATCGACGATCAGCATCCGAAAGATCTCGGAATGCTGGAGCTTAAAAGTTTCGATCTGATTGTAAACATGAGCGGCGCTAAGCTCCCGCCCCGTATTCCCATCGAAGTGCGCGAGTGGACGGTGGAAGATCCGATCGGCCAGCCTGAAGAGGTCTACCTCACGGTGCGCGATCAGATCGAAAATGCCGTGATGCGCCTGATTCTGGAGTTCCGGCGGCAGGCGCGGAACGGCCAGCCGAAACCGGTTTAACAAAAATCACTATTTCTTTCGAAGAAAGTAACGCTCGGATAGTGCGCCAAATACGAGCTCCACAATATTCTATTGAAGGGCCTTCTATTGGTGCTGCGAAAGGCTAAGCGTGTTCTCGTCAGGGTCCTTGAACCACGCCACCTTGCCGCCGCCGGGTGATGCCCAAATCCCAAGCTCATCCTGCTGTATGCCCGGATACCGCTCGAACTTGATGCCTGCCGCTGTTAGACCATTCACCGCGGCGACGATATCCGGCACTTTCCAGCCGAGCACAGTGTGCGCCGTGGGACGGACCTCCTTGACGGTGGTGACGCGCAGCATCGTGCCATGGGCATCGTAAACGAGGGCAAATGGCAACTGTTCCTCAATAAGCGGCAGTGCCAGCTTCTCGCTGTAGAATTCTCTCGCGCGCTCAGGATCGGAAGTAGCAACGAAGCCGATGATGCTGTGATCGGAGAGCCGGAATTCTTTGACCATAGGACAATGATGAACTCCCCTTGCGGCTTGGCGCAAGAGTGCTATTACGCCATAAATATAGCGATAGTGCGACAGGGCTTCCTTATGTCGTATTAGTAACGCCTGTGAATGTGTACGCGCCCATGCCTCCAGCCAAAGCAAGCGCGCGTGCAGGAAAGCCCGAAGAACAGGAAGATGGCCAATACGATCAGGCATCCGAGCGCAATGTTCTTTGACGTGCTCCTCCCGCGCGGCGCAGCAGCAGACGCCGGATACGGAACGGTTGTCTGATTGGCCGGGGGCGGCTGGTATTGCGGAGGGTTACCGAATGAGGCGCCGCAATTAGCACAAAATTTCGCGCCGTCCGGATTCGCTAATCCACAGTTCGGGCAATTCAAGGTATGTTTCCTCTCAACCAGCTTAGTCGCCGCCCGGGTTCTTTCTTCGCCCTTCAAATAAGAACGGGATCCAGGCCTGAGGCCCGAATCCCGTTGAAGTAAAGACTGATAAAAATACCGGCTACGCAGCTTACTTGCTGGTGCTGGTGGTGCTGCTGGAGGTTTCGCCGGTACCCTTCTTGCTGTGCTTCTTGTGATGCTTCTTGGTGCTCTTCATGGTGCTGTCGCTGCTCGTCGCGGTGTTCTGGGCGGCGAATAGGACGGCGGGGCCAGCGAGCAGTGAAAGGCCGAGGGCGGCGGTCATGATCTTTTTCATTGTGGGGATATCTCCTTATTTCCAACTGACTGATAGCACTTTGTGCTTTCAACAGTATCCTCGCAAACCAAAGTGAAGCGGTCCTGAAGTTCACATTAAAGTTGCCTTAATGTACAAAATGTAATCAAATTACTGGTCCTGGGGATAAAATTGCACCAAGTCCGGGTACCGGACGTGGTTGGCTAAGTGGGCGTTGCTCCCGTATGCCGGAAACATCTAATCTTTCATCGGTACCGCCGGTTGTAAATGGCCGTTACGAAATGAAGAATCCGCCCATCGGGCAGGGCGGAATGGGGGTGGTGTACAAGGCGTACGACACCATCACGAAGCGATTCGTGGCGATCAAAACCATGTGGGGCAACGTGGATCCCGCCGCGATTGAGCTTTTCGAGCGGGAATGGACGGTCCTGGCGCGCATCAGCCACCCCAACATCGTTGACATTCTGGATACGGGCGAATTTCGCGAGAATGCGCATCGTAAGCCGTATTTTGTTATGCCGCTGCTGCCGGGGGCGACGCTGGAACATCTGATCCGGGATTCCAGCCAGCGACTCACAGTCGACCGGACTGTGGAAATCATTTACCAGGCGTGCCGCGGGTTGCAAGCGGCGCACGATCAGGGATTAGTTCATCGGGATCTGAAGCCTAGCAACATTTTCGTTCTGGAAGACGACACCGTTAAGATAATCGACTTCGGCGTCGTTCACCTGGCGGATACCAGATCCGCGACCGGCATTAAGGGCACCTTGCACTACATGGCGCCGGAACAGTTCGATCTGAAGCCGGCCACCGCTCTTTCCGATATATTCTCTCTCTCCGTGGTTTGCTACGAGGCCCTGACGGGGCGAAAACCGTTCGGGCGCAAAACCGAAGGGGAGGTGATAGAGGCGATTCGTTCCTATGTGCCGCCGCCCGCCTCGGAGATAAACGCGTCGGTGAACCAGTTGTTGAGCCGTACAGTCCACAAGGGAATGGCGAAGCAGCCTTGGCATCGGTTCTCCAGCGCTCGCGAATTCGGCGAGACCCTGCAGCGGGCGCTCCGCGGCGAATCGATCGAACGGTTCGACCGGTCGAAGATTCAGCCTCGCATTGGGCGGATCAGAAAGGCGTATGCCGAAGGCGACTACCAGTTCGGCATGGAAATTCTGACAGAGCTGGAATCGGAAGGCCACATCGATCCGGACATGGCGGTGCTTCGAATCCAGATTGAACAGGGGATCCGCGAGAAAACCGTTCGCCAGTTGCTCGACAGCGCGCGCACGCGGATGGAAGAAGACGAGTATCCGCTGGCGCTGCAAAAGATTCAGGACGTACTGAATATCGACGCAACAAATATTGATGCGCTCAATCTGAAGGGGCGAATCGAACAACAGCGCGGCGAGAAGCAGATTGAGAACTGGATGCGGCTGGTGCGCGAGCATCTCGACAACCAACTGTATAGCCAGGCACGGCAGGGTTTGCAGGAGATTCTAAAGATCGACAGCTCGCACACCAAGGCGCGAGAGTTGATTGCGGAAATCGATCGGACGGAGCAGGAAGCGATCAAGATCCGGGAGGAAAAGCAAAAGCTATACGACGCCGCGCTGACCGCCTATAAGAACGGGGAGATCAGCACGGCCCTCAACAAGCTGGAGCGGGTGTTGGAGCTGAACCGGCGCTCGCCGAACTCCGCCGGCTCGGATCGTGACGCGCAGTATCAAAGCTTCTATAACCAGGTTCGCTCCGAGCGCGATGCTGCGCGAAATGCCTACGCCGAGGGCCGGAAGCAACTGGTAGATCGCAATTTCGCGAGAGCGCTGGAAATCTGCGAACAGTTCCTGCAAAAACACCCCGGCGACCCACTCTTCCAGGCGTTGAAAATTGAGGCGGAAGAAATACAACGGCAGGAGCAATCCGCGGCGGTCGCCGAGATCAACCGGCGTATTGACGCGGAGCCGGACCTGGACAAGAAGTACAACATCGTCAAGGACGCCTTGGCGAAATATCCGAACGAGCAACATTTCCAGTCCTCATTGAAGCTGGTTCGAGACCGCCGCGATCTGGTAAATCTGATCGTCGGACGCGCCCGGCAATACGAGGAACGCGGACAGTTTAATGACGCAGCCGGGCAATGGGACATCCTCCGCAATATTTATCCTCTCTATCCCGGCCTGGATTTCGAAGTGGAACGCCTGGGACGAAGGCGTGACGAACAGATTCAGAATGAGAGGAAGGCGCGCTGGGTTGAACAAGTGGACCGCTCGTTCGGAGCGGGACAGTATGCGAAAGCGCGCGGCCTTTGCGAGGAAGGTCTTCAGCAGTTTCCCGACGATCCCGAGCTGAAGGGATTGCTCTCCCTCGCTGAACAGGGAATTAAGCGGAGCGCTGAGGCAAGTGTGCTGCTGGGACAAGGGCAGGAACTGTGCGCGCAGCAAAAGCACGACGAGGGACTAGCCGCGCTACGGCGGGCGGAGCATCTGGATCCACCGAATACCGCAATCCGGGCCGCTCTCATGAGCGAGTTGATCCAGCGCGCCCGCCAACTGATCGGGAAGGACTGGCACGAATCGGAACCCCTGGTGAGAGAAGCCAGTGAGATCGATAGCAGCGACCCGGTCGTTCGGGCTTTGTCATCGCTTATCGACGATCACAAGCGGCAGGATTCCATCAACGCTCTACTGCTTGAAGCGCGCACCTTACAGGGCAGCGGCGACCTGCAAAGCGCGCTCAAGAAAGTCGAAACCGGCCTGGAACTCTACCCGAATGAAATCCGGCTGTCGCAGTTGCACAACACGCTGCGGGCGGCAATCGGTGGAGAGCGCGCTACGCGCGAGCCGGCCCCGTCGCAAGTTTACGAAACCCTTACCGCGGATCCGCTGGCCGAAGCGCCGCCTCCGCAGGAGGTCAATCAAGAAACCGTCAGGGCTTCCGCCGGCGATACCATCCGGTCAAAGAAGCGCAATCCGCTTTGGTGGACCGTAGCCGCGGCGGGAATCGTTCTGATTGCCGCGGTATTGATGCTTCTTCGCAAGCCCAAAAGCGTCAACACGGAGAACGCGAGCCGGCCTGATTTGCAAGGCGCTGCTGCGCTCAGAGCCGATTTGCTTCCTCTGCCCCCGTTGCTGCGCGGCATCCAAATCGATCCCGAATCGCTGAACCTTTCGAAACCCGCCCGCTTGACGGTTACCGCGAATGCGCCGGATGGGGTGATTTTCGTAAACGGCCTGGCGTTAGGAAAGCCGATGAAGAATGGTTCGCGCATAATCCTGCTTGCCCCGGGTGTCTACAACATAAAGATCAGCCAGCCCGGTTTTGAGGATTCGGCCGAGCAGCGCGTCGAGATCAAAAGCGGCGACAGTAAGCTGAAGCCGCTGAGCTTTACGCTCACTCCAATTCCGACGGTGGCGACCGTGAGTATCGACTCGGCTCCTGAGGGCGCGAGCGTTCTGATCGATGGAGCGGACGCCGGCACGGTGGATTCCAGCGGCGGATTCTCCAAGGAAGTGAGTCCGGGAACCCATTCCATCGGGCTGAGGAAACCGGGGTTCGAGGACCTGGATCTGTCGAAGGATTTTAAAGCCGGCGATACCGTCAAGCTGGGCGGTGGCGCTATGCGTCCGTTCGGCGCTTTAGCGTTCAAGATTTCCCCCGCGGGCGCGCGGATCGCGTATCGCCGCGACGGCGATACGAATGCCATTACCGCGGATAATAATCAGTCTGTTTCGCTCAAAGCGGGGAGTTACCTGGTTACCGCCGAAGCGGACAAGTTTCAGTCCAAATCTGCAACCGTTCAGGTCCCTGCCGGCAAGTCCGTCAGCGTGGAATGGGCACTTCAATCTTCGGCCGCACCGCCTGCCGCAAAGGTCACCCCGGCCGACGTTTTTGAGAACGGCGCTTCGTGGACGACCGGCACAAGCGGCTGGTGGATTCACGATGCAAAAGGATACAGCTTCCTTCGCGCAAACCAGGGTACATTCACTTTCGACATCCTCAAGGAAGAACAAAAGGGGTTCTTCAAGAACAGGACAAAGAAGGTTGTGTTCGTCGCGGATTACCGCGGCGAGGGAAACCGCATTGTCTACACTCTGGACGGGCACAACATCTCGCGCCGGATCTATGCGGACGGGCACAGCGCTGCCGACGCGAGGTCCCCTCATGGGATGGAGGGAAGCAGTATCTATCACCTTATCGTCCAGATCACCCCGGCGGCGGTCGTGATCCGCGACCGGAAGGGCAAGGTGCTGGATTCGGTCAAGCGGGCCGGGCCGCCGGGTAAGTTTGGATTTCTGGATGAAGTGGCATTAACGGTTGCCCCGGCGCCATGAATGATCGCTGATCGCTTCTTCACAGCCGGCAGATCAGCAATTCACGCTCATAGATCATTTCCGGCGGGAGATGATCGTGCAACTTGATAAACAGCTCTTCGTGCCCGATCACTTCGCTATACCAGGCGTCCCGGTCGAAGGACTGTAGCTCTTCGAACTTGTCCTCGGGAAATTCGAGTCCCTGCCAATCGATATCGCCATAACGAGGCATCCAGCCGATTGGTGTTTCCCTGCCCGCCGCGCGGCTATGCACGCGGTCGACAATCCACTTCAGCACTCGCATGTTCTGGCTGAACCCAGGCCATATGAACTGCCCTTCACTATCTTTGCGGAACCAATTCACCTGAAAAATGCGGGGCGTGGAAGTCAGCGAGCGCTGCATCCTGAGCCAGTGGCGAAGGTAGTCGCCCATGTGATAGCCGCAAAAAGGCAGCATGGCCATCGGGTCGCGCCGAACTTTCCCGACGGCACCCGCGGCAGCGGCGGTAGTCTCCGAGCCCATGGTTGCGCCTACATAGACGCCGGTACTCCAGTTGAATGCCTGGTAAACGAGAGGGATGGTCGCGGCGCGGCGCCCGCCGAAGATAAAGGCGCTGATGGGCACACCGTTGGGATCCTCCCAGTGCGGATCAATGGATGGACATTGTGAGGCAGGCGCCGTAAACCTGGCGTTCGGATGAGCAGCCTTTTTGCCCGTCTGCTTTCCTATCTGCGGAGTCCATTTGTTGCCTTGCCAATCGATGCATTCGGCCGGCGGTTCGGGCGTCAAGCCTTCCCACCAGACGCCACCATCCGGCGTAAGAGCGACATTGGTAAAAATTGTGTTCCTCGAAAGGGCCGCAATCGCGTTCGGGTTCGTTTTCGGCGAAGTCCCGGGAGCAACCCCAAAAAACCCGGCTTCCGGATTGATGCCATATAGCTCGCCGTCAGCATTCGGCTTGATCCAGGCGATGTCATCTCCGACCGTCCAGATTTTCCATCCTTCGAACCCTTTGGGCGGAATCATCATCGCAAAGTTCGTCTTGCCGCAGGCGCTTGGGAAGGCGGCGGCCACGTACGTCCTCTCGCCCTGCGGATCTTCCACGCCCAGGATCAGCATGTGCTCCGCCATCCAACCCTCGTCGCGGGCGATGTTGGATGCAATCCGCAGCGCGAAACATTTCTTGCCGAGCAGCGCATTGCCGCCGTATCCCGATCCGTACGACCAGATCTCGCGCGCTTCGGGGAAATGCACAATGTACTTCACCGGATTACAGGGCCACGGTACGTCCCTTTCGCCCGGCCCGAGCGGGGCGCCCACGCTGTGCATGCAGGGGACAACACGTTTGATATCTTGGTCGATCTCTCTAAAAACCGGCAGCCCGATGCGCGCCATGATGCGCATGTTCACGACTACGTAGGGCGAATCGGTCAGCTCGACTCCGATGCGCGACATAGGGGAATCGATGGGGCCCATGCTGAATGGCAAGACATACATGGTGCGCCCGCGCATGCAGCCGCGAAAGAGATTCTTCAACGTGCGGCGCATTTCGAAAGGATTCACCCAATTATTGGTCGGGCCGGCGTTATCTTTCGATAGCGAACAAATGAAAGTGCGATCTTCCACGCGCGCCACATCGCTGGGATCGGAGCGGGCCAGGTAACAGCCGGGCCACAAGCCTTCGTTCAACTGGATCAGCGTTCCGCCTGCGACCATTTCCGCGCAAAGCGCGTCGAATTCCTCCTGCGAGCCGTCCACCCAGTGAATGGCCGCGGGCCTGGTGAGTTCGGCCATTTTTTCCACCCAGCGCAGCAGGTGCTTATTCGTGCTCAACGGGACAGCGGAGGCTGGCAATGCGGGGGATTTCATAGCAAACCGTTTTGAGACTATCATGGCAGTTGGCCGCACCGGCCACCCGGCACTGTATGGAATCCAACCCGAGCCTCCAAGCAGCCTCAAACGAATTGAACCTGGAACGCGACCTGACCTTTCACCTGGTTCGCGTGGTGGAGGAAGCCGCGATTGCCAGCGCCCGCACCATGGGCCAGAGCGACCGGAAGCATTCCGACCATGCAGCGGTCGAAGCGATGCGTCAGGCGTTTGAGAGCGTTCCCATCGCGGGAAACATTGTGATTGGCGA
>JAICXK010000126.1 GCA_025980435.1 Bryobacteraceae bacterium
ACGAGCTGCCGGCCGTCGGCCGGATTGGAAAAGAAACTCGATCCTGGCACGGCAGCCACTCCGATGTTTTCGACAAGGTGACGGCAGAATGCTACGTCATCCTTAAAACCGAATCCTGAGATATCGCACATGACGTAATACGCGCCTTTCGGTGCATGGCATTTGAAGCCGGCGTTCTCGAGGATTCCGGTCAACAGATCGCGCTTTTGCTGATAACCGCGGGCGAGTTCGGAGAAATAGGAATCAGGCAGATGGAGCGCAGTGATGCCGGCCTGCTGCAGGGGCGTGGCCGCACCGACGGTGAGAAAATCGTGCACCTTGCGGATGGAAGGGGTGAGGTCGGGCGGTGCAATGACCCATCCAACCCGCCAGCCGGTAACGGAAAACGTTTTGCTCAGGCTGTTCACCAGAACACAGCGGTCGCGCATGCCTGGAAGAGTGATCGGAGGAACGTGCCGTTCGCCATCGAATACGATGTGTTCGTAGATTTCATCGGTGATCAGCAGGCAATCGTATTCTTCGCAGAGGCGGGCAATTTGCATGACCTCGGATCGCGAAAACACGCGGCCGGTCGGATTATTGGGCGAATTGAGAATGAATGCGCGGGTCCGCTTAGTGAAGGCGGCGCGCAGCTCGTCCGGAGGAAAGGTCCACCCCGGAGGGCGCAAGGGCACGTAACGGCAAACGGCCCCACTGAGTTGCGAGTCCGGCCAATAGTTTTCGTAGAAGGGCTCAAAAAGGACGATCTCGTCGCCGGGATCGACCAGAGCCAGTAAGCTCGCGATCATGCCTTCCGTCGAGCCGCAACAAACTGTGATTTCACGCTGCGGTTCTATTTCGATTGCATAGAAGCGCTTGTAATAATCAGCGATGGCCTTACGGAACGGCGGCGCGCCCCAAGTTACGGAGTACTGATTCGCATCCTGCGTTATGGCAGCCTGAGCCGCGGCCTTTACCTCCGCCGGCGCCGGGAAATCGGGGAAACCCTGCGCGAGATTCACTGCGCCGTATTCCAAAGCCAGCCGAGTCATCTCGCGGATAACGGATTCCTTGAAATCAGCTATGCGCCCGCTTTGAAAACGGCGCATCGAACTTACCGCCATGCTGCGATTGTAGCGGCTACGAGAAATCAGGGCCTGACGGATCGATGCGTGCGCCGCTTATGCGGCTTGTTCTTGGGTGCGGGCTTGGCGCGATAGGCGGGCACATCCGGCGATCTTCCGGCGTACAAGCGCCGGTAGACGTCGGCGTTCCGGAGCACAATCTGGATATACCCGCGCGTTTCGTGAAATGGAACGGTTTCGATGAATTCGGCCTGTTCGCGATACGGACCCCATGAGTTCCAGAGCTTTGCCCGGCCGGGACCGGCGTTATAGGAAGCGAGAGCGAGTTCTACCTGTCCGCCGAAAGAATTCAGCAGATTGTGAAAGAAATACGTTCCCAACTGAACGTTCCGATCGGCGGTGAGCAGTTCGTTCGTCCGAAATCGCCGAATCCGAAAGTGCCGGGCCAATTGCCTCCCAGTGGATGGAAGAAGCTGCATTAAACCGTAGGCATTGGCGTGCGAAATGACTTTCGGGTTGAACTCGGATTCCTGACGAATCAGCGCCGAGACCAGAAACGGATCGAGACTCTGCGCACGGCTATGGCGCTCAACGCATTCCCGGAAAGGCATCGGGAACGCGAGACGCCAGAAGGCTACGGGAGCCTGATCGAGCGGCATGTAGAGATATCCCGGAGCGTAGGCCTTGATGTAATGGAGGGCCTGGTTTGGCGCGTTACGGGCGGCAGCGAACTTTGCCAACTCGAAGGCGTACACATTTACCTGATCATCATCTATACCGGCTCCGAACTTCAGCTCACCTTCGGCGAAATCGTTCAAGCCGGTCAACTGCAATAGCTCGGCGCGTTCCATGCGAGTTTTTGTGACTTCACCCGGAGTGAAGCTGGGAAACTGTTCGCGCGGCGGCCAGGAAATAGAGCGCAGAAACGCTAACGTCGCAGGGGCCGGGGTCGCGGCCTCAATGCGGGGCTGCTTTAAGCGTTCACGAGCGATCACAGCATAGTATGTGTTCGGGAACCGGGCGATGAGCTCGTCGTAGCAGGCGCGAGCGGAAGCATCGTCATTTTTGCGTTCCTGCAAGCGCCCGAGGAAGTAGAGCACATCGTTTGTATCCTGAAACTTCGGATATCGTTCGAGCTGTTCGCGGAGAAGGTCGTAGGCATCCTCCTGATCCTTTCGATAGCTCTCAAACGCGATGCGCCAGTGACACCAGCCGGCGCGCGAGTCTTTGGGGAAGGTGGCCGCACAAGCGCGATAAAGGGGCAGATAGACGTCCGGCTTGTTTTCTACCCGAGCCTGATCCGCGATATCAACGATGGTCTTGAGCCGCCAGAGAGAGGTTGGATGCTGCTTCTCCAGATCATCGAGAAACGGTTTTACATCGGCATGGCGATCGAGGCGGCGGGCGGCGCGGACGAGATAGTTCAGGCGCTCGGCATCGGCTTCAGCATCGTCCACTTTGAGCGCGCTGAGGTATTGGAATGCAGCGGCGGTATGGTTGCTGAAAAAATCGGCTTCGCCGAGGCGCACGCGCGCCAGATCCCGCTGAGCGCCGCCAAGCTGCGGGATAGCGGCCGCGAGTTCGACACGGGCCGCGGCTGGATTATTGGCCTGAAATAATTTTTCGGCTCTGCCAAGCAGGGCGGCCGGCATAGGCGGGGGATACGCATCCCCTAAGCGCTGCTTCACGTCCACCAGGGCGCTCGCGGCATCGGCGGCTTCCGAGGCGGATGGATAACGATAATAGACGCGCTGGAAATATTCGGCCGCTTGTGGAAGATCGCCGGTAGCCTGGAAACAGCGGGCCAGCAACAGATCGGCTTCCGGCTGGGGAATCACGTCGAAGTACTTCTCCACGAGTTCCAGGGCATGCTTGGGGTTGTCGCCATCCAGGTCAGCGCGCACGGCCAGAGCGGCTCCTGCTCCGACAAACGGCGAGACCGGCGTGTGATCGAATATGCGGGTCGCGGCCTTCGCGACGGCGGCATAATCTTTCAACTGGTACTCGGCCTGAGCACGAATGTATTGCGCGTAGTCGTCCAGAATAGGAGCTTTTTTCGAAGCGGCGTTCGCGTATTCAGCGGCGGCGGAGAAGTTGCCTTTCTCAAGCTGACGCTGAGCTACCGAGATCAAACCCGCGGCTCCCACCACCTTGGGCGCTTGCGGGGCGGGGGAGTGTTGCTTCTTCTTGGCCGGTTTGTGCACAGCGGCGGCGGCAAACAGAGCGATCACGCAACAGGCGATCGGAATTCGGAGATAACGAGACAGGTTACGACCGCCGAGAGCGGCCATGCGCGTACTAAACCAACTGCCCTGGATAATCAGCTCCTAATTTAAGTTCGTCCCCTTCGGCGGCGGTCCGGACAAACTCCATATGCAGGTAATCGACCATTGATGGAATTGTCATGAATTGCTTGCGGTACGTATCGCGAGCCTTATCGATCTCGCCCTTGAGAAACACGTACAGGTTCGCCTGATCACGTCCTGCGCGACAGGCTTCCGGCCGGGATAATTGCAGTTCGGCAATCGTGACCCGGGAGAACCGCTGCGCGCGCACATGGAGGCTGCGCTGGCCCTCATCCAAATCAGCCCAGGCGGGGAGGGGAGAGGGAAGGCGCTGGGTTGAAAAAGTAAGTGGGCCGGGCGGAGCGCCCGGCGCAGGCCGAGGCCCTGCCCCACCAAGCATCTCTATATCGCCAGACGCGATGTGCATGTGCAGAGCCGTGTTCGATTGACGCTCCAGAACGAGAGATCCAATGCCGGCGATCAATTCGAGGGCGTTCAGGGTGTCGTGATCAACGCCGGCGGCGAAAATGAAGGCAACCACGCGGCTCCCATTCGTGAAAGGAATGATATGGGCACGATCAGCCTGGTTCTGCGTGCTCAAGGAGGGTCCTACCTCGCCCGGCGATCGTAAAGCGACTACCGGATCCTTGGTCTCCACCGCGCTCCCAAATGCCGCGGCCGATTCCAACGGGAATGAGAGACCTTCCGGAAAATCGAAGCCTTGCCGGCCACGCAGATGGAGTGTATTGTTCCGCAGAGAAAATACGGCCACGTACGGAACGAATTCAGCGGCTCCGTCCAGTACGTAAGAAACCCATTCGGCCTCGGTCCGATATTGGCGAAGACGGCGCACAAACTGGTTCAATTCGTGCGCGACCTGGGAACGCACTGCATGGACAGATTCAAGCAAATGCATCGTGAACTACTAATTTAGCGGAGTGGAGGTCCATCATCACCGATCGTACTCACAGCGGGCGAACGGGGCATCAAAGTCGTCCGCTCCGGCGCCAGTGCGCTGATCACATGAAGCTGCCGGCCGGCGTGCGCGAGATCGACCACCAGCCTTCCATCCTTTTGCGTAGCCGCTTCTCCGTTCCACTCATTGCCATCCTGTAGAGCCTCGATGCCTGCCAGACGCAGGTTAGGCGCGCCATCGTTGAACGAAAAATCAAAATGACCGGAGATGCTGTCAAACGAATCGGTTGCGGAAAGGTCAATATCTTCTCCGGAAAACGTGCCGTTGGCCTGGAGATTGCGGAGGCAATCGATGCCGGTTCCGGAGGTCTGCCATTCCCCATCGGCGTTCAAGAAACCACCACCCCAAGTGAATCCGGTGGCTCCGCCCTGAAAGCGCCATTGAGGAGAATACGAACTTAAGTTCAGGGATCCCTGCGCATGAACGACAGACTCGCCTTGCGCGAGCCGCAGCGAGGTGAACTGAACAACCGGACCAAGCCAAACAAAGTGCGCCGAAAGCGAACCCAGCAGAGTCTGATTCACGGAGAAGCGGTTGATCGTCAGATCGCCTTCGAGGTTACGTCCGGAAAGCCAGGACGGGATCGACCGGCGCATTACGCGCAGTCTCACCAGCAGGCCTTCCGGCTGCAAGGCCGGACGCAAAGCGGCTTCTAACTGGTCCAGGGCCGCGGAAGGCAATTCAATATGAACACGTTCGGGGTGTTTAGCCGCCGCATTATAGCGATAGGCGGCGTGAATTGTGTTTTCTCCCAATGCGGCAGAGAACCGGCTAAGTTCGAGAGTCCTGGGATCAAAGGCAATCCTGCACTGAGCGTGATTGAGAGGCATGGCCAAGCCCGGCAGATCGAGCGTTCCGTCGGAGATTTGAAACTGGCCCGACCAGGATGGAGCGCCTGGATCGGCTGCAGGGTCCGTATCGGAGCTGCGCGAATAGTTGAGTTGCCCCGTGATATCACCGCCGGCGAAGGCAGCGAGGGCCGGGGGCGCGCCAAACCACGCGGCGATGGTGCGCTTCAGTGCGTTTACAGCGAAATGATCCGCGCTGAGCGAAGCATGCGCGAGCTCACCGGAGAAGTAGTAATCACCGCCGGCCCGCAACGTACCGCCGGCCGAAGTTTGAATAATTGCGGGATCGAAATGGACATGGTCCGGCCAGATGGTGGCATCAGCCGAAGCAGAGCGCAGGGGCGGCAGATCGGGTACGGTAGCGATCACGTTCTGAATGGAAACTCCACCGGACAGGCCGCCGCGATCATTGGAGTAGCCGACTGCGCCATCGACCGACCCAGCCAGCGAGAGGCCTTCCGGGAGAGCGATACCCATCCGTTGGCCGAGCGGTAAGAGTTGATCGAGGGGCGCGTGCCGGAGATTGGCAATCACCGACCATGCCGGATGAGTGAGGAAATTATCGACCAATATTTCAACCGAGACCGGGGTCGCTTCGCCTGCTTGCGCGGGAAGGCTTCGGACATCGCAGCGATGGGCAAGCAAATCCAAGCTGCCGCCATATCGTACGCGCCATTGCTCGCCGCTCGAAGGAAGCAAGTCCCAGCGATGGACATCATCGAGCGTCAAATCACCGAGTATGCGCAATCCCGATAACGGCCCTGAAATCCGGGCGTGCGAGGTAACCGTTCCATGAATACCGATATCGTGGCCCTCCAGCAACGTAGTCAGCTCGCTGAGGTTGCTTTCATCCAAGGTGATATCGGCTTCGAGCTGATTCGCTTTGGAAGACCGCGTGTACCAGTTGGCGGTTCCGCGAAAGTGGCTGAAGCCGTTGCCTGCGCGGTCGGTACGGGCCGGTGACCCGGAGAATTGAATATAGACCTTGCCGGAACGCTGAGGATAGATATTGAGGTCGGTTCCAGCAATATAGAGCATCGTTTTCCGGACGCCGAATTTGAAGTCGATACGGCCATCGGAGATCTCGAGCGAGGGGAAGAGATTTAAAGGAGCACGGCGCGGGGCACTCAGCCGGTCGATCATTTCGACCACGTTCCAGGTTCCGTCGCTTTGCTTAACCAGATTCAAGTAGGGATCAACCAGGCGAATGCTGGAAAGGCGGAGTTGCCCGAGCAGCAGTTTATCCAGACGGACGCGCGCTTCGAGGGTAGGCACATACGCAAAGGGCTCCAACCCGAAGCGCGGGTCTTCGCCTATGGTTACGTTTTCAAGCGAAAAGCCGGGACCCGAGAAGAGAGTGAGGTGAACGCTCTGAAACTCCACTTTTCGTCCGAGCGAGGATTCCAGAGCCGCGCGGAGCCTTCCACTGAAACGAGCTGCATTGATGAAGGGCGCCACGAGGCCAAGGACCAAAATCGCGAGCAGGGCCAGGAGCAAACTACGAACCAGCGGACGAAGCGGTTTTCTAGTCAGTAATTTCGACACCTGTTAATTAGGAAGACGCTTTGCGCCCCGCGCTTCCAGCCAAAAAAAAGCGACTTCTGCCGCGGCTGTGCGTGCCCTGATTATAGCGTTGAGATGGGGACGATTGATATAGTTGGCGGCTAGCTCCGCCGTATGCATACGTGCCGCTTTCGACAAACAGTTCGCCCGATTCAACACGACATCTTTGCGCCGTTGTTAGCAGGTGCAATCCTGCTGTTCCCGGCTGTGCTGCCCGGGAGCCAAGAGGAACAGTTGCCCGCGAAGCTGCCCGCACCGGTTCACTTGACCGCGGAACAGGACCACCAGCGCCTGATGAATCTTCTGCACATCAAGCAACTGCGGCCGGGCGCAGATCCGAATCACCCGAATGCGCCCAATGCGGTGAATTACGACGAATCCAAGGTTAGACCGTATAAGCTGCCGGATGCGCTAGTTTTGCGAAACGGCCAGAAGGTTACGACGCCTGAGGCGTGGTGGAACGAGAGGCGCCCGGAACTTATTGAAATGTTCGATGAGGATGTGTATGGCCGCGTGCCCGCCGATGCGCCGAAAGTGAATTGGGAAGTGGTCAGCACAACGCACCAAACCGTCGGGGCTGTTCCGGCCGTTACAAAAAAGCTTTTGGGCCAAGTGGATAATTCCTCGTATCCACCGATCAAGGTGGCCATCGAGATGAGTCTGACAACGCCGGCCCAGGCGAGAGCGGGCGTCCCCGTCATAATCGAGTTCGGATTTGTGTTTCCCCCCGGTTTCAAGTGGCCGAAGGGGTTCACTCCGCCGAAGCAGACCGGTCCGACCTGGCAGGAGCAAGTACTCGCGAAGGGTTGGGGCTACGCCGTTCTCATACCGACCAGCTTTCAAGCCGATAACGGCGCGGGTCTCACCGAAGGCATTATCGGACTGGCCAACAAAGGGCAGCCGCGGAAGCTTGACGATTGGGGAACTCTGCGGGCATGGGCGTGGGGCGCCAGCCGCGCGCTGGATTACCTGGAAACAGATAAATCCGTAAATGCAAAGGAGGTGGGTATCGAGGGCCTTTCGCGCTACGGGAAAGCGGCTTTGGTGACGATGGCGTACGACCAGCGTTTCGCAATTGGATTTATCGGCTCTTCCGGCGAGGGTGGCGCCAAGCCTCATCGCCGCAACTTCGGAGAACTGGTGGAGAACCTGGCGGGAACGGGCGAGTATCACTGGATGGCCGGTAACTTTCTGAAGTACGCAGGCCCGCTCACCGCTAACGATCTGCCGGTGGATTCGAACGAACTGATTGCGTTGTGCGCGCCCCGCCCGGTGTTCATCAGCGAGGGCTCGCCTAAGGTGGAGGGTAACTGGCTGGACGATAAAGGGCAGTTTGAAGCTGAAGTTGCGGCCGGACCGGTGTACCGGCTTCTGGGGAAGGAAGACCTGGGCACCACTCAGTTCCCGCCGATGGAGACAGCATTGATCGGCGGCGATCTGGCATTCCGGCAGCACAGCGGTGGACACACTACCGGCCCGAACTGGCCGACATTCCTGGAATTTGCAAGCCGGTACTGGAAATAAGCCGTCAGCTTTCAGCGATCACGGATGTCTGCCCCACCCAGGGACCAGATTGCATGCGCGATAGACTCTGTATCGGCAAAGTGAATGCGAGGAACCGGATTGATGGACGGAAGAAAAGGTATCTGGATTGGCGCGGTGGTGGCGCTTGCGATTGGCTTGGTGAGCCTACGGATGGAGGGACAGGGCTCGCGGACTGCTGAGGCGCTGTTTACCGCTCTGGATGCGAACGGCGATGGCTCGCTGACCCGCGGCGAGATTGAGTCGGGATTTAACTCGTGGTTTACGAACTGGGACACCACAAAGAGCGGCAGGCTGACGCGAGATGAGGTTACGAGCGGCTTGAGCAAGCTGCTGCCAACGCCTCCCGCTGCCAAGCCTGGTCAAGCGAACACTTTCAACCCGGCGGGGAATTCCACACCTATCGCAGTTCGCCAGGAATCTGTCGACGCCATGGTTGCGGCCCTGCCCACGACGCCGGGTACAACGCCGCTGCGTGCGCGCAAAGTACTGGTCTTCGCGCACACGGGACCCGGGGGGTTCGTGCATGCCTCGATTCCGCTCGCCGCCAAGGCCGTGGAAGAGCTGGGAAAGCGTGGCGGCTTGTGGACCACAACGGTCAGCTACAACGCAAAGGACATCAACGCGAATAATCTTAAACAATACGACGCGATTTTCCTGGACAGTACGACTGGCTGCTTTCTCGACGACGCGGATCCGTCAGTCACGGCGGCACGGCGTGCGGCATTCTTGAATTTCGTCAGAAGCGGAAAGGGCATCGCAGCGATTCATGCCGCTACGGACTCGTACCACACCGACTGCCTCGCCGCCCAGGCGGCCGCGAACAGCGGGACCGGCGGGCGTAATTTCATGGCCATCATCCTCGCGGCGCAGCTACTCACCGCGACCGGCGAGGAGCATAAAAATGCCGTGACGCGGCAGGAGTGGGCTGCGGTCGGCAACGATTGGTTCCAGAAATTGAACAAGGATAATACGGGAAAGGTCAGCAAGGCGGATTTTATTGGGCACTTTAAGTCGCTGCTGCCCCCCTTCAGTCCCCGGATGTTCAGTGAACCGAAACCCGTGCTGCAGTGGCCGGAGTTCAACAAGTTGATCGGCGGGTACTTCAAATTTCACTGGCCGGATCCGCAGCTTATTCATGTCAAGATTGATGATCCGAACAGTCCGCTGACGGCGATGTTCCATAGGAAGGAGTTCGAGATCAGAGATGAGACGTACACGTTTGCACAGGAATCGTTCTCACGCAGGAACGTGCATGTACTGACGAGTATTGATTACAGCAAGATGAGCGCAGAGGACAAGGCGAAGGAAGTAAATCCGAGAACGGATGGAGATTACGCGCTAAGCTACATCCGCCGCGAAGGACAGGGCCGCGTGTTTTATGAAGGTCACGGTCACGATGACCGGGTATATGCGAAGACTCCCATGCTGGCGCATATTCGAGCTGGGATTCAATACGCATTAGGCGATCTGAGAGCGGATGACAGCCCTTCGGTGAAGTAGCGGAGCATATCGCGTGAAGGCTAGAGCGGACAGGCAGCGCGCGATGATCTTCGATCTGGACGGTGTTTTGATTCACTCGATGCCGCTTCACGTGCTCGCCTGGGAACGGTACCTGAGGGGGCTGGGAATTCAGGTGGACAACGTGGAGCGCAGGATGCACGGCAAGAGGAACGCGGAGCTGGTGCGCGACCTGATCAGTGACACGCTGTCCGAAGAAGTTGTGTTCGGACATGGCGCCGCCAAGGAGCAGCTATTCCGGGAAATGATTCTGGAGGCAGGCGTGGAACAATTTCGGGTGCCCGGCCTCGCGGAGTTCCTGGAGCGGTATGGAAACGTGTCGAAGGCGGTGGGATCCAATGCAGAGCCGGCAAATATCGATTTTGTACTAGACCGCCTGGGTCTGCGGCGCTTCTTTCGAGTGGCCGTAAATGGGCTGGAGGTTAGCCGGCCGAAGCCATTTCCGGACATTTATCTGGAAGCTGCGAAACGGCTGCACACAGCGCCGCGGGATTGCATTGTGTTTGAGGATTCTCCGACCGGCATTGAAGCGGCCCGGGCGGCCGGCATGCGGGTGGTCGGCGTGGAAACGACTCCCACTGAGTTTCAGGGCGTGGACCTGCATATTAAAGATTTCCTCGATCCACGGCTTGAACCGTGGATGCGGGCGCAAATGGCGTCCGAGAGAAGCGGGCAGTGAACTGCCCGCCGGCACGATGAATCGTGCGCCACGGCGTGTTGCTACAATCCCGGCTATGTTTACCGGTATCGAGCACTTTGCTATTGCCTCACCGAATCCAAAGCGATTGGCCGAATGGTACGTAAGCAATCTTGAATTCGAGATCAGCTTCGAGTATGCGGGCAACTACTTCATAGAAGCTGGGAACGGATCGCTTATCGAGATTATTCCCGCCGAAGGGGAACGCGCGGATGCCGCGATGCGGACGCCGGGAATGCGGCATATCGCGATAGCTGTAGACGATTTCGACGCAGCCTACGGGCAGTTGCAACAGCAGGGCGTTACCTTCACAGGCGAACCCTACTCGAACGAGGGAAACCGGCTGGTCTTCTTCACCGATGCCGATGGCAACCTGGTTCACCTGATCCATCGGGCCCGGCCGTTACCGAGAACCCGCGAAGCTGCCGTTGCTTGAACCTCCGAGGCGGCGGTTGGCAACCGCCGCGCAGGATACCATCCTGCCCCACTTCAATACTTAGCTTAAGCCGGCTTGAGGTGCAGGCTATTGTGAATCGCGTACAGGGCTAGTTCGAGACGATCGGAGACGCCGAGCTTGTCAAAAACATTGTGAAGATGGTTCTTCACGGTCTGCTCGGTGATGAACATCTTCTCGGCGATTTCCTTATTCTTGTAGCCCTGTGCGATCAGAACGATGATTTCACGTTCGCGCTGGCTTAGCTGGGCGCGCTCGCGACCGGTCTTCCCGTTGACATGGCTGGCCTGCAACTCGGCCGGCGAGGCGAATTGCCGGATGACAGCCGCAGTGGTGTTCGAGTCGAGCCAGATTTCACCGGCATGAACCTTTTGGATACTCTTTTCGATAAGGCCTGTGCCCGCATCTTTAAGGAGGATGCCGGAGCAGCCCAGTTTCATAGCCTCCACAAACTCTTCTTTGTTGTCAGCAGAGGCGAAAAGAATTACTTTTGCGTTCGGAGCCCGGGTCTGGATACTCCGAAGGACGGTCAAGCCATCCACGCGCGGGAGTTTGAGATCCATTAAGACGACATCGGGTTCGAGAAACACGGTCTTATCGATTGCCTCGACTCCGTCAATAGCTTCCCCGACGATCTGGATGGTTTGATGCTGCCGGAGAACACTCCGGAGGCCTTCCAGGACAATTGGCTGTCCGTCAGCGATTAAGACGCGGATAGGTGCAGTTGACATCCATACTTTCCCTGGAGGACTCGCCCATTGGTACGTAAGTACCAAGGAGACTTAGATCTCCGAAAGTGTTGCTTACGGATTATAGTGCGAAAACGTAGCATTTCTCTAGCAACAGTTAGACCCTTTTGGGGTCCGGAGTGGTCCTCCCTACAGTACTATTCGGCTGGTACTCCGCGTTTCTACAGTATTTCCAAAGGTACTAACGATTTTAGGGGCTGTCCAGGGCCGCCCCAGGTTAAGGAAATTCAATCCTTACCCTAGAATGGCTTCATGGCCAAATTGTCGATCAAGGATCTGGATTTGAAGAACAAGACGGTGTTCATCCGGGTGGATTTCAACGTTCCACTGTCGGAAGGAGGCAGAGAGATCACCAGCGACAAGCGAATCCGGGCATCCTTGCCAACAATCCAGTATGCGCTGGAGCATTCGGCAGCGGTCATTCTGGCGAGCCATTTGGGGAGGCCGAAGGGGAAGCGCAGGCAGGATATGAGCCTGGCGCCTGTGGCAGTCCGGTTGAGCGAATTGCTGGGCCGGCCGGTGCGGCTTGCTCCGGATTCCGTAGGTCCCGAAGTAGCAGCGATACGGCCGAAACCAGGGGAGGTGCTTTTGCTTGAAAATCTCCGTTTTCATTCGGAAGAAGAGGCAAACGATCCGGATTTCTCGAGGCAGTTGGCATCTCTGGCGGATGTTTATGTGAACGATGCGTTCGGGTCGGCGCATCGGGCGCACGCCTCCACAGTTGGGATGGTTTCGCAACTGCCGATTGCCGCGGCCGGCTTGCTGATGGACAAGGAACTGGAGTGGCTGAGCCGGGCGGTAAAGAATCCGGAGCGGCCGTGCGTCGCATTGCTGGGCGGAGCCAAGGTCTCGGACAAGATCGAGATCATCGAGAATTTGATTCATGTCGTGGACGAACTGCTGATCGGCGGAGCGATGGCTTACACGTTCTTGCGCGCGAAAAACGAGCCGACGGGGCGTTCGCTGGTGGAGCCCGAAAAAATTGATCTGGCGCGGCAACTCCTGGAAAAGGCCGGCGAGAAGCTGAAACTGCCGCTCGACCATGTAGCCGTGCGCGAAATCAAGCCGGGGGCGCCGCATGAAGTGGTGAGCCGTATCGGGCCAGATCAGATTGGGGTGGATATCGGGCCCAAAACGGTTGAAGCGTATTCGGCGCTTCTGTCCGCCGCAAAGACGATCATCTGGAACGGACCCATGGGCATTTTTGAAATGCCGCCGTTCGATGCAGGAACGGTGGCCTTAGCTAAGGCCGTTGCGGACTCGGGAGCGGTATCGGTTGTGGGCGGCGGCGATTCCGAAAAAGCGATCAAGAGCGCAGGCGTGAGCGACAAGATTACCCATGTGTCGACCGGCGGAGGCGCGTCGTTGGAGTTTCTGGCGGGATTTGAGCTGCCGGGAGTGGCGGCGTTAACCGATAAAGCCGCGAAGATTGCAGAGCCCTAGCGGGGCAGGCACGCCTCGCCGTTCGAAAGGCGAAAGCGCCTCGATTTCAAGCTCAGCGGGAGCCCCAGGCAGCGGATGTGCGGGGCGCGGCGAGATCGGTCCGTTGGCCCAGTCGAAAGCAGAAAAGAGCGCCTTTGCCGGGCTCCGATTCCACCCAAAGCTGTCCCTGGTAGCGTTCCACGATTTTCTGACAAATCGCGAGGCCAAGACCGGTGCCATCGTACTCGGGAGAGGCATGCAGGCGCTTAAATAGCCCGAAGATCTGGCCCTGGTGCTCGCGCGCGATTCCGATGCCGTTGTCCCGGATGCAAAATACGGTTCCTCCAGCATTTCGATAATAGGAGACGTCGATTTCCGGCGGCACTCCCGAACGGCGGAACTTGATCGCGTTCTGAAGAAGCTGATGAAAGAGTTGCTCCAGATGGCCTTCATTCATGCGGAGCGCCGGAAGGCCAGCGATGCGAACAATGGCCGAAGTCTCGGTAATC
>JAICXK010000062.1 GCA_025980435.1 Bryobacteraceae bacterium
AATCATCGATTACGCCGAATCGGGCCGGCCGATTGTCGCCATCCGTACCGGCACGCACCCGTTCCAGCTAAAGACCAGCAAGACGTACGCGAAATGGTCCTGGAACAGCAAGGTTCCCGGCTGGGAAGGCGGCTTCGGCCGTAAGGTGCTCGGCCAAACCTGGGTCGCGCACCATGGCGAGCACGGCAAGCAAAGCACGCGCGCGTTTTTTGCGCCTGGCGCCGCCGACAGCCCTATCTTGCGCGGCATTAAAAGCGGCGAGATCTGGGTGCCCACCGAAGTGTATGAGGTCACCTTGCCGATGCTTCCCGCGTGCAAGCCCCTGCTTCTCGGACAGGTGCTGTCCGGTTTGCATCCGAACGACCCGCCGGTTCCCGGCAAAGTAAACGACCCGATGATGCCCGTGGCATGGACCCATCCGTTCACTACGGAGTCTGGAAAAACCGCGCGTACGTTCACATCGACCATGGGGGCGGCCGACGATCTGGAAAGCGCAGCGCTGCGCCGCTTGCTGGTGAATGCGACCTATTGGGCCTTGGGGATGGAAAACAAGGTTCCAGCCAAGGCCGATGTCGATCTGGTTGGCCAGTATCATCCGCACTCGTATCTGGATCAGACTTACACGAAAGGCGTTAAGCCGTCGGACTTAGCACTGAAGAAATAAGTGGGTGGGACAGCCCCTGGCCCAATACCATTTACTAAGGTGCATCGCTGGTATCTGAGATCGCGTTCGTGCCATCCTGAGTTTTGAAACGGAGCCGCGAGCGTAAGCGAGCTTAACTGTACTTATGTCCAATCATGGTCGCTGACGCTCAGTTTCAGCGCTTTGTACGAACGAAAGACAAGTTCGAATCCGCACATTCGCTTAAGTAAACGACGCTGGCCCTTTGGGCTGCGCGGGGCTCTCATGCCGCGCAGCGGGATACCGCTTTGCGGCCTCAGACCCGCATCCTTGGCTTAATCAGAACGCCAGCTTCAAACTCACCTGAATCGTGCGGGGACTGTTTTCAGTAGAATCCAGATCTCCAAAATCTCCGCATGTCACGCACATGGGGAAATTATTGAATGGCGATAGATTGTATTGGGCGTAGTTGAACGTGTTTAGGAATTCGGCGCGGAGCCAGGCCTGAAATCGCTCGCCTCCAAAGTTCTTGGCCACCGAGAGGTCCACGTTCCGGACCGCACGCTCGCGAAGCTGGGTCATGCGCTGGGGCGCATTCCCGAGCGTCCAGTTAGATGCAGGCGCAGTGTACGCAGCAGGATCCATCCAGTTATTCGGTGTGCGGTGCGACGGCACGGGGTTTCCTACCAGGTTGGCTATTTGCACTCCAGCCGGGTAGCCGTATTGATTCAGCGGGTCGTTGTAGCTCCAGAAAATCGCGCCTGGGAGTGGCAGGCCGCTCGCGAGCCGGATAACGCTCGAGACCTGCCAGTTGCCGAGCACTTCCTTTACTATGCCGGGAGCGTTATTCCCCCAATGCTTGCCCCTGCCATACGGCAGATCGTAAACCAGTGCCGTCCCGAAGCTCTGCGGAACATCGTGCGTGCTGATGTTGTAATCGAGCATCGTGTTGTAGGAATCGCGCCACTGGTTGCCGGTTCCCCAGCCGATGAAATCTTCCGGACCATTGTCCAACGCCTTGGACCACCGGTATGTCATCAGAACGTTCAAACCGGCGCTGAAACTGTAATTGTATTTAACGTCCAGCGCATTATAGGACGATCTGGCGCCGGGTAGAGAACGGTTCCAACCGATGTAAGTGAACTCGGGGAATGGACGCAGCAACTGGTTATAGGCGATCGTGTTCTGTGAGCCCAGAGGAGTGCTCGGGTCAAGAACGCCAAAGAACGGATTGGGCACTTGCTGGTCGAGCTGGGATTGCAGGCTCAGGTATTGATCGGGCAACTGGTTGGCATTGATGTTCGGATTGCCATACAGCAGCTTGCGGCCGCGATTTCCGAGATAGCCAATTTGAAACACCGAATGCGGGCTGACCTGGTATTGGAGGTCGAAACTCCATTGCTCGGTGTAGGGCGTTGGATGGGGCGCTTTCGGCCAGAGCTGGCCTTGGCCGTCGCCAACCAGCGTGAGTAAGCCCTGTGAGCTGCCCGTCGGCTGGTTGATTCCAGTTGGAAACGGGTTGTTTACCAAGTTCAGCGGAACGTACCCGTTTTGTGTCGTCGCATTGTAGGCTGTCGATGAGCTGTAACCCTGGAACTGCCCCGGATTATCGAAACTGATCATGGCCGATGGCGGAAGGAAGTAGATACCGGCGCCGGCGCGAGCCACCAGCTTGTCCGTGATCTTGTAGGCAATCCCGAGGCGTGGCGCAAAATCCTTATCGTTCGGCGGCCAGGCGTACCGGTCATTCCCGTTCACCTTGGCGTATTCGAATCCGCCAAGAACGTTGAAGCCGAGCTGAGAACTGATGGGGTTGACGACCGTCGTGTTGAAATAATCGAGCCGGTCGAATCGCTCCGTCGCCGGACGCTGGTTCTCGTATCGGACACCCACATTCACAGTCAATCTCGGAGTAACCTTCCACTGATCCTGAATGTAGGCTCCAAAGCTGTGCAAACCCATGGCAGGATCGATGTTGAAGGACTGGCCCCCGCCGCTCGAGGCTCCCAGCAGCATTGACGCGAGAGCGTTGCCGGATACGCTAGATCCGGTGTTGCTGGCGGTGCACGGACCGCCTGAGTTCGGGTCGCACGAAGTGAGTGCGGTGTCGAAGTTGAATGCCGGCGAACCCGTATTCACACCGTTTGACTCGTCGGTGTTATTAATTCGCATGTCGTCAAAATTACCGCCGAACTTGAGAGTGTGCTTTGAAAGCTGCTTGGTGAAATTCATTCCGATCGTATTCGAGTACCGTACGTACTTTTGAAATCCACCGCCGAAGGTGACACCCAGGCCCGCGTAATTTTCAACAGAAATCCCCGGCAGAATCGGCGCCTGGAAGAGCGATGGCGATAATCCGATCGTGGATGCGTCGGCAGTGCCAAGAGTTTGCGCCGTGTGTGCCTCCCTCCAACGGCTGTAGCTCACGAAGGAGTTAATGACCCAGGTAGGGCTGGGCGTGATGGTATCGTTCAAGACCACCTGGAAGCCGTTATCGTCCTCATTTACCCCGGAATCTCCTCCGGTACAGAAAAAACAGGGATTTGTATTGTCCTGGCGGAAACGGTCTGACCAGCGCACGAACAGCCGGTGGAGCGAACTCTGTTCCCAGTCCACGCGCGTATCCATCTTGTCGCTATTGGTATTCGCCGCCCCCTGCGCAAAGAAGTTGTTGATTTGATTCGGGCCTAGCCCTGGACGGTTTGGCAGCGGGTAGAGCGCCATCATCTTTGCGCCAACCGGATTGATCAAAGATTGCGGAATCTTGTTGCCTGCGAACTGCGAGCGTGTGTAAGTGCCATCGGGAAGCGCTACCGTCGTGAACGGATTGTAGATCAGATTTGGTGTACCGTCGGCATTCAGGGAGCCGGAAAAATCGCCAGTGCGCTCGGCAGCCGTGGGGACCGTTTCAAGTCCACTGCTTGACGTACTCGGCTGGCGCAGCCCTTCGTATCCACCGAAGAAAAACAGATTGGCGCGCTTCAGAATCGGACCGCTAATATTTCCGCCAAACTGGTTCCGCTTGAATGCTCCTTTAGGGGCGCCATTTTTGTTGTTCGACCAGGAGTTGGCGTCCAGCGCCGAATTCTGCAGATAATCGTACGCTTCACCGTGAAACTGATTTGTGCCCCCTTTAGTAACCAGCGTAACGATCCCTGATCCCGAGCGCTCATACTGAGCATCGTAGGTGTTGGTAACAATCTGCTCCTCCTGTACGGAGTCCTGCAAAGGCGCCACCATGAGGCCGCCCCAGTCGACAGCCGTCGAGGGAGCGCCATCGATCAAAATCGATTCTTCGCCCGTGCGGCCGCCGTTCATCCCGAAGCTACTCGAGGACTGATCAAAGTTTCCGTTCGATGAGATCGTCTGCCCGGCCGGTCCCGTCGTAGTGCCGGCGACAGCCAAAACGAAGTTCAGGGGATTTCGTGTTCCATTTGGCAGGGCACTTATGAGCCGGCTGTCCAGTATCGCTGAGCTGTTCGCTGTCTCCGTGTCTACCAGAACCGCCGAGCCGGTCACTTCCACTTTCTGCTGCGTGTTGCCCAACTCGAGCGCAACGTTTACACGACTGCTGATTTGTGCCTGCAACGTCAGGTTACTCCGAACAGCCGTCTTGAAGCCAGGCGCGCTTACTGTGACCTCATACGTCCCCGGCTGCAGATTGTTGAACTGATACGATCCATCGTCACCTGACGTGAAGTTACGGACATCGTTTGTCCCCATATTCTTCAACTCGACCTGCGCACTCGCAACCGCCGCGCCCGTCGGGTCGGTCACCACGCCAGTCATGGAAGACGTGAACGTCTGACCGGCCGACAATTCACAAAACAATAACGCGAAGGCCAGAATGCTCAGAACCCTGGAAAATTCACAGAGTCCGCCTTTCACTACATGGAGCAGATGCACGATTCCTCCTCACAGAAACCCATTGATCCCCTCGTTGAGAGGAGCCGCTGGGGTCAAGATATCAGAACGGGCGTGAACTCTTCAAGAACTTTCATCTAAAATTTCATCGAAGTGAGAAAAACTTGATGCGCCGGACTATTGCGCCGCCGGCCTCTGGTCCTGAAACTGCTTCGCCAGTTCGTATTGCTGCGCTTTCCGCAGCATCTGCGCGGCTTCGAACCGAAGGGCGGGGCTTGGCTTCAAAGCGAGTATTTGTCGAGAGATGGCTGCGGCTTCAGCAAGCTTGCCGTCATCGAGCAGCAATTCCAGATAGCGGACCTGTGCTTCCACGTTCTGAGGATTCCGGTTTACGGTCCGCTCCACTCCAGCCCGGTATCGGGCCTGCTGTTCGGCGGGAGAAAGGCTCAGAAAGTCGATTAATCCAGCGGGATGCGGCAGCTCCGACCTGCCGGGTCCGAGCTCGCGAACGCGCGCGAATACGGCCCTCGCCTCCTGCGCCTGGCCTGTCTTGGATAAAGCGCGGCCAAAATGCAACAGGATCGTCGAATCGTTGGGCGCTCCTTCGGCCGCGGTACGCAAGACTCGTACGGCATCTTCGGGCCGGTTCAGGGCCATGTAGGTTTCACCCAGGCGATTGAGTACTGCCGGGTTTTTCGGTTGGCGTTGTGCGGTAAACTCGAAGTCCGTCAGGGCCAATTCCGGTTTACCGCGCCGGTATGCTAGAAGCCCCCGGGCAAAGCGGGCGGGGGCGAGATCCGGCTTCAGAGTAAGGGCGCGGTTTAGCTCCTGCTCCGCTTCCTCCGCATTGCTGGAGCATTCGGCCGTTCCCAGTTCGTAGTGCCCGATTGCATCACTGGGGTGTTTTTCCACAAACCATTTCAGGTCGGCGAGACCGCCGTCGGGCTTGAGGCCCAGCGCTGCTTCCGCGAATCCGCGCTCGCGCCGGCCGCTGTCATCTGCCGGAGCCAGCTCCATGTAGCGCCCCCAGGCGTCCGCGGCATCGCCGAAATAACCCAAATCGGATGAGATGTGCCCGATCAGCGCCTGGATATCGGCGCGTTCCGGCGCTTGCTGCGCGGCCCGCGCCAGGATCTCCAGGGCGGCAGCCTTCCGGTTCAGTTCCGCATTGACGGCTGCCAGATCGTATTGCACGTCGACGTTGCCGGGCTGTTTTTCGAGCGCCTTTTGTAAAACATCTCGCGCCCGTTCCTTATGACCGGCATGGGAAGCTGCCAGCCCGAGATCGTAAAGCGCCCGGAAATCATCCGGTTGGGCAGTCAATACGCGCTGAAAAAACAGCTCCGCTTTCGCGTATTGCCCGGCCGATGAAAGAGCCACGCCCATGAGCTTCGCCACTGCGGGCGACTGTTGAGCCTGGACCGGCAACTTGTCCAAATAGCGCAAGGCTTCTGCCGGAGATTTCTGCCGTAGCGCGATCGTTGCAAGCTGCACGCTCGCGTTTGTCTGGCCCGGATTCAGTGTAAGGACTTTGAGAAAGGTCTTCCGCGCCTCGGCCAGCCGGCCGGTCGCCAGCAGATGATTTCCGAAATTGTTCAACAGATGCGCGGAGTGCGGCGATGCCGTCAGGGCGCGCCGGTACACCGCATCAGCCTCGCTGAATTTCTTCTCCTGATCGAGTACGACGCCTAGTACCTCTTCCGCCGTGACATTGTCAGGCCGGCGCCGCAGCTCAGCGCGCAGAATGCTTTCGGCGGAGGCGAGATTGCCCCGTTGCAGCGCCGCCACCGCGGCGCCGATAGGATCATCGTCAGCAGATTGTGCCGGCAGACCGCAAAGGGTGACCGCTGCAAGCGGCAGTACCAGAAACCGTAAAAACAACACTCCAATGATAAAAGAAGAAGGTACGTCCGTATGCCTCCTATGAGCCGCCGCGAATTTTCGGAATCACTTCTGGCTGGCGCGCTCGTGCCGCCTGCCGTCAACTCCCGTCACTGCGCGGTCATCGGCGCCGGCGTGTTCGGCGCCTGGACCGCCCATTATCTGCAGCGGGCAGGGTACAAAGTAACTCTGATCGATGAATACGGGCCAGCAAGCAGCCGCGCCAGTTCCGGCGGCGAATCGCGCATCATCCGCTGCTCGTATGGGCCGGATGAAGTGTATACGCGGATGGCGAAGCGCTCGCTCGGACTGTGGGCCGATTTTTTCGCGCAGACGAAGCGCGATTTCTTGCGCCGTATCGGCGTGTTGTGGTTCGCAAATCCGGGCAACGAATATGCCGCGCAGAGCCGTGAGATGCTGCGCAAAGTACAGGTTTCGTTTCGCGATCTTTCGTTTGAAGATCTCGAGCGCTTGTATCCCCAGGTGCATCTTCCGACCGGTACCGGCGCGATTTTCGAGCCCGATAGCGGTGCACTGATGGCTCGCGAAGCCGTACAAGCAGTTGTTGCCGAATTCGTCGAGCACGGCGGTACGTACCGGCACGCCGCGGTGCGAACGCCTTCCGGGAAGGGAAGCCTGCGCGCCGTTCAAACCGCGAGCGAAGACTCCATCGCGGCCGATGCGTTTGTCTTTGCATGCGGCCCCTGGCTGGGCAAAGTTTTTCCGGAATTGCTTGGCAAGCGGATCTTTCCCACGCGGCAGGAGGTAATTTTCTTCGGAATCCCGGCCGGAGATAACCGGTTTTTAGCGCCCCAGATGCCGGTCTGGATCGATTTCAGCGATAACCGCGGCATGTACGGATTTCCAGACCTGGAGACGCGCGGTTTCAAAGTTGCCTTTGACCTGCACGGCCCGGCTTTCGACCCTGATTCCGGCAACCGGATCGTCGATCCTGAAAAGGTGGCGGCGGCTCGCGCCTACACAGCCGAGCGGTTTCCCGCGCTGGCCCATTCGCCGGTTGTCGACTCGCGCGTGTGCCAGTACGAGAACACTTCGAACGGCGACTTCGTCCTGGACCGCCACCCTGAATTCGAAAACGTCTGGATCGCGGGCGGCGGCTCGGGGCATGGATTTAAGCACGGTCCGGCGGTGGGCGAATACATGGCCGCGCGCGTGACCGGTTCGGCGACTCCGGCTGTCGAGCCGCGTTTTTCGCTGGCATCGAAGGGCAGCCGGCAGCACCGGTCGGTTTATTGACCCTATTCGAACCAGGAAGAAAAGGCGCGCTCCACTTGGCCCCAGTCATATGCTAAGTGCTCGCTCCAGCTAAAATCGCCCACTCGTTGAAAGCCGCCGGGGACCTCGAACAGGCTTTCATCCAGCGGTTCGCTGGAAAACTCGAGAACCTCTGCACTCGTAGACCAGACATGGCCGGGATCTGCATACCGCGTGATGATCGTTTCCTGCAACGGCATGCCGGGATCCGAGTCGTTGCCGTGCTTCACGACTGTGTCGCGGCATTGCATTCCTGCCGCTAGCGATGCAGTGAAATACTCAGGTCGGGTGGCCGAACCTCGCGGCATGTACCAGCCCTCCCGATCCTTTTCGAAACTGCCGCGGCAGGCGCCGCGCTCCGCAACGTGCCGTTCATGAATAATCAAATGGCGCGCCGTGAGGCCAAACATCCGACGCCGTTCGCCGGTATCAATCGTTTCGTAGTAGACGTTGACAGTTTTGCCGGAGTTGTAAACACGCGGCGCGCGGGTTAGCAGCAATGCGAGATCGGTAATCATGTCGCCTCCGCGCGATTCGGTGTATTGCCGTGCAGGCTCGTCCAGGCGATACATGAGTCGTCTTTTGGATTTAATAATCGTCGCGTGCTCAACATTACCCGACGCATCAACATCTTCGATGCGCATATCCTTGCCGCGGAAATATTGGCGGACAAAGATCTCGTGGCCGACGTCGCCCATCTTCACCAGATATCGAGTGTCGGCCGTCGCGGACCAGGTGAATACGGCCAGCAAAAGCAGCATTCGGACCCGTGCCATACAACCAGAGTAGTAGAAATCGACGACTTCCACCGCAGCACTCCGTATGATGAAATGTGCCTGCGCGCCGAATTCTTCAGCTTGGCGATCCGCTGCTGCGCGAGATCTCCCGTCCGGTTTCGGACCGTGCCGAATCTGCCGAGGTGATTACGGATCTGCGCGACACCCTGCACGAGTTCCAACGATCGCACGGCTTCGGGAGGGGAATCAGTGCGGTTCAGATTGGAGTTCCCAGTCGAATCATTTACATGGAATTCGCAGGAGCATCTTATTTTATGGTCAATCCGGAGTGGCTGCATAGAAGCAAGGAAGCCTTCCGCTTGTGGGATGATTGCTTCTCGTTTCCGAATCTGCTCGTTTACCTGGAGCGCTCGAAAACGGTCAGCATCCGGTACCGCGATGACTCGGGATCGATGCAAGCACTCGAAGCGAGTGATGCGCTTTCCGAATTAATCCAGCACGAAATGGATCATCTGGACGGCATTCTGGCTATCGACCGCGCTCTCGACAAGAACAGCTTGTGCACGCGCGAGGAATGGCTGCGGCGATACGGCCGCGACATCGGCAAATTGGTAAAGTAAGGAACGCATCCATGCTCCGCAGTACCGCTTTCTTTGGGTTGGCGTGCGCTCTTCCACTGCTGCTCTCCTCCTGCTCATCGAGCAAGAGCAAGACGCAGGCGCCCGCAGTCGATCAGTGGCAGCCGCTCAACGTCGTCGTAATCACGCTCGACACGCTGCGCGCCGACCATTTGCACTGCTACGGTTATCCGAACGTCGAAACACCGAATCTGGATGCTCTGGCGAAGCGGGGCGTTCTTTTTGAAAAGGCCGTTGCGCAAGCGCCGCTCACCCCGCCATCGCACGCGAGTATCTTCACCGGCGAATATCCGACGGTTCATCACGTTCGGAACACCGGAGGGTTTGTACTGCCCTCGTCAGCTCGGCCGCTGGCGAGAATCCTGCAGGAGCAGGGCTGGGACACTGCCGCCTTCGTTAGCTCCGCGGTGCTCAAGAAAGCGGTCGGATTCAATAACGGCTTTTCCGTTTACGACGATCAGATGCCCCGCCAGGGCAAGAAAGAAGATTTCAGCGAAGATCCCGAACGGCGCGGCGGCGACACCGTGGATCGCGCGGTTCGCTGGCTCGACGCGCAATCGGGGAAGCCGTATTTCCTGTGGGTCCACTTGTACGATCCGCACATGCCCTACGATCCTCCTCCGCCGTTTAAGGAGAAGTACAAGGACAGGCCCTATGACGGAGAGATCGCCTATACCGATCAGGAAGTGGGCCGACTGCTCGACGCCGTAAGGAAGAAAGGTCCGGCTGGAAAGACGATTGTCGCCGTCCTGTCCGATCATGGCGAGAGCTTGTCGGAGCACGGCGAATACACCCACGGAGTCTTTCTCTATGATGCGACGCTTCACATTGCGTTTATGATGGCCGGGCCTGGAATCCCGGCCGGCGTGCATGTAAAGCAGCAGGTGCGGAGCATCGATTTTCTGCCCACTCTGCTTGCTCTTCTCGGTGGAAATACATCGGCTACGGTCCAGGGGGTCAGCCTGGTTCCGGCATTTTCCGGAAAGACGGTGGCGAGCGAAGTGTCCTATGAGGAGACCCTCTATCCCAAGCTGGCATTGGGATGGGCGGAGCTTCGGGGAATTCGCACGAATCACTGGAAATACATTCGAGCGCCGCGGCCTGAGCTATACGACTTGGATCGCGATCCGGGAGAACTCACGAACGTCATTCAGCAGCACGCGGCCGAAGCGCAGCGGCTGGAGGCTCAATTGAAGAACGTGATTGGGAACGGCGGCTCGGAAAAAGTGCAAACGCATATGGTGGACCAGCGCCAGATTGCGGAGTTGCGGTCGCTCGGCTATCTGGGCGGTTTTTCGCCGCAGGAATACGACTTAAAGGGCCAGGGTCCGGATCCAAAGGACCAGGTGGGCATTTTGAAGCTCTTGTATGAGGCGGAGAACCCGGCGTCGAAACTATCCGAACTTCGCCGCATTGCCCTGCTTCAGGAAGCTGTGCGGCAGGATCCCGGGAACCCTTCTCTCTATCATCAACTGGGTGGAGAGCTGGAGAAGGCTGGACGGTACCGCGATGCTTTGCACCTGTATGAGAGCGCGCTCCAGCATGGAGTGGAAAATGGCCGTCTCCATTCGCGCATCGCCGATCTGGCTTTGCGCGGAGGAGATAAAGACCGGGCAATCGCGGAATATGAAACGGCGGCGCGATTCAATCCTTCCGATCTGGAGAGCCAGACGAATCTGGCGACGGCTTATCTGGAGAAGGGCAGGGTAGACGATGCCGGGCGGGTATTCAATTTCGTGGTGGCGAGCGATCCCGATTCCGCGGCGGGGCACAACGGTCTCGGGCTGATCGCAATTCAAAAGCGCGACATGGCGGGCGCCCAGGCGCAGTTCGAAAGAGCGGTACAGATCGATCCAGACCTTGTAGAAGCGCAGATGAACCTCGGTCTCATCTATGAAATGCAGGGAGATCGCGCCCGAGCGCGATCATGCTTTGAAGCGTTTCTGGCCAAAGCCTCACGGGCGCAGTATGGGAGTATCATTCCGAAGGTAAAGCAGGAACTCGCTACGCTGCAGTAAAAATGTTGCGCTGTTTGATGCTGATTTTCGCTGCAGGTTTACTTTGCGCGCAAGGTCAAGGTAAGAACACCTGCAAGCAGACGGACGCGGCGCGCCTGGAGCAAAGCGCACGCGACGCAATGCAGAAGCGCGCTTTTGAGGACGCGATACAGCGCTTCCGTGCAGCGGATGCCGCCTGCCCGGGGCAGCAAACGGTTCTGCTCGAAATGGGTAATGCCTACTTTATGGGGCAGCACTTTCGCGAGGCCAAGGACGTTGCTCATCGCGTTTTGGAGGCAGATCCTGGAAACGCGGCGGCGCTGGAGATCAAGGGAAACTGCGAGTATCTCGAAGGCGATGCCAGTTCCGCGATTGGCACGTTTATCGACCTGCTGGAGCGGCATCCTGAAAGAGAAGAAGCGGCCTACATGCTTGGCCGTATTTATTACCAGCAGGACACGGTCGATCAGGCCATCGGGCAATTCGAACGCGTTCTGAGACTGGATCAAAATTCGTATAAAGCTTACGACGGTCTCGGCCTATGTTATGAAGCCAAGGGCGACAATGCCAAAGCGACCCGCTACTTTCTGACCGCCATCAAGCTTGTGGCGAAAGATCATCCCGAGTATGACGTGGCCTATGCCGACTTAGCGGAATTGTTTCTCAAAACCGGAGATACAAGAAAGGCGTTCGACGCCGCTGCAATTGCAGCCAATCGTAATCCAACCTCAGCCCGCAATTTCTATCTGGGGGGCAAAGCGCTGGAACAGCTTGGAAAAGCAGACCTGGCGTTGAATTGGCTCGAGCGGTCAGCGGCGCTCGACCCAAATTTTCCACAACCGCTCTATGTGCTGGCGCGCATCTATCGCAAACTCGGGCAGAAAGAGAAGGCTGCCGAAGCACGCCGCAAATTTCTCGAAGCGCAGGCCAAGGCTCCGGGAAAACCACGCTAATGCGCCAGTTGGCGCGGGCGATCGCTTCTCCGTCGTCTGCGTCCTCGCGTTTATGGCGCTCCCGCGGCAATTGAACGAACGGCCGCCTGCGCCTCAATGCTCCCGGGCCCGACTTTCAGATAACGTTCAAACGTCTCGCGGGCTTTTGTGGGCTCATGAGCCTGGATGTACACGGCGGCCAAGCCTTCATACGCTTGCTTCAGAAGTGGATCGATCTGGAGCGCCTTCTCGAAGCTCTCAATCGCTTTCGCCTGATTACCCGCCTCTTTCCAGGCGAAGCCCTCATCCAGCTCGTGCTCTGCGTTGACCGGTTCCAGACGAGCTGTTCGCGCGAAGGTGGCCGCGGCTTCTGTCGCGTGATGCGTCCCCAACAACACCAATCCAATTCCAGTCAATACAGCCGGGTCATTGGGGAAAGCGGGCTGGCATGCGGCCAATAATCGATACCCGCGATACATGTAGTCCGGCGATTGCGCTTTCCGCCCCACTTCTATATACGCGAGTCCGAGATTACGTTTTTCGAGCGTTTGCTCGGGCTCATGCCAAGCTGTCAGCGGTTCGCGGGATTCATCGGCGTTATCTCCAGTTTCCGGTTGCGGTACACGCGCAATGCGGTGATCGGTAAAGACCGTGTGGCCGCCATCTTTCACCGGGCGCCGCGGCATGTGGCAGCCGATGCAATCGTCGGCCGGCTTCGGATGGGTGCTTACGAGGGAAGTCCCGTGACAGGTCAGGCAGCGTGCCCGAAAGTATGACTTCGCATCAGCCGGGGTCTCATGTGGATCGTGGCACGATCCGCACCATAGCTTTCCGTGGCTCATGCGCGCGCATGTGCTGAGCGCGAGTTGCTGTGCCTGGCTGATTACCTTGAGCGGCCTTGTGCGAGACGGATCTCTCGCCCCGGCGGAAAGATAAACCGAGAACACATCCTCCAGATTTTGGCCCGGATGAAAATCGCTGAGGCGCTTGCCCGGGTTAGCGATCCTTGCCTCTCCGCTCAAGTGGCATTGCTCGCAGATACTGTCACGGGCCCGAACAGGGAGGTTCGCCGGATTGATGATTGAGCCCGGAACAGGCCTGCGCAGATGAGCTTCGGAAGGCCCATGGCAGCGTTCACAGGTAATGCCCTCATGCTGGAACGGAGGAGTTTCGTAGCGGTTCAGCGTGCCCTGGATGGGTTTCGCGCTTCCCGAATGGCAAAAGAGACACTCCGGCGTGATGGGGCGGTCGAAGTCGGGACTTCGATCCGTTTCGTATCCGGGGGCCATGTCCCAAATGCCGCGCTTCGTGTAGTAGGAGATCGGCGATTGAAAGAGATGATCGCCAATCCGGATCAGGAACCCATAGGCATGGCTTCCCGAACCGATGACGTATGCAACCGGATGATCGGCGCTGGCGCCACGACGCTCCAAGTGCTGTAGGGTTTGGAGGCCTTCGGAGTGTATGGTGAAGCGGGTACCCGATGCTGCATGGAAGAAACTGCCGGGCGGTTGAGGGGTCGGTAACGAGAGCGAATGCGCCATGGGCGTGGCGTTGAACCCGGCGACTTCGCTGGGATGGCACCGCGCGCACGGTTGAGAACCCGCCCAGGAGGGTAGGGCAAGGAGCACCAGCACGATTGGAGTTGCGGACGTGTTTGCGATCGTCACCTCGCTTCAGCGTATCTTGAATACGTGAGCAGTTCGGAGGCAATGGGCCGTTACCTGGAGGACTCCTCGGGATTTCGCGGTCATGCCGAGGACGTTGCCCTTCCCGCAACTCTTGAGGAAGTGCGCGCGCTGGTTGCCCGGTGCTCACATTCCGGAACCCCCATCACGATTGCCGGCGCAGGGACCGGGTTAACGGGCGCCCGGGTTCCACGGGGCGGCATAGTAATATCGCTCGAACGGTTTGTGGATATTGAGATCGAACGCGGGCGAGCGCGTTGCGGAGCGGGCGTTCTCCTGCGCGATCTGCAGAAAGCTGCCGGACGTACCAAGCAGTTCTTTGGACCGAATCCCACCGAGGATTCAGCCTGTATCGGTGGAATTATCAGCACGAACGCGGGCGGAGCGCGCAGCTTCCACTACGGTTCCGTGCGCCGGCACGTGCTTGCACTGGAAGTAACGTTCATGGATGGCCGTACGCGCTGGCTCGAACGCGGTCAGCGGGTTGATTTCGCGGTCCGCCCGGTTCGGATTCCAAAGACAACGAAAAACTCGGCCGGATACTACCTGCCGCCGCATGTCGAATGGGTGGATCTGCTTGCGGGCAGTGAAGGCACGCTTGGAATCGTTACGCGAGCCGAACTACAGTTGCTTCCCCAGCCTGCGGCGATACTCAGCGGTGTGATCTTCTTCCCTTCGGATGCCTCTGCGCTGGAAGCTGTGGAAGCCTGGCGAGGGATCTCCGAACTGCGCCTTTTGGAATTTCTGGACGGACCCGCGCTCGATTTCCTGCGGCCGGCTTACCCGGACATACCGTCCGGCGCGCAAGCGGCGCTCATGATTGAGCAGAATCTGGAATCCGAGGAAGATTCCGAAATCGACCGCTGGGCGGTGCGCCTGGAGGAGCGGAACGCGCTCGGCGAGACATCCTGGTTCGGCTTCCGCCCGGTCGATCACGAGCGATTCCGCGAGTTCCGCCACACCCTGGCCGCAACCGTCACCGACATTCCCAGGCGGCGCGGTTACCCGAAGTTCAGCACCGATTTTGCGGTTCCGTTTCGATATCACCGCGAGCTGTACGCGTGTTACAAACAGCGGTGCGACGAGCTGTTTCCGGGCAAGTACACGATCTTCGGCCACGCTGGAGACGCGAATAACCACATCAACCTGCTGCCCTCATCGGATGAGGAAGCGCGGCATGGCGAGCAACTGATGTATGAGTTTGCGGAATACGCCGTCTCGCTTGGAGGAACCGTCGCCGCGGAACACGGAATCGGCAAAACGAAAACGGATCTGCTGAAACTCATGTATTCATCGGCCGAGCTAGAGGCCATGAAGACGGTCAAACGGCAGCTTGATCCACAGTGGCTGTTGGGACAAGGCACGATTTTTGCATAGAGATCAGGGGACGGATTCGAAGCTCTTTACGGTGGTCCGGTAGGGAATCAGGCGCGGTATCCAGGCATCGGGTTCAAGAAGCCAGGCCGTGCGCTCGTTGTAATACTGCACGAGTTTCTGGTTTTCTTCCGGCCCAAGATCGCGGGCCCACACGACGCGAGATCCATCGATATCGGCGGCGTTGTGAATCCATTGGTGAAATCCGTGATACGGCCCGTAGCGTACGAAAACAAGTTGTTTGCCGGGTACGTGTGCAAGCTCTTGATTAATCTCGACGCGATGTTCGGGATCGCCGTAGTTAATGAAGTCCCAAGCCTCGTAACTGCCCATTCGCGCCCGTAGGCTCTGGCCGGCGAAGGCGTGCATGCCATACCAAAACAGGAAATGAGCCGCGCAGAGGGTCAAAATGACGTATACGAGTGCGGGGCCGATGGGCCGCTCGTTGATTTTGAAAGTCTTCAATCTTTCCAGGCCGGTGATGGCGACGAGGACCAACAGGCAAGTCACGGCGGCGATGTAGTGCGGATAAAAGTACGGGAAGAAGTTCGAACCGAGGGCAAAAACAGCCAACGTCAGTAGAACCCAGATAGAACGGAATGAGCGTGCGGTCAAAAAAAACACCGGTATTGCCAGGTAAAGCGGGGCAAAGAAGAAAAAGCGCAGGAACCGCAACCGGAAGGCCAGTCGTCCGGCATATTTTCGCGCTGAATCCGTGCCTTCGCCATGGACCGTTGCTTCGGCCCGATAGTCCAATTCCTGATCCGCTGTCAGGGGGCGATGAGGAATTGGATTAGGTTGAAACGTAAACGTAGTGGGAACTCCATATTGGTAGCGGTACAGCATATAGGGCGTTTCCGTCCAGGAGCCCGTCACGCTCTTGTTTTGAAGCAGGATAAGCAGCACTGCCGGCAAGACCAGGAGTACCGCGGCTCCCAAGGGCCGGAACCATTTGCGCGAGGGCCGGAAAGCAAAGCCGCAATAAAGAATTACGCTGAGCGCCAGAAGGATGGATTCGAACGGGCGGGTAAGCAACTGCGCGGATAACCCGATCCCTAACAAAGCGCCATTTCGGAGGTTTGGCCGATCATGCAGCCGTGGGAGCGCTCCGAAAACTAGGCAGCCGGCCGATGCTGAGACCGCTCCGCCCCAATAGCAGTTTGTCCAATAGCAGAGCGGCCCGAATGTGCACGCAGTTAGTACCCCGCCTGCTAATGCCCAGCCCGCAGATGTCCACGCGCGCAGCATCCAGTAACAGAGGCTGCCGAACGCGCCGATCGATATAAGAACGCCAGCCCATGGGTTCCGGAAGAGCAGCGATCCGAAGGCGAGGAGGAAACCCTGGCCGAGCGAGAACATGGAGCTGTAGGTCGGCTCCTGTATTACGAAATTCGTTTCAAAGAACTGATGAAGCGCATGTGAGGGATTGGCAAGTCGGCCATGTGACAGCGTATCGGAGAGCAGCAGATAACCGAAGTCATCGGAACCGCTGGGAGTTGGAACCGGACTTCGGGGGAGCAGAGCTAGCCGCAAAGCGACGGGCAGGACGAATAGCGCTAGCATGCACCAGGCCTTTCGGCTCGCAAGGCGGTGAAAGCATCCAGCGAAGGCACTTGTTCTGGGTTTCACGGCCCAGGCTTGAAGACGTGGTGAAGCGAGGAGGGTCAAACATAGCAACCCGGCAAGGGCAAGCTCGACGTAATCATTAACGGTAAAACCGAATGTGCTGGCAGGTGCCAGGAAGGTCCGAAAAGGAGGCAAACCACATCTTCGCTCGCGGCCAACTACGTCCCGCAACCCGATAGACTGGGGCATACTTGGCACTACAGTCGAATGCGCGCCCTGGTGCAAAGAGTTTCCGAAGCAAGTGTTCTGGTGGATGGCTCAGTCATCGGCAACATCGGAACAGGCCTGCTCGTATTTCTTGGAATACGCCACGACGACACAGAAGCCCACGCTCAGCATCTAGCGAAGAAGGTGATCCAGCTTCGGATATTTCCCGACAATGAGGGCAAGATGAACCGTAGCGTCCGAGACATTTCCGCCGAGCTGCTGGTGATTTCCCAATTTACTCTTTACGGAAACACCAGGAAGGGAAATCGGCCGTCTTACTCAGAAGCCGCTCCCCCTGAGATTGCGCGGCGGTTATACGAGTATTTTGTCGAGATCTGCAAGGAGTCCGGGATAACGGTGCGGACCGGCGTTTTCCAGGCCCACATGTCCGTCCGCCTGGTGAACGACGGCCCAGTAACTTTAATGTGCTATTCGGAAACTTAAGTAGCACTTTTCTAGGAATTTGTTTTGCGATGTGTTACTAAGTAAGGGTGTATGGCAAAATCGACAGCGGGACCAAGTAGAGAAATTTTAGAAGCCGCCTTGCAGGGCCTGGAGGCACACCGCGAGAAATTGGAAGAACAGATCGCTCAGGTTCGGAGCATGCTTGGATCTCGAGGCGGAAGGGTCTCAAGCACATCGCAGAGTGGGAGCGGCACTAACGCGGGTAGGCCGGCGGGTAATCGAAGAAAGCGGACCTTGAGTCCAGAGGCGCGAAAGAGAATAGCAGCGGCCCAAAAGAAACGCTGGGCGGCGTTCCGAAAGAGTCAAGGATAAGGATTCCAGTCAAACCGCCGGATAACCTCTTGTAATCCGCCATCCGCGATCAATCGGCCGCGCTTTAGAAATATTGCTCGTTCACTTAACGCTGCCGCGAAATGAACATCGTGTGTGGCGATGAGCTTAGGCTGGGGCAGACTGCTTAAAAGTTCCAGCAAAGCACGCTGCCCGGGCGGGTCAAGGGAGGTCGTAGGCTCGTCGAGGAGGAGAATCTCAGGCTCCATTACGAGTACACCTGCCAACGCGACGCGCCGTTTCTCGCCCGTGCTCAGGTGAAACGGCGGACGGTTCAGCAAATCCTCCGAGATACCCACACGGGTAAGTGCTGTTCGACACCTCCGTTCCGCCTCCTGTCTGTTCCAGCCTAAGTTCAAAGGACCGAACATCACATCGTCCATAACCGTGGGCATAAAGAGTTGTTCGTCTGCTTCTTGAAACAAGAGACCCGCTTTCCGTCTGATCTCCAGGAGATTTTTGTCGCACATTTCCAGGCCGCAGACACGAACCGATCCGCGCCCCCGCAAAGTGCCATTTAGGTGCAGGAGCAACGTTGTCTTGCCCGAGCCGTTCGGCCCCAGCACTGCCAGATTCTCGTTCCCGGTCATTTGAAAAGAAACATTGTCCAGAGCTTTCGTTCCGCCGGGGTGCTGAAACGTAAGGTTGCGTACGTCAAGGAAAGTACACATAACTTACACGAAGTGCAGACCAATCAAAAGCGCGATGCCCGCGCAAAGGATGGCGCCTTCCTGCAAGCCAAAGGGCGAAAGCTCAACTGCTTGAATTAAATTCCCGGAGAAGCCTCGGCTACACATTGCTTTGTGTATCATAGCCGCCTTCTCGTACGACCTGGTGAAGAGCACGGCAACCATTCCGGATGCCGCATGAACGGCCCTGCTTCCACTCTTCCCGCCGCGCGCCCGGAAAGCGATCTGCATGGCGCGCGCCTCGCCGCCCAGGACAAACAAGTAGCGATAGATGAGTTGGGTTACTTCCACGAGAAGGGCCGGAAGCCGGAAAAACCGGGCGGCGGCTAGGAGCCTGGGCAGAGGTGTTGAGGAGATGAAAATCAACACGCTGAAAGCCGAGAGATAACTCTTCGCGAGAATGAACCAGGCGCGCGAGGCATCCCCGGTCAAATAAACCAAGAGTGAAAACAAGCCGACAAACGGAACAACGAACAGCGAAGCGCGAAGCACCCGAAGGATGGGGAGCCTGGCGGCCGCGGCGATCGCAATGAGTGCGAGCAAGCAGCAGGTAAGCTGCAGGGCCGAAGGAGCCCGGAGTAGCGCGATGGAAAGCAGAAAAGATAACAGCAGGATCAGCTTTATGCGGGCATCCAGGGAATGGATAAAGGTCGCCTGGTTACTCCAGCGCGCAGATGCAGGTTGACGCAATCAGGTTCCGGCCGGATGCAATCAAGAGTAGGATCGGCGCGCACGGGCCAGTAAGTGTCCTCCCAGCGCACAGATAACGTAAATGAGAACAAGGCCGAAGATTCCGGCCGCGGTGCGGCTGAACCATTCAGATCCGAATGCCTCAATGCGGTAATAGCGCAGGGGCGAGACGAACGCCGGCTGGCCGAAGCGCATTCCCAGAGTTTTCGCCACGTTCTCCAGTCCGTCGGGCAGGGTGGAAGCGATCAGCACGCCACCGGCCGCCAAAACGAGGGAGGCCGCTGCCAACCCGGCCACCGCTTTGGGCCAGCGCGAAGAATAGGATCCAATGGATTCAGTCTTCCCGAACACGCTATCCGTGATGCCCGGATTCAAACGCTCGATCGCCCGCAAGACGGAAACGGTGATGGCGCCTTCCAGAATTGCGTTTATCGTGAATAATCCGAGAGAGGCGCCTAAAAGAGTGCCTGGCATGCGAATGCCCGAAAGGGTCAGTTCGGAAAGCGCGAGTACGCCGCTTGCGAGCACCGAACAGCAACCGCCGGCGAACACGCCATACGATTTCCACTTTGTATGGAAAAATGCGCGCGCCGGCAGATAGCCAAAGAGCACTCCCATCAGCGCCATATTGATTACGTTTGGACCCAAAGCCAAGACCCCGCCATCTTGAAACACAAGCGCCTGAACGATCAGGATGGACGTGATTACCAGTGCCGCCGCCCAGGGTCCGATGAGGCAAGCGAGCAGCGTCCCGCCGACCAGGTGACCGCTGGTCCCAAGGCCCACCGGAAAATTGATCATCTGCGCGGCAAAGACGAACGCTCCCATGACGCCCAGCAGCGGCAACCGGCTATTGTCGGTTGCTCTTTGCGCCTGCCGCGAAACATAGGCGACTGCGGGAATCGCGATGCCATCGAGAGTGGCCCAAACCGGAGGAGATAAGAAGTTATCCGGAATGTGCATCGCCTTCCGTATTCTCTCATTCCGGTTGCCCGCGCGACACGCAACTACCATGGGGATATACGGGACCGCTGGGCCGTGCCCCGAAGCCGAGAAATAGTTCGCTGTGCCGTTCTCGAACCGCACCAGAAAGAAGAATGGAACCCACCACTCTGCAGGTCTTGCTCATTGTATTCATTGCGACGCTGATTCGATCCGCATTCGGTTTCGGCGAGGCGCTCGTTGCTGTTCCCTTGCTGAGCCTCTGTGTTCCGGTTGAAATTGCGGCTCCCCTTGC
>JAICXK010000197.1 GCA_025980435.1 Bryobacteraceae bacterium
TACAAAAGTTTTGAATTTGTTTCAAGCACCTGCCTGATTTTGCTCGTAATCTCTCTACAGGACTGCTAATTGCCGCACGTTAAGCTTGGGTATATGCATGTCCCGGGCCTCTGCTTTTCGGCCCTCCTCGTACTTTTTTCGGCGCTTCCCGCGGGCGCTGCCGGGCTTCCGTTGTGTTCGCAGGGAGCCAGTTCCGGCATGCCCTGCCAGCTTACTTTCGAGTGGCGCGATGGCGAGATTGCTCCAAATGCATCACCGTACAAAGACGAGCTCTTGAACGTCGAATTTCGCTCGCCCCGGCATACCACCTATCTCATGCACGCCTTTTGGGATGGCGGTCGCACGCTCGGTATCCGCTTCACTCCCACCGAGCCCGGAACGTGGACCTTTCACGTAACCAGTTCGATCAAGCGCTACGACAACCAGGAATCCACCTTCAACGTGAGTGACAGCGGCGCGTCCGGACTCGTCGAAGTAGCCAATCTGCGGCACTGGCGCACAACCAATAAGAAACCGCACTTGTGGCTGGCGGCTTCGGCTCCGTTTCTCGAAATCGAACAGCCTGCCTTCGAAGCTTGGCTCGATGCTCGCAAGCGCGACGGTTTCACCCATATTCGCGGCCCGCTGCTCACGTCCCGAAGCGCCATGAAACCGCTCACCGGCGATTCATTACCGGATTTTTCTTATTTCAAAGCTCTCGACGATCGCCTACTTGCGGCCTCAACGCGCGGCTTCACGCTCGATCTGATCCTTGCCGATGACGGGTTCCTGCGCTCTGGCGCACTCGATGACTGGCAGCGGCGCGACGCCCTGGTCCGTTATCTCATCGCGCGCTATGGAGGCCTCAACGTTACCTGGCAGGGCATCGAGCATTTCGAGGATGTGCCTGGTTCGCGAGCCCTCCTCAAGGATTTGGGCTCACTGCTTCAAAAATACGATGGCTTCCAGCACCCGCGTTCAACCGACGCCCGCGCTTCTTCCTCCCCTCTTCTGCCCGATGGCTGGATGAACTACCTGATCGAAGCGGTCCCAACGCCGGATTTCGCCGCGGTCGAACATCAGTTCACGCAGCAGCCCGAAATCCACGTCATTACCGCAACCGCTCCCGACGCCTTTCGTCACGAACTGTGGAACTGCACCACCAACGGTGAATACCCCAGCGTTTCCTACGACGCTTTGCGAAACGAAGCCAATGTTAAGGCGGTCGGCGCCTGGGCCAAATTGATGGCGGATACCCGGCATTGGGAGCTCGAGCCGTATTTCGACGTAGACGGCGCCCGCGCCGTTGGTCTGGAAGAAGTGGAATATCTCGCCTATGCCGAGAAGCCGGGAATCATTGAAATCAATCTCCCCAAGCACAAATACAACCCTGTGTGGGTGAACCCCATCAGCGGCGAAGAGATTCCGCTAAAGGATTACAAAGGGGAAGTCTTCAGCCGGCCAACGCCGGATAACTCGCACGATTGGATCCTGCGCCTGCCGCGCGAGGGGCACATGGAAGCGATGGCCAGATCGTACTATTTTGAATCGCAAGACCCTCCTGTACAGGAAATTGAAAGTGATCCTTCAAGGGTTCCATTCGAGATCGTTGATCCTGCTGGTGATCAGATCAATTCCCTGCTCCCGACGCCTTACAAGACCAAGATCACGCGCGCCAACCGGGCTAGTCGTACCATGCAGTTCGTTTGGTGGGGCGAAGTGGTCGCCAGCGGCGAGCCGGCCCGGCTGCTGGGCCTGAGTTCGTTTGGTAATTTCACCATTCCCAAAGATCTGCTGAAACAGCCCGGCTCCAGCTTCCACCTGCGCTTGTTGGCAATCAACGCCAACGGCAAGGGTTACGAGCTGGACAAGATATACCGCCTGACCCCGTGACCATTCTTGCCCTGGACACTACCTCGGAGCGCGGAAGCGTGGCAGTCCGCTCAAACGGCCAAACCATCGCAGAGATAGCGCTCCATTCCAGCGAGGGCTTCGCTCATTTGATTTTCCCGGCCATACAAGATGCTCTGCGTCGCGCTGGAATCCGGCTGCAGGAGATCGATGGCTTCGCCGCCACGAGCGGTCCCGGTTCGTTTACGGGCGTTCGGGTGGGCCTCTCGGCCGTGAAGGGTCTGGCCGAGGCATGTGCAAAACCCGCCGTGGGAGTCTCGAATCTGAAGGCGCTGAGTTCGTTTGGCAAAAACCGCCTCCGCGCCGTAGTCCTGGATGCCCGCCGCGGCGAAGTCTACGGTGCTGTCTACGATGAGTACCTGGCGCCCGTAACCGTCGAAACGGTGCTGCCCTTCTCCGCCTGGCTCGAAACGCTGCGGGAGCCGGAATACGAATTCATCACCGTACCCGGCAGCCCGTTCTGGCTCGCGCTCCAGGGTACGCGCTTTGCGGACATGCCGTTCACCGAAGCGCCCCGCGCTCTGGCCTCTGCGGTGGCGCTCTGCGCCGAGGCCGATGATTGGCTCGATCCTGCGGTGCTCGATGCCAATTACGTTCGCCGCTCGGATGCTGAGTTGTTCTGGAAGGAGATCTAAGCCATCACGGCTTTGCGATCTGTGCCGGCCGGCAGCCAGGATTCCAATTTTTGAACCAGCTCCGATTCGCGCACAGGCTTGGAAAGGTAATCGTTCATGCCGGCCGCCAGGCACGCCTCGCGATCTTCGGCAAACGCGCTCGCCGTCATCGCAATCACGGGAAGCATCGCAGCCAATCCCCCGGATGACCGAAGCAGCCGGGTGGCTTCGAAGCCGTCCATCTCCGGCATAATACAATCCATCAACACAAGATCATACCGGCGGGATGCAATGGCGGCCAGCGCTTCGCGCCCATTTTTTGCAATGTCGGCATCGTAGCCGAGCTTCTTCAGCATCATAAGCGCGACCTTCTGATTGATCCTGTTATCGTCCACCAGCAAAAGACGAAATGGTTTTGCCGCCGTTTCCAGCTTCATTAACTTCTGCATAGGCATCGAAATGGCTCGTCCTTCGGAGGCGCGCACCTTGACTGTAAACCAGAAACACGAGCCGTGGCCGAGCCGGCTCTTTACACCGATGCCTCCCCCCATCAACTCAGCCAATTTCTTGCAGATCGTCAATCCCAAACCGGTTCCACCGAACTGCCTGGTGGTCGATGCCGTGGCTTGACTGAACGGCCGAAACAGCTTTTGCTGCTGGGCCTCGCTGATCCCGATTCCGTCGTCGGTAACCGAGAAGAACAGCTCATACCCGCCATCCTCGGTCGATTTCGACCCGGCATGGAGGTCGATCTTTCCAGCCGGAGTGAATTTGATGGCATTGCTCAACAGGTTGAGCAGAATCTGCCGGATCCGGACGCTGTCGCCTCGGACCACTTTCGGCATTTCACGCTCGATGCAGGTAACCAGGGTCAGTGGCTTGCGCGCTGCGGCGCACTCCACAACCTGCAGCGCTTCACCAATTACTGCGGCCGGGTGGAACTCGGCGCATTCAAGCTGCAGGCGCCCCGCTTCGATCTTGGATAAATCCAGCACCTCATCAATGACCCCCAGCAGCACCTCTCCCGAATGGCGTATTGTTTCCACGCAGTCGCGCTCCTGCTCGGATAGCGTATGCGCGAGCAGAACGGCGGTCATCCCGATGATTCCGTTCAGGGGCGTACGCATCTCGTGACTCATCATGGCGAGAAAATCGCTCTTGGCCTGCGCGGAGACCTCGGCTTCACGCGTCTGCCGACGCAGGCGTTCGCGGGACGACTCAATTTCCAGGAAGTGCTGCAGCATTTCCTGTTCACTGCATCTCCGCTCCCCGGCTGGCCGGTCCGTCAGACAGTGCTCGACTAAACCCAGCGATTGGCGCAGCGCGTGAGGGCGGAAATCGTCCGTTACCGGCCGCTCGGTCATTGCCAACGGTTCGCCTTCGCGATTTGCCATAGTTAGGATGGTCCAATTACCTATTCGGCAAACGCCCCGGCCTTTCTTAGGGGAGGTTGTGGCCGGAAGGGCTTAAGCGGTTGGAAGTAAGATCAGGTGTCGTATTGAACCCTTCTCCTATTCTGGTGATAAGGTCCTGCGGTGTTTCTGACCCAAACCACTTTGCGAGCCACGGTCTCCGTTTGCGCCATCCTGATTCTCTCGATTGTGGCGACCGGATTTGTGACCACTGCTTACAACCGTGAGCGCGAATCGCTGGGACAGTCGCACTTCAATCGCGGTCAGGCCTTTGCAGCCGGAGGCGAGATGAATTCGGCTATAGAAGAATACCGCCAGGCGTTGATTTTTTCGCCCGACCAGACCGACTACCGGCTTTCTCTCGCCAGGGCGCTTATGGCCTCCAAGCGGCTTGACGAAGCCCAGGCCCATCTCGAACAGCTCTTGCAAGAAGATCCAACCAATGGAGTGATTAATCTTCTGTTGGCGCGTGTAGCTGTTGAGCGCCACAAGATACCGCAGGCCGTCGATTATTATCAGCGCGCCGTGTATGAATATTGGCCGGCGTCCGAGATGCCGGCGCGGAGGCAGGCCCGCTGGGAACTGGCCCGGTTGCTCGATCAAACGGGAAACCGCAGCCAATATATTGCCGAGCTGATGCAACTCTATTCAAACGCTCCGGCCCCGGATCTGAAGCAGGTCGCCGAGATCGGATTTCTGCTGCTTCGCACCGGAGCTACTTCGGAGGCTTCGGAGATATTTCGCGAACTGGCGAAAAATTCGCCGCGCGATGCGGACGCGCGCCGAGGGTTGGGCGAAGTCGCCTTCAGCAATGGTGACTATGTGAGCGCGCGTCACGAGTTCCAGCGCGCCCAGCGCCTGGCTCCGAAGAACGAGCAGATCTCACAAGCCCTGGCGTTGACAAACGACGTGATCGACATCGATCCGGCCTTACCGCACATTTCGTTAGCCGAGCGCTTACGCCGCAGTGGAAATCTGCTAGCGCGAGTGTTAAAGGACCTGCAAGCCTGCCTGCCCGCGCCAGCGCCGCCGCAACAGCCGGCGAAACCGGCGCCTGCCGGCGCCCAGCCCAAACCCGGCACACCGCCGGGAAGCAAAACGCCGCAACCTGAACCGCCGAATCCTTTGCAACAGCGCTTGGATACGGCGCGGCAGTTGCTTTCACCTCAGAAGCACAGCCCTGCCGATGATGTGGCCCTTCAGCTACAGGACGCGGCGCAGCAGCTTTGGAAGGATCGGGCAATGTTTTGCGGACAGAAGTCCGCTTCTGACCGTGCCCTGGATACCGTTCTCCCCAGAATTGCGCATGAGTAGCCGGCTGAGGTTCCGCTCACTTGAGAGGCGTGCGCCTGGCAACCAGGGGAGGTTCTGGCCGGTGCCGCTCGGCCACATTGGCCTCAGCGAGACGCAGCGCTTCCTGTTACTGGCGCTGCTTATTGGCGTATTTTCCGGTCTATTAGTGGTCCTGTTTCACATCGCGATCGACATGATTAGCTGGACCTCGCTGGGCGCCCTGGCGGGCCGCTTTCGCCTGGTCCGTCTATTAAGCCCGGCGGTAGGCGCGATCCTGGCGGTACTCATCGTTCGCAAGATATTTCCGCGAGCGAAGGGCAGCGGAGTGAATCAGACCAAGATCGCCATCTACAGCTCGGAAGGTTACGTTTCCTCAAGCACCATCATCGGCAAGTTCGCCGCGTGCAGTATTTCGATCGGCAGCGGCAACTCGCTCGGACCCGAAGATCCTTCGCTCCAGATGGGGGCGGGAGTGGCCTCTGTACTGGGCAGGGTATTTCACCTGCCGCGCAACAATATGCGGTTGATCGCTCCCGTGGGCGCGGCGGCGGGGATCGCGGCTGCTTTCAACACGCCTATCAGTGGGGTCTTGTTCGTAATGGAGGAGGTGCTGGCCGACTGGAGCGCCACTGCAGTCGGATCGATCGTGCTGGCTGCCGTCTCAGCCGTGGTCACTATGCGGGCCTTCCTGGGAAACGACCCGTTGTTCCGCATACCGGCATTCGAACTGACGCATGTGTCCGAACTGCTGGTTTACGCCGGGATCGGCATCGCGGGCGGACTGCTGTCAGCCCTGTTCATGTGGCTGGTGGAGACCTTGAAGGAGCATATGGAGCAGCTTCCGGACTGGAGGTACTATGTGTTGCCGCCTGCCGCAGGGTTTTTTACAGGAGTAGTCGGACTCTGGTTCCCCGAGGTAATGGGCGCCGGATACGATGGGCTGAACAGTGCCCTCCATGGACAGTTCATCTGGCAGGTACTGCTATACCTGACGCTTGCAAAGGCGCTGGTGACCTTGCTTTCCTTTACCGCTGAAACGCCGGGCGGTATGTTTGCGCCGGCTTTATTTGTCGGCGGAATGCTGGGAGGCACCCTGGGGGGCATCGCGCACCATTTCTGGCCCCTGGCGGCCGCCCCGGCAGAATCCTACATGCTGGTCGGCATGGGAACGTTCTTCGCCGGCCTGTTTCGAGTTCCCATCACATCCATCTTTATGGTGTTCGAACTCAGCGCCAGCTATGTGATCGTTCTGCCCGTTATGATCGCCAATATCACGGCGTACCTGCTCTCGCGGAAACTCCACCCGAAGCCGTTCTTTAAAATGCTGGCAGATCTGGACGGCCTCAATTTGCCAAGTGCCGAGGAGAAGCGGAATTTCCAGCCGCTGCGCGTGGAAGATGCGATGTATCGTGTCTCACCGGCAACAGCACAGGAGCCGGGGATAAGGCTCTATCCCGACGAACCGCTGGACGCCGCATTGCGATTGCTTTCCGTTCAATCGCGGATTCAGGTGGTTAGCCGCTTAAAACAGGACGAAGTTTTGGGAACGCTCACCCTGGACGATGTGCACAGGGCCTACGGAATCGCAGGACAGGAAGTAGAAGAAGGCTAATACCCCACCCGCGCAGAGGGTCATACAAAGCGAAGTAGTACCAACTCAGACTTTACTGGCTTGCGAATTTCCCCAGTTCGCTGTCAATATATATTCCGAATCACAGTTGTAAAGGAGGCGGCGTAGCTTCTGCCCCCATCTCGGGAGCCACGCATAAGAAATGTCTTTTCGGCAGGGTTTCCTTGGTCTGGTTGCGGCAACGTTGTTTGCTGCTCCAATGGTTGCGGAGTGGCGGCCCGTCAATCCGGCCGACCTCGCGCTGAAGCAGTCCCGAGTTGATCCAAACGCGGATGCCGAAGCGCTTTTCCGCGAGGTCCACATTTCCAACGAGCAGCAAGGCGTTTCCTATCCCCGGAACATCGTTACCGAATATGTGCGCCTCAAGATCTTTACCGCGCGCGGTAAAGAACTCGGCAACGTGCAACTGCCGTACTACCGTTCCGAAATCATCTCTGATGTGCAGGGCCGCACGATTCATCCGGACGGCTCCATCGTTGAACTGGACAAAGGCTCGATCTTTAACAAAGTTCTCGAGAAGCGCGGTTACAAGACGAAGGTTATTACGTTTGCTATGCCGGCGGTCGAAGTGGGCTCTATCATCGAATACCGCTACCGCAAAAATGAAGGCGAGCGCACCAATCGCTACCAGCCGCTCGACGTGCAGAGCGAATATCCGGTCGATGAGGTGACGTTCTTTATCAAGCCGCTATCGAACATTTACATCACCTATCCGACGATGCGATATCTTCCCTTTGGATGTAATCCGGAGCGCGGCCCCGTCACGCACGATGGCTTTGAAGTCCTCACAATCAGGAATGTGCCGGCATTTCACGACGAACCGTTTTCACTGCCGAGGTATAGCGCCCGGCAATGGGTTTTGATCTATTACGAAGAGAATTCCAAGTCGGGAAAGGATCAATACTGGACGGCGCTCGGCAAGGACGTGTATCACGAATACAGTCACGAGATCAAAGTCAATGGCGAGATCAGGGCCCTGGCTGAGCAGATCGTCTCGGGCGCTGCAAACGACGATGAGAAGCTGAACAAGCTGCTACATTACTGCCGGACCGAGCTGAAGGATACCAGCCGCGATGAAATCGCAACCGCCAGCCGGGATGAAACCAGAATCAACAAAAACACCCTGGATACGATTCACCGCAAGCAAGGCACGACCACCGATATCAATTACGCTTTCCTGGCTCTGGCTCAGGCTCTCGGTTTCGACGCGCGCCGCGCGGATCTCTCCGATCGCGCTACCTTCCTGTTTGCTCCGGCGATGCAATCCAGGTACTTCCTTAACACGTTTGACACCGCGGTCAATGTGGGCGGCAAATGGCGGTTTTACGACGTCACAAATCCGGCCTTGCCCGGCGGCCAGCTCCGCTGGCAGGAACAGGGTGTGTACGCCCTGATAGATGATGACAAACACCCGGAAATGGTGCTGACCCCGATGCTCACTGCGGCCGAAAACATGAAGAGGCGCATCGCGGTTCTCTCGCTTTCCGAAGACGGCGCGCTCGAAGGCGATATTCGCGTGATGCGATTCGGGAGCTATGCGACTGAATGGCGCGAACATAACCGGGATACAAACGATGCCCAGCGCGAACAGGAACTGCGCGACGAACTGAAAGAACGCTTCGCCGATTTCTCCCTCACGAGAGCCGGCTTTTTTGCATCCCCTGACCCGGCGAACCCTGTCGGTGTCACGTATCACATCGTGATTCCACATTACGCCCAGCGCACCGGGAAACGGTTGTTTCTTCAGCCCGATTACTTTGCTGCCGGATTCGGAAGCTTATTTACCGACAGCACCCGGCACAACCACGTGTATTTTGAATTCCCCTGGTCGGAAGTCGACACCGTCGAGGTAAAGCTGCCAGCCGGCTTTGACCTCGATCATGCCGACGCCCCGGGCAGCATTCACGCGCGCCCCACTTGCGATTACACGGTGACGATGGGCTTGGATAAAGCAAACAGGCTGCTGAAATACGACCGACGCCTGAGTTTCGGCGATAAGACTCTGTTGGTTTTCGATAAGCAGGTCTATCCAACATTGAAGGGCGTCTTTGACAGCATGCACGAAGCCGACAATCACATGCTGACGCTGAAAGCCGCGGACATTAGCGCCGCCGCCCACTAAGGAGGAGCCGAAATGCGTAAGCTCGTTTTCGGTTTCGCAGCGATTGCAGTAGCTGCCTGGCCCGTATTGGCGAAACCGAAAGAGAAGGAAGCGCCATCCTGGGTGACCGAAATGGCCACGCGTCCTTCGCCGGCTTATCCGGAGCGAGTACCCGCAGCCGTTTTGTTCGAAGAGAAACGAGTGAGGATAGATTCACTCGGCATGATGGACATCGTAAATCGGCGCGCGGTGAAAGTTCTGACCCACGAAGGCAAGCGCGAAGCCGAAGTGGTGGAAAGCTACGAGAAGGGAGGCCGCCAGATAA
>JAICXK010000122.1 GCA_025980435.1 Bryobacteraceae bacterium
GTCAAGCTCGCGTAACTGAAAATAGGCGGCGGCCAGGCTTTCGACCAGCGTGCCGATTACCGCTTGCCGTCCCCATTCGCTGGCGCGCAGCGATGCCCGCGCTGCCTCGGTCGCGCGGCGGTAGCGGCCCCAAAAGTCGATGTTCCACGACCCCGAAATAGACAGTTCATCGGCCAGGTACGAATAGCTCTTGAAGACTCCCGGAATTCCGGGTGAACGGACGCCGCCGACATTCGGCCCAACGCTTGCCTCCGGAAACTGCTCCGCGCGCGCCATAATCACCTGGGCCTGAGCCTGGAGAATCCGGGTGGCGGCAATCCGGACATCGTAATTCTGCGTCAGGGCGGTGCGTATCAGCTTTTGCAGTTCCTGATCCTGGAAAACGGTCCACCACTTCTCGTCGCCCAGAGATTGCGCGCTCTGCTGACCGGTTGCCTCGCCCCGATATACCGCCGGCGCATTGACCACGGGGCGCTTATAGTTCGGCCCAACAGTGCAGCTTGCCAGAAGGATCAAGGAAGCGGCAACCAATCCGCCCGACCAGCGCATCAGGCCGGTTCTCCTTCATGTCCCGTTTCCTGGGGAATCGGCGCGCCGCCTTTCGCCCGAATGCGGTGAGATAATTTCTCGACCACATAAAACATCACCGGAATCAGGAAAATGGCAATGAGCGAGGCGAAGAGCATTCCACCGATAACCGTGGTTCCCAGCACTCTTCTCGAAACCGCTCCCGACCCCGACGCGGTCCACAGGGGTACGCACCCCAGAATGAATGCAAACGCGGTCATCAGGATCGGGCGAAGGCGGATGCGGGCTCCGATAAGCGCAGCCTCTCTAATGCTCTTGTTCTCTCTCTCGTACTGATGCTTGGCGTATTCGACAATCAGAATGGCGTTCTTCGCGGCGAGTCCAATCAGCATGATCACGCCGATCTGGGCGTACACGTCGTTATCGAATTTACGCTGCCATAGGAATAGATATGCGCCAAACACAGCGATTGGAGTGCTCAGCAGCACGCTCAGCGGGAGCGACCAACTTTCATACTGTGCCGCGAGGATAAGAAACACAAACAACAATGACAACCCGAAAATCGTAGTGGTCGATACTCCCTGTGCGGCTTTCTGCTCCTGATAAGACATGCCGGTGTAGTCGTATCCCATTTCCGATGGCATGGTTTGGGCGAACACCTCCTCCAGAGCCTGCATTGCCTGGCCGGAACTATATCCCGGCGCGGCCGCCGCATTAATTTGCGCTGCGTGGTATTCGTTGTAGCGCAGCGTAAATTCAGGACCGTTGATAGGCTTGATATCGCTTACCGCATTGAGCGGAACCATGGTTCCTTTGTTATTCGAAACATAAAACTGCCGGAGGTCATCGGCATTCGTGCGATAGTTTCCTTCTGCTTCTACATACACCTGCCATTGACGTCCGAAGCGGTTGAAGTAATTTACCAGGTATCCGCCCATAAAGGTCTGAAGCGTCTGGTAGACATCCGCGACGTTCACTCCCTGGCGCACCACTTTCGCGCGATCGACATTCACATAGTTTTGTGGAACGCTCGGAAGATTTGTGGTGCTTACTCCCACCAACTCCTTGCGCTTCCTCGCGGCCGCAAGGAACTTATTCACATTCTCCGTAAGGAAGCTGAGGCTTCCGCCCGACCGGTCTTCCAGCATGAACTGCACACCACCCGAGGTTCCGACGCCCGGGATAGAAGGAGGTGTGAAGGAAAACGCGACGCCATCCGGTATTTTAGAAAGCTCGCTTGCGATATGGGCTCGAATGGCGGCATTGCTCTCGTTATCGCTCTTGCGCTCCCCCCAGGGCTTCTCCGTAACAAAGAAGAATGCATTGTACGTGCTCTGCACAAGGCTCAAGAGGCTGAACCCTATAACCGAAGTAACGCCCTGCACGCCTGGGGTATGCAGGAGGATATCTTCCACTTGCCCTGCCGCCGCAGAAGTCCGTTGCAGCGAGGCAGCCTGAGGCAGTTGCAGTGAGACAAAAACGTAGCCCTGATCCTCTTCCGGCAGAAAGGAAGAGGGCAGTTTGCCGCGGATGAAATACGCAACCGCTCCGAACGCGACCAGGATGGCGATACTAAGCACGGCCCTGCGGATTAGTAAGCCGGAAAACCTGACGTATCGATCGGTAGCTCCCTTCAGCGCGCGATTGAATCCGCCGAAGAAACGCGCCAGCCACCCGCGCGATTTCTTCCTGGGCTTAAGCAGCATCGCTGCGAGCGCCGGGCTGAGGGAGAGCGCATTGAATGCCGAGAAGGCCACCGAGATCGCGATCGTGACAGCGAATTGCTGATAAAGGCGGCCGGTGATCCCGGGTATGAATACCGTGGGGACAAAGACAGCGGCCAGAATCAATGCTGTCGCAATCACCGGGCCTGACACTTCCTGCATGGCCTGCAGCGCCGCGTCTCTCGGCTTCATTCCCTCGTCGATATGGCGTTCCACGGCTTCCACCACCACAATGGCGTCATCGACGACCAGGCCAATAGCCAATACCAAACCGAACAACGAGAGCGTATTGATCGAAAAACCGAGAAAGGGAAAGACGACAAAAGTGCCGATAAGCGAAACCGGAACAGCGGCCAGCGGTATGATCGTGGCGCGCCATCCCTGCAGAAAAATGTAGACCACGAGTATCACCAGACCGAGCGCGGCGAAAAGCGTGTACATGATCTCTTCCATTCCGGCGGTTACCGCCAGCGTGGTATCGAGACTGGTTTGATATACAAGATCCTGCGGAAAACTTTTCCCGAGTTTAGCCATTGCCTGCCGGACATTCTCGGCGGCTTGCACCGCATTTGAGCCGGGCAACTGATAGATGGCAAGGATGGCGGAAGGCTTGCCGTTATAACGGCCCGTCAAGTTGTACGTTTGCGCTCCGAGTTCGAGGCGTGCGACATCTTTCAGCCGCAATGTAGAACCGTCGGGATTGACCCGCAGTAGAACGTTTCCAAATTGCTCCGGTGAAGTTAACCTCCCTTGCGCCTGCACGCTGTAAGTAAACTGCTGGCCATTGGGCACAGGCTCTCCGCCGATCTGGCCGGCCGGATTGACGGTGTTTTGCGCCTGCAATGCTGCGATGACCTGCGGCACGGTTACCTGCAGCTTGGCGAGCTTATCCGGGCTTACCCAGCACCTCATCGCATATTGCCCGGCGCCAAAAACGTTCACCTGCGAAATACCCGGAACCCGGGTTAACTGGTCGACTAAATTGATGTACGCGTAATTGGCCAGGAAGAGACTGTTGTAGCTGCCGTGGGGCGAATAGAGCGCAATCAGCATGAGCGGCGCCGAGGCCGATTTTCGAATCACAAGTCCGGCCGTATTGACTTGCGCGGGCAATTGCGATTGCGCCTGTGAGGTACGAAGCTGCGTCAGTACCTGATCGATATTCGGATCCGTGGCCACATCAAAATCCACAGTGATTCGCGTCTGCCCGTTGTTGGCATTGATCGAATACATGTAGTTCATGTTGTCGACCCCGCTGATCTGTTCTTCCAGAGGTGTTGCCACGGATTGCTCCAGCGTTTCCGCATTGGCGCCGGGGTAGGTTGCCAGAACCTGTATTTCGGGCGGGACAATTGATGGAAACTGTGCGATCGGCAGCCTGAGCATCGAGATCAGCCCAATCAGCACCATGAAGATGGCGATCACAATTGCGACGATCGGCCGGTTAATGAAAAACTTGGACATTCCCTACTTGTCTTCCCCTTGCGTGGGATAAGGAGATTCGATCTTCAGGGTGTCGGGCTGCGGGTTCACAACTTCTCCGTCTCGAACCTTGGATGTTCCCTCGGACACGACCCGCTCTCCCGGTTTGAGTCCGCTATTGACGATCCACATCTCTCCTACTCGGTCGCCCATCTCGACCGTGCGGACGCCGATCTTGTTGTCAGAGCCTACGACAGCAATCTGATCTCTGCCCTGCAGTTCCGAAACCGCGCGTTGAGGAACCAGCAGCGCGTTCCGATTGAACGCCGTCATAGCGCGAATGCGGCCGAATTGGCCGGGCCGCAGGAGGTTGCCCGGATTTGCAAACGCACCGACAAGCAATATGGTCCCCGTCTGGCTGTTCACCTGGCGATCGGCAAAGAGAACCCGTCCCTGTCGCGGATACACGTTCCCGTTTGCCAGAGTAAGTTCGAGCTTGACGGGGTTCTTGACTCGCAGCAAATCTACATTCTGAGCGCCGTTCTCGATGGCGCCTGCAAGGCTCAAATACTCCTGCTCGCTGATAGAAAAGTAGACCTTGATCGGGTTCATCCGGGAAACCGTCGTGAGCACGGTTGACTGGCTCACAAGATTGCCGATCTGTGTATTCGCGATACCCGCGATTCCGTCGAGCAGCGAGCGAACCTTTGTGAATCCGAGATTCAGGCTTGCCGTCTCAATGGCTGCCTGGGCCGCTTCGATAGCCGCCTCATTCGCTTTGATCAGGGCCTGTGTCTGAGCCTCCGCCTGAATGTCGTTATCGAGCTGGCTTTGAGCAATCGCGTGCGCCTTCGCCAAAGGCGTATCGCGCTTGACATTAATCTGCGCCAAGCCGAATTGCGCCTGTGCCTGGCCAAGCTGGCCTTTAGCCTGCGCCAGTTGCGCCTTGGCTTGATCTACTACCGCCTGGAACGGCCGCGGATCAATCTCGAACAGCACGTCTCCCTTGTGAACATACGATCCTTCCCGATACGTCTGCCTTATCAGGTACCCGGAGACTTGCGGTTGAATATTCGCTGTTTCATAGCCTACGAGCGTCGCGACCCAGTTGCCGTAGATGGGAACGCTCTTCCGCTCTACAGTCGTGATGCCGACCGTAGGAGGGGGCGGTGTGGCATGCGTTTGGGCCTTGCTGCCGCACCCGGATGCGAGCAGCAGAGCAGCAATGATTGGTCCGGCTATTTTCAGTTTCGATAAAGTCGGCATAAATTCTTGCTAAGTCTCAAGTTGATAGGTTAGATAGCAAACGAGCATCAGCTTGTACTCTTGGATTAGAGCTCTTCTTTCGCGCGTTTCGAATTCGCGGTAAAGCTCCCGCACGCCTCTCATTGTTTGCAAGGTCACGGTAGCTAAGCGCGCTGCCACCACTTCAGATAGGCTGGGCTTCTTCGCTCTCAGGCCGCGGGCGATATGCTGCCGCAAGAGCTTGCGAATCGGGGGATTGCGCGTGCTGCAAGGTGCATCCATGAGCGGAAGCAACGCAGGATGCCGCTCCATCAACTGAACCGTGTCATCGATCAGCCTGCTCACGAGTTGCTCAATTGTGAGAGATGCTGCTGTGCTCTCCAGAGGAGACCACAGCTCCTGGAACTCTCTCCCATACTGCGCTCGAAGCGCCTGTGTGATGGACTGTTTATTCGGGAAAAACTGGTAAAGAGACCCGATCGACGCGCCTGCCCGGGCCGCGATCTCGCTCATAGTCGCCGCATCATAACCAGTTTCGGCGATTACGGCTGCCGCTGCGTCCAGCAGGGTCGTGACACGGCGCTCACCTCGCTCCTGTTGCGGAAGCCTCCGAAGCTTCATTGCCGCATACGAGCGCACTTCCACATTCTACATATGTGAGCTTTCGCTCATATTTAAATACGCAGCTCGCGCCATTTCGCTTTGATAAATATTTTCATGTGGAACGCCGCCAATTTCTTTATTCAATGACTGCCCTCGGTCCATCCGCATTTGCCCTCTCTGCGCAGGAAGGTCCACCGCAGGCCGATCCTGTCGAGAAAATGACCCCTGGTGCCGGAGCATCCATCGCAATCTGTCACGTCGGTTTTCGTCCCGAGGCGCGGAAGCGGATCATCGTGCGCAGCACAACGATACGGAGCTTTGTTATGCGAGACATAAGCAGCGGACCGGCGTTCCGGGCGGAGCGGCCGCTGGTGTCCGTGTCTTCGGATCTCGGCGCCGCGGTGGCCGCCGATTTCGGCGATATCACGCGCCAGGGGCTCTATCAAATCCGCGCAGGCGACGAGCTTTCTCCGCCTTTTTTTATTCGCAAGGACGCATGGCGCCGTTTTCTACCCGTTGTCGTCAGCTATCATCGCGCGCAGCGTTGTGGCGTTGCGACCCCTAACGTGCATGGAGTATGCCATCTCGATGACGCGCGTCGCCGCGATACAGGCGCGCACGTGGACGCCACCGGCGGCTGGCACGATGCGGGCGACCTGAGGAAATGGATGGACGCGACCATGATGAACGCCTTTGGGTTGCTTGCTATCGCCCGGCATCTGGGCGCCGGATGGGACCTCGCGGGGTCCGGCCTGGCGCCGCTCGAAGAGGAACTGCGCTGGGGGAATTCGTATTTCCTGAAAATGCAGGATACGGATGGCCGGGTCTGGGCCGATGTGGCGGGCGGAGTCAATGGCGATAACAGCGACAACCATTGGACCGATAACATCACGGGTACGCCGGACGACCGCTATCTCAATCCGGCTAAGCGCCCTTTGATCCAGGCTATGTTCACCGCCATGGAATCCATGTACGCGCAACAGTTCAAGGCTGCCGATCGTGATTACAGCGCGCGCTGCCTGGACGCGGCAAGGCGTTGCTGGAATGTGAATCCGCACGAAGGCGATACGGAGGAACTAGGCTGGTGGACGCTGGCCGCGGTCGAGCTGCACCGCGCGACTTCCGAGTCGGCGATGCGTCGCGCGGCGGAAGAGATCGCAACCCGTCTCGCAGGCCTTCAGCAGACGGGCTCGGGTAGCGATCGCGCCGTGACCGGCTTCTGGTCTACATCCGCAAAGAGTACCGAACCATATAAAAACGCGGTCCACAGCGCGCTTCCTGCTTTCGCGATTCTCGAAGCGGCGCGTGCTTTCCCCGATTCGGGGTCAGCGAAATCGTGGCGCGAAGCAGCGCGCCGGTACATCGAAGCCTACGTTGTTCCGATGTGCAATCGCTCTGCCTACGGACTCATGCCGTTTGGTATTTATCACGGTTCCCCGACTCCGGAGCATTATCGTCCGCTCTCGGGAAATCTAACTTACCGATTCTTCATGCCGGTGCGCAAGCAGTTCTGGTGGCAGGGTTTGAACGCGCATCTGGCGTCCCATGCCGTGCTGCTCGCCAGCGCTGCCGCGGAATTTAACCAACGCGCCTGGCGCGAACTCGCCTACCGCCAGCTTGAATGGACATTTGGAGCCAATCCGTTCGGCGCCACCCTCGCCAGCGGCATCGGCGAGCGAAATCCCTATCCACATTCCCGCTATGTAGGCGTTATTCCGGGAGGCATCATGAACGGCATCTGCGGCAATGCCGCCGATGAGCCAATTCTCGACACCGGTTACGCAGGAACCTGGCGCACGAACGAATATTGGAGCCCGCATGTGGGGTACTTCGAATGGGCGCAGGCCATTCTTGAATCCACGACCTGACCGAATGCTTCACCTAATGCAACGTCGCCAAATAATTGCCGTAACCGATAATTACGGTGGAACCGACCAGAACGGCTAACCCGATAGCCAGAAATGTATGAGCGGTTCGGCCAGCACCCTTCCATTCGCTTAACCCAATCCCCCAAAGCGAGCTAAAAATCACAATGCTGGCCATATGAATGGTCCAGCTTGAAAACTTGTACGCTCCCATTTGCGTCTCGCCCATGGTGTAGAAGAAAAACTGCATGTACCACGTCACCCCGGCCAATGCGCACCACAGATAATTCGAGGTGAGCGGTACACGCACGGTCTCCCGCAGCACCTCCGTCGGAGTAGACGTCACTACGCCGGCAGTTGGTCCGCTCAAAGCAGTCTCTTCAATCGGCTGCGGCGATTCGCCGTTAGGAAGCGGAGCAGGCAATCGTGAGCTCAGATATTCACGACCGCTTCTGTTGCGGATGTTCAGCAGAACGGTCCAGATGAAATTCGTGGTGAAACCGCCGATCAGGACGACCACCAGTACCGGCAGCCCCTGCCACAGCGCCGGTGTCCCGAAGTGAATCGTGAGATCTCGAATCGGATCGCCGGCAGCCAGACCGTAAGCGAAACAGGCGCTCATGACGCCAGACAAAATCGCAACCAGAAAGCCCTTCTTCAGATCGAATTCCTTAATGGCGGTTTGCCGTTCCTCGGGGGGCAGCGCGCGCTCCTTGTAAATGCCCGCGATACCGGCAATCGCCAGACCCGCGAGGCACACGCCGATTCCGACCAGAATCACGCGCCCCGAGGTCGTCCCTAGGACCTGAGAAACGAACAGACCCTTAAAAATCGGCGGCATTAGCGTTCCGAATGCTGCGCACAGTCCCATCACAATTGCCATACCGAGCGAGAGCCCCAGATAGCGCATGGTCAGTCCGAATGTCAGGCCCCCGATACCCCACAGCAATCCGAAGAAGAAACACCAGAACAGGGTGGATCCCGGAGTAGCGGCCAGGACAGCGGGCAGTTTATTGGTGAGAAGCGACGCCACAATCCAGGGGGCAATAATCCAACTGAAAACGCCGCCAACCAGCCAGTACGTTTCCCAAGACCATCGCTTAACCAGCCGATACGGAACGTAAAAGCTCCCGGAAGCGAGACCACCTAGCCAGTGATAAACAACGCCGAGTGCGGGATTAGGCGTCATTTCGCTTCACCGCGGGGACGCATCATCGCAGGAAGGCCTCCTGCAAGCCGCCGTCAACCGGGATGATATGGCCGGTGGTCTTTGAGCTTTCATCGCTCGCAAGCCAGAGGATTGCGGTCGCACAGTCCTTCGGGAGAATCGGCTGGCGCGTCAGAGTCCGTTGCGCGTAGAAATCGGCGAGTTTTCCGCGAAGATCCTCTGTCGATTCATCTTCCGAGAACGCAATTTGGTATTTCCGGAGCGATTGCATGACGCGATCCCGGGGAAACATGGTCGAGCCGGCCACCACGGTCGCGGGCGCGATGGCGTTCACTCTTACCTTTGGCGCAAGTCCGACGGCCAGTTCCCGAACCAGGTGATTCAGGGCCGCTTTACTGACGTCGTAGGCTTCGCTGCCATGCTTGGGAACGATCGCATTGGCGGAGCCGGTAAGGACAACGGAAGCCGGTAACTTCTGATCGCGAAAAATTTGACCCGCTCCCTCTGCAAGCAAATGATTGCCTGTTACGTTTACCAGGAACGTCTTGCTCCACTGCGGCTCCGTCAGTTTCCCGCCTCCGTCCGCAACCGGAAAAATCGCAGCGGTGTTGATGACGATGTCGATCCCGCCGAACTGCAATACCGAGTGACGTACGGCAGCCGCGATACTTTCTTCCGAGCCGATGTCAACGGGCGTATGGGTAACGCCCTCCCCGAGGGAAACAGCGGCTGCTTCGGAGGCAACCGATTTGGCCGCGTCTGTATTCTGGTCTGCGACGATTACATGTGCGCCCTTGCGAGCGAGCGCCAGCGCAACCTCGCGGCCGATACCGCTTCCGCCACCCACAACCATTGCGATCTTCCGGCTGAACTCCGCTTCCGGAGGCATGCGCTGCAGCTTGGCCTCTTCCAACGCCCAATACTCGATGCGAAAGGCTTCGGAACGCGGCAGGGCGACATAGTTGTGAAAACTTGCAAACTGGAGCGATTGCTCGGGTCGCCGGGCCTGCGGAAGCACATCCGGCGGGTTACCGGATTCCAGCGCGTTCGCTCCCGCCATCACGTGAATGGCATTAATAAAAAATTCGGTGGCGATGCGCGCTTCCTTCTTGTTCTTCCCGAAGCCGAAAATGCCGAGCCCGGGAACCATGATTACCGACGGATTCGAGTCGCGGAGTGGAGGTGAATCGGGCGTTGCCCAATCGGAGTAGTATTTAGCGTACTCGCCGCGATACTCAGCGGCGCGCCCGGCTATAGCGCCCTTCAGATCGTTAATGCCTCGCTCCGGATTCCAATCGACGAACATCGGGCAGATGCGCGTCCGCAGGAAGTGATCAGGGCAACTGGTCCCGAGCGTGCCGAGTTCACGCGCCCATTTCGATCCGGCAAACGCCAACGCATCCTGGTCCTCGTTATAGTGCCCGATCACACGGCGGTTCGACGAAACAACTCCGCGCAAAGTAGGAAAAATGGTTGCGGCAACTTCCTTGCGATCTGGGCGCGGTGCAAACGAAACTCCGCCGAACCTGGGGCCTCTCCCCGCCTCATGCTCGTGTATAAAGGCGCCCATCTGATCGATGATTCGGATGCTGTTCAGATAGCATTCGCGCTGGGTATCGCCCCAGGTAAAGAGGCCGTGGCTGCCCAGAAGAAGCCCATCGCAGCCCGGGTTGTCGTCTACGGCGCGCTCCAGCATCACAGCCAGCTCGAAACCGGGGCGCTGCCATGGAATCCAGAGAATCTTCCGGCCAAAACTCTGGTTGAATTCCGATAACTTTTGCTCGCCGTTTGCGCTGGCAGCAATCGCTATGGCCCAATCCGGATGCAGATGATCGACGTTCGCAAAGGGCAGAAACGCATGCAACGGCGTATCGATCGAAGCGGCCACCCGGTTTTCGCCAAAGGCGCAAAGCGGATAATACCGGACCATCTCATCTTCATGTCGTTCGCCGCGGTACAGCGCCTTCAACTGCTCCAATCGGTCCAGGTACAGCAGTGCGAAGCCTGATTCCTGAATGGATCCCAGATCGCCGCCGCTCCCCTTCACCGCCAGAACTCGCACGGGTCTTCCGCTGAACGGGTCAGGCAATTCGAATTTCGAACTGGTATTGCCGCCCCCGAAATTTGTGATGCGCAGGTCCGCCCCAAGCAGGTTTGAGCGATAGCGGAGCAGCGCCAGCGGATTTTCGGCGAGAGCCGCCGCCCGCTTCTCATCCCAGAGGTCCTTCAAATGCGTGATCTCAGCCGTTGCGCTCATGCTTACAGGTTATTCTCGTCCTCAGGCATATGATCCGGCGCTAGACATATTACGCGCGCCGCGTTCCTGCGAGATGCGCTCCAGATAGCCGCTTTCCAGGAACGCCTTCATCGGATCCGCGGGTAAGCCCTTCGACAGCCGCCATTCGCGAATGGCGGGACGGACATCGGTTGAGAACGCATCCTGCAGAATGGATTCCGCGGGAATAAGATCGCAGCCTTGCTGAGCCGCGGCCAGACGCTTGTGATCCGCCAATGAGGCTTTCGCGAACAGCTCTTGCGCGACGGTCACGGTCTGAATCATTGCCTCTATCTTGCCTTTCAGATTGTGGCTTTGATCCACCATGTACGCGATGTCGGCGCGCCCTTTCTCCTCCCATTGGAAGTACAGAATTTCGTGAAAGATCCGGAAGATCTGATAGGGATCGATCGAGCCCAGGGTCAGGTCGTCATCGGCATACCGTCTGTCGTTGAAATGGAAGCCGCCGAGCATTCCTTCCGAAAGCAGCCAGGCCACAATCTGCTCGATGTTCTGCGCCGAATAATGATGCCCGGTATCCACCAGCACCTTGGCTTGCGGGCCGGCGGCCCGGGCCAGCAGAAGCGCCATTCCCCAATCCGCAATATCGGTGTGATAAAAGGCAGGCTCAAACGGCTTATATTCGATGAGCATGCGCTGCCCAAGCGCCAGCTCACTATGCGCCGCCAGCAGGCACTCCTCAAACCAGCGCTTTCGCTGCCGGATGCCGGCGGTACCTGGATAATTTGAGCCATCGGCAAACCAGAAAGATATATCGCGGCTCCGCAACTGCTGGCCGATTTCGATGCTGTCTCGCGCGTGTTGCAGCGCCTGTTCGCGGATAGCCGGGTCGGGGTTGCCGAAAGATCCGAACTTGTATGCCTGATCCTGAAAAAGATTCGGATTGATACAGCCGGGCTTTATGCCGTAGCGGCCGGCAAGCCGGGCGATCTCCTCGACACTTTGCAAACCGCGCGGAAAATCCCACAGGACATGCAAAGCGACAGACGGACAGACGCCCGTTACTGCATGCACTTGCGCGGCATCGCTGAACTTCTCTTCAATACTCGTCGCGGCCGCGGGCTGCAGGAATTTGCCGAAGCGGGTTCCGGTATTCGCGAATCCCCACGACGGGAGTTCAATCCGGAACGATTCGAGCGCATGGAAAATTTTGTCCGTTAGCTTGGCTTGCATATCTGACTCCTCACTCTACGACGATGACATCCAACGTTCTGGGGCCGTGAACGCCCTTCACGCGAGTCATCTCAATGTCGGAAGTGGCGGACGGCCCTGAGATGGTTGTCAACGGAGCCCCGCTGAAGTTTGCCATTTCGCGAATTCCTTCCGGAACGGTCTCGACAACCTGGTTTGCAAAGACAATGCACAGATGGTAATCCGGAATCAGCGTAAGAGCGCGGCGGCCCTCGCCCGGGGCGTGCCGTAGCACGATGGTTCCGGTCCAGGCAATCGCAAGAACGCAGCCGGTTACGACACCCTGGCTCGCGTCGATCTCTCCGTAGGCCAATCCCGAGTCCGGGACGAAGGTGAAACTGTCCGGTAGCCATTCGGGAGGCAAGGCCTCGGGTATCAGCAACCTTGATTTGTTGCGTGCCCTCAACACGCCGGCGATCGCCTCGCGGATACCCGGCTTCACGCACCGGGAAACCATCGCATCATAGTCGCGCAAGCGGTCGGTGAATAACTCCAGCCGCGCGTTCGGGTCCAACTCCCCGGTCTGGCGATAGTGGCGCGGCACTGTCTCGTATTCGTGCTCGCGAGAAGTGCGCTGCGCTCCATTGGCTGCACGGATTCGCTTAAGAATTTCTTCCCTGGCTGTAGTCATCCGGGCTTCACCTTCCGGCGCTCGCGCCACCATTGGCGGAACGACTGTCTCGGAACAGGTTCGAGATCCCGCACGGCTGTCCACCCGCTAAGCTGCCCAGGCAAATGATGGATCAGTCCGTTGCGCTCGAAGGGGACTTGAGCAATGCGGGCGAGTCTCTGCGCAGCCGACAAACGGCCCGGAGTTTCGAGAGCGAAGGCAGCCGCCTTCATCGCAATGCGTTCTGAAAGCGGCGCATCGCCTTTTTCCACAATTTCCCCCCGTAGGTGAATCAGGATCTCGGGAATGTTGATCTTGACGGGGCACACTTCATAGCACGCGCCGCAGAGTGATGATGCGTAGGGAAGGGATTGTGAATGCTCCATCGACTGCAGTTGCGGCGTGAGGATTGCGCCGATGGGACCCGCGTATACCGAGCCGTATGCATGTCCGCCGGTTTGATGGTACACCGGGCAAGCGTTCAGGCACGCTCCGCAGCGGATGCAATTGAGCGTGTCGCGTGATTCTTCATCTGCAAGGACGTTTGCGCGTCCGTTATCCAGCAGCACGACATGAAATTCGCGTGGGCCATCTCCAGGCGTAATGCCGGTCCAGACGGAATTATAAGGATTCATGCGTTCGCCTGTGGCCGAGCGCGGAAGCAACTGGAGAAAAACCTCCAGGTCTTGGAACGTTGGAATGATCTTTTCGAGTCCAACCAGGCTGATCAATACTTCCGGAAGCGAAAGGCACATGCGCCCGTTCCCCTCAGATTCGACCACGCAGACGGAACCAGTTTGGGCGATAGCAAAATTCGCGCCGCTGATTCCAACCTTTACGCGCAGGAACTTCTCCCGCAGGTAACGGCGGGCGGCATCGGCCAGATCTTCCGGCCGGTCACCGAGTTCCTTCAGCTTCATCTTTTCGAGGAAGATCCGGCGGATCTCCATTTTGTTGCGATGAAGCGCGGGAACCACGATGTGGGACGGCCGGTCTTCGCCGAGTTGCACGATCAGATCCGCCAGATCCGTTTCATATGGCGTAACTCCGGCCGCTTCCAATGCGGTATTGAGCGCGGTTTCATCGGAGGTCATCGTTTTCACCTTGATAACCTCCGCCGCATCGTATCCGCGGACCAGCGAAACAATAATCCCGTTTGCCTCATCCGCATCGCGAGCCCAGTGGACGTGCCCTCCCGCGCGGATACAAGCCGATTCAAACTGCTCCAGATAAGCGTCCAGATGCCGTAGCGTGTGCTGCTTGATGCGCCGGCCCGCTTCACGAAGCTGTTCCCAATCCGGCATCTCGTCCACTACTCGCGCGCGCTTGTTCCGGATCACATCGGTCGCATGGCGCACATTGTGCCGCAGTTGCGAGTTGCCGAGTAGCCGGGCGGCGGCTTTGGGAAAATCGGGAGCCCGCGCTGCCTCTCCGACACGGAC